>DASYRF010000091.1:0-29328 GCA_036004705.1 Myxococcota bacterium
TCGATTTGATTTGGGTGACCTGGCCGAGCGGCCTGATCGACGCCTTCGCCGGCGTGGCGGTCGACCAGCGCATCCTGCTGGTCGAGGGCTCCAGCGTCCCGTAGCGTTGACCGACTCGCGCCGGCGTGGCCGCGGCGCCGCGAGCGAAGCTAGAACAGGGCCAGCTCGCCGGTGCGCAGCGCGCGCCAGTAGGCGAGGGCGCGGCCGGGGTCGGCGCCTCCGGCGACGGCGTCCGCCAGGAGCGCGGCGGCGAGGCGGACGTGTGGCGCGGTCGAGCCGTCCTTGCGGCGCTTCTCTGCGAGGGCCGCGATCTTGGCGGACGCTGCCTTGTCGGCGTGCGCGAGGCGGGCGAGCTGCGCCATGGCCGCCAGGCGCACGCCGGGGGCGGGGTCGGCCAGGTCGCCGGCGAGGTCTTCGAGCGCGCGCGTGGGGCGGCGCGCGGCGAGCGCGTCGAGCGCGGCGTCGGCGACGAGCCTGGCGGGGTCGTCGAGGCGCGCTTGTAGGAGCGCCTCGGCGTCGGCGGCGTCGGCGGCGGCGCGCGCCAGCGCGGCCACGGCGGCCAGGCGGATGGCGGGGTCGGGGTCGGTGCTGGCGGTGCCCAGCGCCTTCACCGCGCCTTCCGCGCCGGCGTCGGCGGGCCGCGACGTCGGGGCCGAGGCGGGAGCAGACGCAGGAGCGCTGGCGGGCGCCGCCGAGGGCATCGGGCCGGCGGCGACGTCGCCGAGCACGCCGAGTGCCCGCACGCGCGCGGCCACGGGGCCAGCGGCGGTGTAGGGCCCCAACGCTTTGACGGTGCCCGCGCCGTCGCGCGCGGCCAGCGCCTCGAGCGCGGCGACGGCGTCCGGCACGTCGGCGTCCAGCAGCGCGGCGAGCGTCTCAGGATCGTGCCCGCCGAGTAGCCCGAGCCCGCGCGCCGCCGACGCGGCAACCGCGCCCTTGGGGTACAGGCGCCCGCGGAGCTCCTGGGCGGCGGCGCTGCGCAGCTCGGGGGGAGCGGCGGCGCCCGCAGCGATCTCGGCGAAGGCGAGCGTGGCGCGAGCGCGGGCCGTGTCGTCAGGCCCGCCCGTCACACCGCGGCAGGCGTCCGCGGCGGCCAGGAGCGCGGGGCCGGCAGCCAGGCGCGGACCGAGGGCGCCCAGTGCATCGGCGGCCGCGGCGCGGAGCGTGACGTCGCGGCTGGCCGCCAGCTTCGTCATGCCGTCGACCGCCGGCTCGGCGCCTGGGCCCGGGAGGAGCGCGGCGGCGGCGGCGCGCAGTAGGGGGTCGGGGTCGTCGAGCGCCATGCGCGCCAGCGCGTCGGTCGCCTTCTTGTTGGCGGCGCCGAGCGCCCCCAGCAGCGTGGCGGCGGCGCGCCTGGCCGGCGGCGCGCCGTCGTGCGCGGCCGCGAGGGCCGGCGCCAGGAGCTCGGGCCCGTGCGCCCCTGCGGCCAGCAGCGCCTCCAGCGCGGCAGTGCGCTCCGCCTCCGTGGCCGGCTCGCGCACCACGCCGGCGAGCGCCGCCGCCACGCCCTTGTTCGCCGGTGCGGTCTTGAGGGCGTGGCCGAGCGCGTCGATGGCGGCGGCGCGCACGGCAGCGGCGTCGTCGCCGGCGAGCTCGCCCAGCAGCGCCACGACCGGGCCGCGCGCAGGCAAGTCGCCCAGCGCCGCCGCCGCCGCGGCCTTGAACGCGCCGTCGGTCTTCAGCTTCTTGAGCGCCTCGCGCAGCGCGTCGGCGACGGCGTCGGTGACGTCGGGTGGCGCGGCGGGTGCGTCGGCGCGCAGGCCGTCGAGCGCGGCGCCCCGCACCGCTGCGGGCGCGTCCAGCGCGGCGATGAGCGTTGCCGCCGCCCGCGCCGGAGCGCGTGCGCACGCGGCGCCGAGCGCGCGCAGCGCCGCCGCGCGCAACGGACCGTCCTCGGTTGCCAGCGTGGTCAGGCGGTCGAGCGCGCTGGGAGGGCCCGTGGGTGGCACCGCCGGGCCGGCCCCGCCGCCGGCGCCGCCGGCGGGCCCCGATGCTCCCGCGGGCACGGCCGGAGCCGGCGGGCCCGGGGCAGGGGCGGAGGCGGGCGGCGCGGCCGTGCCGGTCGCAGCGCCGGTGCCGGCTGCGGCTGGCGAGGCGATCGCCTGGGCCGCCAGCGTGCCCAGCGCCTCGACCGCTGCGAGACGCACTGGCAGCTTCTCCTTCTTGTCGGCGGCGCGCGCGCCCACCGCCGCGACCGCCGCGTCGCCGCCCGCGGCCCCCGCGGGTCCGCCGAGGATGCCCAGCAGTCGTCCACGCAAGTCGTCGTCGCCGCCCGCGCCCGCGGCGCCGGGTGTCAGCACCGGTGCCATCACCGCCAGCGCTTCCTTGACGGCGCGAGGGGCCAGCGCCGCCAACGCGTCGGCGGCCGCTCGGCGCACCTCCGGGGCGGCGTCGCCCAGCAGCTTGCCCACCGACGTCACTGCGCCACCGGCCTGCGCGTCGCTGGCGCCGACCGCGGCCGCCGCCGCTGCCGCGCGCACCGGCGCCGCCTTGTCCGCAATCGCCTTCTGCACCAGCGCGAGCCGCCCCTTGGCGGCGCCCGGCAGCGCGGCCACGGTTTCCGCGGCAGCGCGGCGCGTGTCGGCGTCGGGCACCGCCAGCGCGGCGTCGAGCAGCAGCACCGCGACGTCAGGCGGCGCGGCGCCCATCGCGTGCACCGCGGCGCGTTGCACGGCCGGCGTCTCGTCGCCGAGGCCCGCCTGCAGCACCGCCGTCCACGCTTCCTCGTTCGCGGGCGCGACCGCGCCCGCCGCCACTGCGCGCAGGACGCCAACCTTCGCCGCCGGCGACCCAGCCGCGTCCAGCGCGTCGCCGAGCGCTTCCACCGAGGCCGCCGCCGTGCCGCGCCGGTGGTGCGCGACGAGTGCTGCCGCCGCGCCGGGCAACCCCTCATCGAGCGCGCGCGCCGCCGCGGCGTCCACCGGGTCGGGGGCCAGCACCGCCAGTCCTGCCGAGGTCGCTTCGTCTTCGCCTGCGCGGACCTCGCCCCCGGCGCTCGGGCTTGCGCCAGGCGCGTCGAATCCAAGCCGCACCGATGCGCCGCCCGGCAGCAGCGCGCCCAGCAGCGGCGGCACTGCGCCGGGCCACCACCACGGGCCGCGCGCCGCCACCAGCTCGTCGCGATCGCCGAAGCGCTCCGCGCGGACGTGCCCGCTCAGACCCGCGTAGGCGAGTGCCGCCGCCGCCAGCAGCACCACCAAGGCAATGCGCAGAATGCGCCCGCGGCCCAGGGCCGCCAGGCTGCGGCGGTGCAGCTTGTGCTCGTCGGGCCCCTTGGGCCGAATGCCGTACTCCGCCAGCTCGCGCAGCTCCTTGGGCTTGAGCTTCTTGCCGGTGGCGAGGTGCGCCGTCCAGACCGCGGTCCCGCGCCACTCCGCCTCCGCGGCGCGGCCGAGCGACCGAGGCACCAGCGGCGCGAGGGTGGGGTGGCCTAGCGTGTAGCGGCGCCGCCCGCCGGCGGCGAACGATCGGATCATGCCCGCCGCCTCCAGCGCGCGCAGCACCGGCTCCAGCTGCTCGGGCTCGCCGGCTGGCTTCTCCAGCAGGTCCTCGTACGTGCAGTCGATCGCGCGCGCCTCGGCGTCCACCATCGCCAGCAGTACGTCGCGCGCACAGTCGGGATGTGGCGTCGCGTCGCACGCCTGGTGGAGGTAGCCCAGCAGCAGCGCCCGTCCGCCTCCGTGCGCGCGCAAGAGGTCGGTGCGGGTCAAGCCGGCGCGCAGAGCGGCCGCGCCGGCGAGCTGCAGGTGCGTCGGCAGGAGGGGCCCGTTGCGCGTGAGGTCGGCGGCCAGCGCCAAGGCGAAACCGTCACCGACGACCGCTCCGGCGGCGGCCAGCGAGCGCGCGATCACGTCGGCCGCGGTGGCGGCGTCGAACCGCGACAGGCGGAAGCGCCGCTCCGGGCGCTTCGTCTCCGGCACGTCCGCGCCGAGCATCTCCGTCAGGAAGCGGTGCTCCTCGTCGAGCGCAAACGCGAAGCCAACGCGCGGTGGCGGAACGTCGGCGCTGGAGGAGATCGCCCGCACGGTCTGCAGCAGCCGGTAGCGGTCCTGGCCCGGCGTGGCGTCGCCGAGCAGGCGCTGCACGTCGTCGCACAGCACCAGCAGGGCGCGCGCGCGCGACACGCGGATGATGTATTCGGGCGGCGGCTCGTTCGAGGCGCGCGACAACCCGGTGACCTTCTCCACGTCCTGGACGACGTGCTCCGTCGCGCCCACGTAGTCGGCCACGTGGATGACCGCGCAGCTCTCCGCCCGGGCGGTGGCGCCGATACCGGCGTGCAAGAAGGAAGTCTTGCCAACGCCGCGCTCGCCGATAATCACGACCGCGCGGCAATCCGGCCCCAGGAGCAGGCGCGTCAGCGTGTCCGCTTCGACAGTGCGGCCGAAGAAGCTGTGCCCGTCGCCGACGCCGAACGGGGCGAGGCCGCGGAAGGCCCCCGGCGCGGCGGTCACCTGGCCGCCGCTCGCTAGTTCTCCGGGCGGTGCGCCGCCCCCGATCCCGGGGACGATCGGCAGCGAGGGCTTGGACGGGTCGAGGATGATCAGACCGCTGGGGTCGACGATGGACCTCTCGGCGGGGGGCACCGCGCCCGGGGAGCCGGGCGGCGGTGGCGGTACGGTGCGGCCCATCCATCAAGGATAGGTCAACCAGTCGGGCCAAGTCACGGCCGCCCCATCGCATGGGTCAGCCACCCGGCGGTGACGGCCGCCCCCGCCCGCGTGGCCAAACAGCCGGCGAAGTCCCGGCCGCCCGGCCGGCACGGTCAACAGCCGGCGAAGTCCCGGCCGCCCCGCCGGCACGGTCAACAGCCGGCGAAGTCACGGCCGCCTGGCCGGGATCGACCAGCCGGCCTAGGCATAGGCGCTCGCGTCAAGGCGGGCCGCCGTTCTTTGGAACCGCGGCCGCGCCCGGTTGTCCTAGCCCCGTTGGACCGGGACTCCGACGCCCTGCGCCCGGCGCATCGCTACGGCGGTGCGGTCGCGGCCGCGGTCGCGGTGCTGGCCGCGCCTATCGCCGGCGTGGCGTTGCTCGTGGCCGCCGTGACCGCGGCGCCTACACACCACCGCACGGCACTGGCGCCGGCGCCGGACTGGCCCCGTGGAGATGCCGCGCTCGCGGTCGCGCGCGCGAGCCTCGCACCCGCCACGGGCGCGACCACCGCCGGGCTCACCGCCGGCGATTGGTCCGCTCGCCCGTTTGCTTTCCCCGCCGAGATGGCCGCCCACCCCTCGCCCGGGATCAAGATCTACGTCGTGCCGCTCGGCAGCATCGGTGCGGACACGGTGGACCTGGTCGTCGACGCGATCGCCTTCGTGGCAGGCACTCGCGACGTTGCTTTGCTGCCGCGGCGTCCGCTCCCCGGCGAGAGCTGGAACCCTGCCACCGCGATGTACGACGCCGAGCGAGTCCTGGGGATGATGCGGAGCCTCCGCCCGCGCGACGGCTACCGTCTTGTGGCCGTGACGGACGCGGACCTCTACGCCTCCGAGCTGCGCTTCCTCTTCGGCCTAGCGTCGGCGACGCACGACGTCGCCATCGTCTCGGCGCTGCGTTTAGAAGAGCAATTCTGGGACCGAGATTCGGACTGGGACCTCTATCGGTGGCGCCTGTTCAAGATCCTGGCGCACGAGCTCGGCCACACCCTCGGCCTGCCGCACTGCGACCGCTCCTCCTGCCTGATGCACGCAATCCGCAGCCTCGCCGACGCCGACGCCGCGCCGCCGCGTTTGTGCGACCTCTGCCGCCGCTGGGTCGACGCCGCACTCGCCGATCCCGACCGCAGCGCGCCCACGCCGTTGCCACTGTCGCTCTAGCCCGGCACGGCGAAGGCGTCGTCTTCGATTCAGGTTCCGCGCGGCCGGCCACGCGGGCGCCGGCTCGGATACGGGGCGGTCGCGGCGGCGGCCGCCGGTGGACTGGCCACGGCCTTTTCGGCGTCCGCGGTGGCGGCGAGGTCCGGCTCGGCGAGCGCGAGCGCTGCGGCCTTGAACACCCGCTTCAGCACACTCGTGCGGGTCGGGTCGCGGCGCAGCGTCCGGAGAGCCGCGTCGATCTCCGGATCGTCCAGCCGCAGGAACTCGAGGTCGATCGAATAGCCGGAGGAGGGGGGGTAGAACCACGCCGGAGATCGGCCGCTGGCCCGCGCAATCCGCTCGATCGAATCGCGTCCCGGCGTGCGTGCGCCCGACAGCATGCGGCTCAGGGCCGGCGTCGACAGGCGAGCGCGGGTGGCGAACGCCTGCATGGTCTCGCCGCTCTCGCGGAAGACCTGGTCAAGCCGGGTGCGCGTGAAGGCGGAGACGACGGGATCCCGTCGAGGCATGGCGACACGTTACCAGTGGGCAATGCCAGTTGGCAACTATTGTTGCCAGTCGTCAAATAGAGCTTACCAGATGACAAGAACGACTTGCCAGCTGGTAAGTCGCAGCTGGTAACGGGCAGTGCGGCTCGCGACCAGGGGGAGCGGCTCGCGAGCTGGGGGGAGTGCGGCCGCGACCTGGGGGCAGTGCGGCCGCGACCTGGGGGGGGCAGTGCGGCCCGCTACCTGGGGGAAAGCTGCGGATCGGTCGCAGTGGTCGGTTGACCGGCCGGATGGGCGCGGGGTAGAAGGCCGTGGGTCGGCGGCGCTCCGGTGACGCGCGGCGCGATCGACCCGCCTGCCATGCCCCGGCGCGACGACCTCCGCACCATCCTGCTCATCGGTTCGGGACCGATCGTCATCGGCCAGGCCTGCGAGTTCGACTACTCGGGCACGCAAGCGGTCAAGGCGCTCAGGGAGGAGGGCTACCGGGTCGTCCTGGTGAACTCCAACCCGGCCACCATCATGACGGACCCGGAGCTTGCCGACCGGACCTACGTCGAGCCCATCACCACCGACGTCGTCGAGCAGATCATCGCGCGCGAGAAGCCCGAAGCGCTGTTGCCGACGGTTGGCGGGCAGACCGCGCTCAACTGTGCGATGGACCTGGTCCGCCAGGGCGTGCTGGAGCGGTACGGGGTGCAGCTCATCGGCGCCAACGCGGAGGCGATTGAGCGGGCGGAGGACCGCGCGCGCTTCCGCGACATCATGACGTCGATTGGACTGGAGACGCCGCCGTCGGGGACGGCGTCGACGCTGGACGAGGCGCAGGCGCTTCTGAAGATGGTGGGCTTTCCGGCCATCATCCGGCCGGCGTTCACGCTGGGAGGGTCGGGCGGGAACATCGCCTTCAACGTCCGCGAGTACGAGGAGCAGTGCGCGTGGGGCCTGCGCCAGAGCCCCATCCGGCAGATCCTCGTGGAGCGCTCCGTGCTCGGGTGGAAGGAGTTCGAGCTGGAGGTGATGCGCGACCGCAAGGACAACGTCGTCATCATCTGCTCGATCGAGAACATCGACCCGATGGGCGTCCACACGGGCGACTCGATCACGGTAGCGCCGGCCATGACGCTCACCGACAAGGAGTACCAGCGCATGCGCGACGCGGCGCTGCGGGTGATCCGCGCGGTAGGCGTCGACACAGGCGGCAGCAACATCCAGTTCGCGGTGAACCCGGCCGACGGCCAGATGGTGGTCATCGAGATGAACCCGCGGGTGAGCCGGTCGTCGGCGCTGGCAAGCAAGGCGACGGGGTTTCCCATCGCCAAGATCGCCGCCAAGCTGGCGGTGGGCTACTCGCTGGACGAGCTGCCCAACGACATCACCCGCCAGACGCGCGCCGCGTTCGAGCCGAGCATCGACTACGTGGTGGTGAAGGTGCCGCGCTTCGCTTTCGAGAAGTTTCCGGGCGCCGACGACACGCTCACCACGCAGATGAAGTCCGTCGGCGAGGTCATGGCGATCGGGCGCACGTTCCAGGAGGCGCTGCACAAGGCGACGCGATCGCTAGAGAACGGGCGCTATGGGCTGGACTCGCTGCTGAACCCGGGGCCGGCGCAGGCGCGGCGGCTGGAGCCGTACGACGCCGACGTGGAGCGCTTCGAGAGCGCGCTTTCGCGCCCGACGCCCGGCCGGCTGTGGCAGATCGGCGATGCGTTCCGGGTGGGTTTCTCCGTGGAACGCGTCGCCGAGCTGACCCACATCGACCCCTGGTTCCTGCACCAGATCCGCGACCTGGTGCTTTTCGACCAGGAGTTGCTGGACCGCGGGCGTGAGGCGGGTGGGCTGGGGGAAGAGCTACTGCGCAGGGCGAAACGGCGGGGCTTCTCCGACCGGCGGATTGGACACCTGGCGGGGACGACGGAGGAAGAGGTGCGGCGCCAGCGATTGGCGGCAGGGGTGGTGCCGACGTACGGGCGGGTCGACACCTGCGCGGGCGAGTTTGCGGCCTCGACCCCGTACCTCTACTCCACCTACGAGACCCTCGACGAAGCGCGCCCCACCGACCGGCGCAAGGTAGTGATCCTTGGCGGCGGGCCCAACCGCATCGGGCAAGGAATCGAGTTCGACTACTGCTGCGTTCACGCCGCGCTGGCGCTGCGCGAGATTGGCGTCGAGACGGTGATGGTGAACTGCAACCCGGAGACGGTGTCGACGGACTACGACACCTCCGACCGCCTGTACTTCGAGCCGGTGACGCTCGAGGACGTGATGCACATCGTGGCGCGCGAGGGGAGGGCCGGGGCGGACGTGGGCGTGATCGTGCAGTTCGGCGGGCAGACCCCGCTGAAGCTGGCGGTGCCGCTGCAGCGCGCCGGCGTCCGCGTGCTGGGGACGCCGCCCGACGCCATCGACCGCGCGGAGGACCGCGAGCGTTTTGCGGAGCTGTTGCGAAAGCTGGACTTGCGCCAGCCGGTCAGCGGCACCGCGCGCAACGCGGCCGAGGCGCGCGAGGTCGCGGCGCGCATCGGCTACCCGGTGATGGTGCGGCCGAGCTACGTGCTGGGTGGGCGGGCGATGCAGGTGGTGCACGACCCGCTGGACCTGCTGGGCTCCGCTACGCTGGCGCAGGCGGAGAGCGACGGCCACCCCATCCTGATCGATCAGTTCCTGAAGGACGCGGTGGAGGTGGACGTCGACGCGCTGTGCGACGGGCGGCGTGTGGTCATCGGCGCGGTGATGGAGCACATCGAGGAAGCGGGCGTGCACTCGGGCGACAGCGCCTGTTCGATACCGCCTTTCTCGCTGGACGACGAGACGGTCGCCGAGATCGAGCGGCAGGCCGCGCTGCTGGCGCTGGAGCTGGGCGTGGTGGGGCTGATGAACGTGCAGTTCGCGGTGCGCGGCGGCGAGGTCTATGTCTTGGAGGTGAACCCTCGCGCCTCGCGCACGGTCCCGTTCGTGGGCAAGGCCACCGGTGTTCCGCTCGCTAAGATCGCCACGCGCCTGATGGCGGGCGCCACCCTGGACGAGCTGGGCGTCGGCGCGCGCCCGAAGCTTGCGCACATGGCGGTGAAGGAGGCGGTTTTCGTGTTTCAGAAGTTCCCGGGCGTCGACGTGCTGCTGGGACCGGAGATGCGCTCGACGGGCGAAGTGATGGGCATCGACGACGACTTTGCGGCGGCGTTCGCCAAGTCGCAGCTGGCCGCCGGCATCACGCTGCCGGCGAGCGGGCGCGTGTTCATTTCGGTGCGCGACGAGGACAAGGGCGAGATCATCGATCTGGCCCGCCGGATGCACGGCATGGGCTTCGAGGTCCTCGCGACGCGTGGCACTTGGTCGTTCCTGCGACGCGCCGGCGTCCCAGCGGCGCGCGTGAACAAGGTGAAGGAGGGCCACCCGCACATCGTGGACCGCCTCATCGACGGCGAGGTGCACATGGTGGTGAACACCACCGTGGGCGCGCAGGCGGTGAAGGACTCGTTCAGCATCAGACGCGAGGGGCTGATGGCGGGGATTCCTTACTTCACCACCGTGGAAGCGGCCATGGCGGCGGTGACGGCGATCGAGCGGCTGCGCGGCAAGCGCCTCGGGGTGAAGAGCCTGCAGGAGTACTTCGGTCGCACCTAGGGGGCGACGTGGTCCGCGCGGCCGGGAGCAGCGGCCCGTGACGCAGGCGCCGTTGACAGTTGTCGGAGGGCCGCGATAATTCGCCCCCATGAGCGGCCCCTCCGAGATCCCGATGACCCCGCGCGGCTACAAGCTGCTCGTCGACGAGCTGCGTCGCATCAAGGAAGTCGACCGCCCGCGCAACGTCGCGGCTATCGAGGAGGCTCGCGGGCACGGCGACCTGTCCGAGAACGCGGAGTACCACTACGAGAAGGAAAAGCAGTCGTTTCTCGCCGGGCGCATCGACGAGCTGGAGGCCAAGATCGGGCGGGCGCGCGTCATCGACATCACGAAGATGACGACGGGCGATCGCGTGGTGTTCGGTGCCACGGTGAAGCTGGTCGACGCCAAGAGCGGCGACGAGAAGGTGTATCGCATCGTCGGGAGCGACGAGGCGGACGTGCAGAAGGGGATGCTGTCGATCGATTCGCCGCTGGCGCGGCAACTGGTCGGTAAGAGCGAGGGCGACGTCGTGACGGTGAAGCTGCCGAAGGGCGCGCGCGAGCTGGAGATCGCTGAGGTCCTCTACGTTGGGGAAGACGGCGCGGGATGAGCCGCGCGCGCGGCCAGCCGCGCCCGCCGCCCCGGAAGCCGCCGCCGCACACTCCCCAGGCGCTGCTGATGGTGCTGGAGGGCGCCGCGGCAGCGCCGCCCGTGGGCGCAGGGCCGTCGGACTGGCCTGCGCTGGTGGCTGACGCCCTGACGGCGCTGCAGGGGCCGCCCCGATTGGTCGCCGCCTTTCGGCGCTGGTCGGAGCTGGGGGCGGGCGCCCGAGACGAGCACCTGGCCGCGGTGCGCGGCTTCGCGCGGGCGTGCGCCGCTGCCGCCAGCACCGCCACCCGTACCGCCACCACAGCCACGGGTGCCCCGACCGCCACTGCCGCCGCCACCGGCCGCGCCGCCGGCACCTCCGCCGCCACCGCCGCCGCCACCGCCACCGCCGCCATCCGCGGACGCCCCCGTGGGGGCTCCGCGTCGCCGCGGGCGGCGCTCGACGCGATCGATCCGCTCGAACAGCCGATCGAGACTCTCAAGGGTGTCGGCCCCAGCACCGGGGCGCGCTTGCGCGGTAAGGGCCTGACGACCGTGCGCGACGTCGTTCTGCTCTTGCCACGGCGCTACGAGGATCTGCGCGCGCCGCTCGACGCCAGCCAACCGCCCGTCGAGGGTGCCTTCCAGCTCGGCCACGCCCAGGCCACCGTGCTGAGCGCCCGCGTCGGTTTCTTGCGGCGCGGCGGCCGCCGGCTGGTCGCGCGCCTGCGGCTCGACGGCGGCGGCGAGGTCGAGCTACAGCTATTCCAGTTCGCCCCCGCCTATGGCCGCCGCTTCCAGCGCGGCGCACGCCTGCGCTTCGCCGGTCGTCTCGACGCCCGAGGCGACGACCCCGGCCGCCTATGGACCACCGTCCATCCTCAGATCCTGTTTGACGATCCCCTCCCGCCCGTTCCGCTCGTCCCGCCGGTCCCCCCTGTCCCGCCGGTGGCCGCCGTCGTAGCTGTCGCGGCTGGGGCTGCTGCGCCGGTCGTGTCCGTCCCGGCTGGCGCGGCTGTCCTGCCCGACGCAGGCGCGCCCAAGGCCGTCGCCGGGCCGGCGCTATGCGCCCTCAGACCGCGCTACCCCGACGTCCCGGGGGTGGCGGCGCGCACCGTGGAGCGCATCGTGCGCGGCGCCGCGGAGCGCTTCGCCGCGCAATTCGTTGATCCGCTCGGGCCTGAGCTCCTCGCGCGGCTGGGTCTGCCTCCGCTCGGAGAGGCGTTGCGTGCGGTGCACACGCCACCGGAGGATCTTCCCCCCGAAGAGGTCGCCGCTGTCGCGGAGGGGCGCCACCCCGTGGCGCGTCGCCTCGCCTTCGAAGAGCTGCTCTCGTTGCAGCTCGCCCTCGGGCGCGCGCGTGCCACCGCGCGCGGCGCGCGTGGCATCGCCTTCGCCGGCGCCGCCGAGGCTGCTTCAGGGCGGTCCCTCGCCGAGCGGCTGTGCGCCTTGACCGGCCTGACTCCGACCGCGGGACAGCGCGCGGCTCTCGCTCAGATCGCCGGTGACATGGCCGCCCCCGAGCCCATGATCCGTCTGCTCCAAGGTGACGTCGGCGCCGGCAAGACTCTGGTCGCCCTCGGGGCTGCGCTCCTAGCCCTCGACGCCGGTTACCAAGTGGCAATCATGGTACCGACGGAGATCCTGGCGGACCAGCACTTCGCGGCGCTGCAAGACCCGCTGCGCCGCGCCGGCCACGTCGCGGGCCTGCTGGTAGGAGGCAGCGGGCGCGCGGCACGCGAGGCCCTCGCGCGTGGCGCGGTTCGCCTCGTCGTCGGCACGCACGCGCTGCAGGAAGCATCCGTCGCTTTCGCCCGCCTGGGCCTCGTGATCGTGGACGAGCAGCACCGCTTCGGCGTCGACCAGCGCATGCGCCTGGTGGCGAAGGGGGAGGGCGGGCGACCCGATCTGCTGGTGATGACGGCCACGCCCATCCCGCGCACCATGGCGATGGCCGTCTACGGGGACCTCGACGTGTCTGTCGTCGCGGAGCGCCCGCCCGGCTGGCGCCCCGTGTCCACCACGGTGTACGCCGAGAGCCAACGCGAGGAAGTGTACGCGGCGCTGGAAGCCGACGTGGCGGACGGCGGGCGGGCCTACGTCATATGCCCGGTGATCGACGAGTCGGAGAAGGTGGATCTGCGCGCCGCGACGGCGACCCACGCGGTGCTCGAGGCGCGCTTGCGCGGGCGCGCCGGCGTGGCGCTGCTGCACGGCCGGCAGAGCTCGGGGCAGAAGGCCGCCTCGCTGGCGGCGTTTGCCGCCGGCGCGGTCCAGGTGCTGGTGTCGACGACGGTGGTCGAGGTCGGCATCGACGTTCGCGCCGCCACGATGATGGTCGTCGAGAGCGCCGAGCGTTTCGGCCTGAGCCAGCTCCACCAGCTCCGCGGCCGCGTCGGCCGGCCCGGCTCACCGCGCGGGCGCTGCCTGCTGGTGGCGGGGAGCGGCGCGGAGGGAGCTGCGGCCCGCGAGCGGCTGGAGGCCATCGCCCGTTCCGCCGACGGCTTCGCGCTGGCGGAGGCCGACCTCGCCCTGCGCGGGCCGGGGCAGCTGCTCGGCACGCGGCAGGCCGGACTGGCGGACCTCGCCTTCGCTGACCTCGCCATCCACGGGGCGCTCTTAGAGGCTGCCCGCGAGGTGGCGCGCACATTCGTGGAGGAAGATCCGGCTTTGAGCCGGCCGGAGCACGCGCCGCTTCGGGCCCTGGCCGATCGCGGGGAGCGTTTGCTGCGGGCGGGATGATCCCGGTTGCCAGCTGGTTTGCACGTCTCAAGCGGCGCTTGATCCGGGCGATCCTAACCGCTGCGATCGGCCAGGGTTTGTCGGCGATCCATTGAATGGAACCAACTGGCAATCAATGTTGCCAGTTGGTCACACCGCGGAGTGACGGTCAGATCTTTCGGACTGCGTCGGGTGCGAGCGTCATGCGCAGATGGCCGACGCCGAGCTCCACGGCACCGTCGTCGCCGGTGGCGAGGACCACGGCCACCTTTCCGTTGAAGAGCCCATTGACGATGACGACCTCGTCCCCCACCGCGACGGGCAGCTGCGGGGCGCTGGCGTCGGGAAGCACGCGCCGGGGCCGCGGGGCCGGGCGGGGCCGTTCGTCGCGGCCGGAACGGGGTCGGTCCGTGTGGTCGCGCCCGCCGTGGTCAGACCCGCCCGGGCCGTTGGCGGCGCGCGCCCGCTGGGCGCCGTCGATCCGAGCCTGGCCGTCGGGGCCAGCAGCGCGGCCCGGGCGACGATCCGAATCGCCGGAGCGACGGTCAGGGCCGCCGGGGCGATGTGCCGGGCCGCCTGAGCGATGTGTGGGCACGCCGGAGCGATGATCCGGGCCGTCCGAGCGATGATCCGGGCCGCGGGCCTGTGTCCGGCGGTCGGGCGCCGGCCGCGGATCGCGGTCGCGTCGGGTGGGTCGATCGTTGCGCGAGGGTGCGCGGCTGGTGCCGTTCGCGTGTGGCGTTTGCGCGCGGTGGCCGCCGCCGTCGTCCGGCCCCGGGCGCGCCTCCTCGGGCGCGACCTGGGACTGCGCAGCGGCGCTCGCTGCGGCGGCCGGCGCAGCGGCGGGGGCGCGGCGGGGACCTTCGCGGGGCGTGTCGCCGGCGGCGCCATCGCGGCGCTCGTCGCCGGACGGGCGGGGCGCCGGTCGACTGGGAAGCACGGAGCGCGGGCCTTCGCGCAGAGCCTTCTCGCGCGCGGACTGTTGCTGCTCGCGGCGCTGGCGCTGGCGCTCCTGCTCCTCCTCGCGCTCCCGCTGCGCCTTGGCGAGCGCCGCCTCGCGCGCCTGGGCGATCGTGGCGCGCAAGCCGAGGCGGTCGTTCTGATCGCTCCAGGCGGCCAAACGGTAGAGCGGGCACAACGCCGCCAGGGCCGCGGCGGCGGGCTGGGTGGGATCGACGTCGCCCGGGAGGAGGGCTTCGATCTGCACGGGCGCGGGGCGCTCGGCCCGCAGCGCCTCGAGCAGCGTCACGAGCGAGAGGCCGGTCCCCGCGCGGCTCGAGCGGCCCACGACGGGCCCAGCGCCGCGCAGTGAGAAGCCGGCGCCGGCGAGCGGCGCCAGCAGCGCGCCGAGAGCGGCCTCGCCCTCCGGCGTACTAGCGGCGGCGATCCAGTTGCGGCGGTCGACGCTGGCCGGCGGGTGCAGCTCGAGCGTGGCGCAAAGGCCGGACGCGTCCACGCGCACGGTCAGCGCCAGGTTCTGGTGGTGCGGGGCGACGTCGCCGACGAGGGTCGTTGCGGGCGTGCGTTCGAGGTGCGGCGAGAGTAGTGCACGCTCCGCGTCGTCTCGCACGAAGAAAAGCCACTGGGCGGTCACGAGGTGCTGATTCCGCAGGCTTGGATGTGGATCGCTCAACCCGCGCGTCAAGCCGCAGCGCTCGAGCTCGGCGCCGACCGGCAGGCCCGCCACGCGGCGCGCCAGCTCATCCAGCTTCTGGTTGACCTCCTGGCGGCGGCGATTGAACAAGTTCGACGACTGCCGCGTTTCCGCGTAGGCGTCGAAGTCCTGAGCGCCGAACAGCAGCGGCGCGGTGGCGGAGAGGTTCATTGCTGCGCTCGGGCCGGCCCGGTCCGAACCGCCTGTGTAGACCGCCGCCCGGCCCTTTTCAAGGGGGGGAGGGGCCGATATGTTCGGGTGGAGGAGGCGCGTGGACCTGACGAAGCAATGGACGGCGGCGCGGCGAGCCGTGGCCATCGCCGATCTTTCGGCACGCCGCGCGCGGCTGCGTGTGGCCGGCAAGCATCGCACGCGCTTCCTTCACAACCTCACTTCGAACGACATCGCCGGCCTGGCCGTGGGGACGCGCTGCCGGGCGACGCTGCTGAACCCGCAGGGGAAGCTGCTGGCGGACTTCCACGTGTACAACCGAGGGGACGACCTGCTCGTGGAGTGCGTGGCCGAGGCCGGCGAAAAGCTGTACGGGCTTTTCGATCGCTATATCATTGCCGACGACGTGGAGCTACGCCTGCTGCAGGCGGCGGAGCTTCCCGCCTGGGCGGCGCTGGGGCCGCAGGCGGCTGCGTTCGTTCGCGACGTGCTCGGGGCGACGGCGCCGGATGGTCTCGCGGAGCTCGTGGGCGAGCTGCCGGAGACGCGCGTGCTGGGCGGCGGCGCCACGGGTGCCGCCGGCGCGTTTGGCGAGGCCGGTCCGGCCGGCGCGGCCGGTGCAGCCGATGCAGCCGCTGCGGCCGGTGGAGCCGGTGCTGGTGAACGCGCGCCGCTCGTCGCGGGGAGCCGGTCGGTGCTGGGGGCAACGGGCCTGCTGGTGCTGGGTACACCGCCGCCGCTGGCGCTCGCGGCGGCGCGCAGCGTGATGGTGCTCGACGACACCACTCTGGAGGTGCTGCGCCTCGAGGGCGGCGTGCCGCGCTTCGGGGCGGAAGTGGACGAGCGCCTCCTCCCGCAGGAAGCGGCGCTCGATGCCGCGTTGAGCTTCACGAAGGGCTGCTACGTCGGTCAGGAAGCGGTGGCGATGCTGCATTACCGCGGCAAGCTTCGCCGCAAGATGCTGGGGCTCGTCGTGGAGCCGGGACCGGCGGGCGAAGAAGGCGCGGCGCCGGTAGCGGGGGCGCGCGTGCTCGTCCGCGGAGGCGACGAGGACGTGGGGCGGGTGACGTCGGCGGTGCGCCTGTCGCCGGCGTTCGGGCGGGCGGTGGCGCTGGCGTTGCTGAAGCTGCCTGCACACGAGCCCGGCACGATGGTGGACGTGGAGCTTGGTGATCCTTCGACGCCGGTGCGCGTCGCGGCGGCCGTCCAAGCGCTCCCGCTGGTGGCGTGATGCAAGACGACGCCGGCGTGCTGGCGGCGAACGAGGAGTTCTACCGCGCCTTCGAGAGCTACGACCTGCCGCGGATGGAGCGCCTGTGGGTGCAGGCGGAGCGCAGCACGTGCGTGCACCCCGGATGGCAGCTGCTGCGCGGTTGGGCGGACATCCGCGAGAGCTGGCTGGCCATCTTCACCGGGCTGGAGGTGCTGCGCTTCACGCTGAGCGACGTGCGCCCACACCGGCAAGCCGCGCTCGCCTGGGTGACGTTGCACGAGAACATCCGAAACGGCCCGGGGCCGGGGCGGCTGGCGAGCACCGTGCTCGCCACCAACGTGTTCGAGCGTGGTGACGACGGGCTGTGGCGCATCGTGCACCACCACGCCTCGCACGTGCTCCGGCGTGCACCCATCGGGCCGCGCGGGCGCTCCGGCGAGCGCGAAGGCACGGGCGGCGACGGTGGTGGCGCGGCGGGCGGGAAGCGCGACTAGCCCGGCTCCTTCACGCTTGCCAGAGGATGCGCAGCGTGAGCTGGCGCATCTCGTTGGTCAGCACCTCGACCTCGTCTTGGGTCTGGACGTCGCGGGCGCCTGCCAGCTCGGCGCCTCGCCGGAACCAGGCGGAGGCGCTATGGCGCAGCCAGCCCTCCTGAAGCAGCGAGGAGTCGACCAGGAACTCGATCTCGAACGACCCGACCCGCCGGTCCGCGATGTCGAGATACACGCCGTTACGGACGTCGGTGCGCCATTCGCGCGCGAGGCGCCCCAGCGCGGCGAGCGGGCCGGCGGCGAGCGCTTCCTTGGCTTCCATGAGGCGCGCTTCGGCCTGCGCGGCGTTCAGCGCGCTGACCAGCGCCCCGGAACCGTCTCCACAGACGCGGTCCGCGGTGAACTGCAGGTCGCGGAGCACGACGATCGGGTACCAGCCCGTGCTCAGGAACGTGTCGCGTTCGAGTGCGGTCCGTACGTCGGGAGGCGTCGCCTCCACGATGCGGTGATAGGTGGCGTCCCCGAACTGCGAGCGGAGGTAGGAGATGGTGTAGCGAATGGGCGCGCCGCGCATCTCAACGAGTTGGCCTCGTGCGAGCGCGCGTGGACCGGTGCCGGGAACATTGGCGGCCGAAGAACCCACGGCACCAGTGTGGCCAGAACCCGTCACGAAAGTCAAGTAGATGATCTAGCTACAAAGACTCTCGGTGTTCGCGCACGGTCTACGTTCGCGGAGCGGTTTCTCAGTGTCGGGATGAACTTCCGATGGGTTCTCAGCATGGACACGTGTCTGGATGACTTCCGATAAGATAGATTATGTAAACTCAAGCGGTGGGGCGACCCGCTTCTTGGGCGTGGGCCCTCCTAGGCGTGGGCCCCATCGAGGACGGACTTCACCTTCTTCATGTCCTCCCAGACGGGGCGCTTGGCCTCAGGGTTCCGCAGTAGGTAGGCCGGATGGTATGTCGGCATGACCGGGATGCCCTGGAACTCGTGGAAGCGACCCCGCAGCCGCGAGATAGGCGCGTCGGAGCCGAGCAGCGTTTGCATCGCGAACTTCCCGAGGGCGACGAGCACCCGCGGTCGGATGTAGTCGATTTGCCGGAACAAGAATGGGGCGCACTCCGCGACTTCGTCGGGCGCGGGATTGCGGTTCCCCGGCGGCCGGCACTTGAGCACGTTGGCGATGTATACGTCGGAACGGCGCAGCCCGATGGCCGCGATGATTTGATCGAGCAGCTGGCCGGCGCGCCCCACGAACGGCTCGCCTTGCCGATCTTCGTCTGCGCCCGGTGCCTCGCCCACGAACATCAGCTCGGCCTGGGGGCTCCCCACGCCGTACACGACCTTGGTACGCGTCGTCGCCAGCCGGCAGCGCGGGCACGCCGAAAGCTCCGCGCCGAGCGCGACGAGCGACCGCGCTCGCTCTTCTGGCGTGTCGTCCGGCTTCGCCACCGGAGCCGGAGCCGGAGCCGGAGCCGGAGCCGGAACCGGAGCCGGAGCCCGAGCCGGAGCCGCAACCGGAACGGCAGCCGGAGCCCGAGCCGCAACCGGAGTGGTAACCGAGGCTGGAGGCTGAGCTAGGGCAGGCCGTACTGCGAAGCCCTCCCGGCCCAGCTCGCGCTGCCACTCCAGATGGGCGCGCAGGCTGGCCGCGAGTCGCCGTCGC
Organism: Myxococcota bacterium; assembly: GCA_036004705.1. Classification (GTDB taxonomy): domain Bacteria; phylum Myxococcota_A; class Polyangia; order DASYRF01; family DASYRF01; genus DASYRF01. The sequence goes on from DASYRF010000091.1 coordinate 18,418, forward strand.
TCGTCGCCGCTCATCAGCCCGTTGCTCCGCCGCGCAGTAGCACCGCCACCTCGTCCAGGATCCGGTCCGCCACCTCGCGTTTCGCCAGCCGCGGCAGCGCGCGCGATCGCCCGTCGGGCCACATCAGGGTCACGCGGTTCGTGTTCGTCGCGAACCCGGCGCCCGGCTCCGTCACGTCGTTCACGACCAGCAGGTCAACCGGTTTGCGCCGCAGCTTCTCCGCGGCGTGCGCCTCCACGGCGTCGGTCTCCGCCGCGAACCCGACCACCACCGGCCGCCCCTCCCGCCTCGTCGCCAGCACGTCGGCCAGAATGTCGTCCGTCGGCGCCAGCTCCAACCTCAGGCCGTCGCTCCCCGCTCCCGTGCCCGCCGCGCCCGCTTTCTTGATTTTTTGCGCCGCCACCGCCGCCGGCCTGAAGTCCGCGACCGCCGCCGCCTTCACCACGACGTCCGCTGCGCCCATCCGCTCCATCACCGCGCGATGCATCTCGGCCGCCCGCTCGACCGCCACCACCTCCACGCCCGCCGGCGCCGCCAGCGCGACCGGTCCGCTCACCAGCGTGACTTCGGCGCCGCGCGCGCGCGCCGCCGCCGCCAGCGCGTACCCCATCTTTCCGCTCGACCGGTTGCCCAGGTAGCGCACCGGATCGATGGGCTCGTGCGTGGGCCCCGCGGTCACCAGCACGCGCCGCCCCGCCAGGTCGCGCGGCCCCAGCAGCGCGGCTGCGGCGGCCACCACCGCCGCCGGCTCGGCCATGCGCCCCACCCCGGCCCCCTCGCTGTGCGTCGCCAGTGCGCCCGACTCGGGCCCCACCAGATGGAAGCGCCCGCTCGCGAGCAGCGCCTCGACGTTCCGCTGCACGAACGGGTTCTCCCACATCGCCGTGTTCATGGCGGGCGCCAGGAGCACCGGCACGTCCGCCCGTATCGCCAGCAGCGCCGCCGTCGGCATGTCGTCCGCCAACCCCGCCGCCACGCGCCCGATGAAATCCGCGCTGGCCGGCGCCACCACGATCAGCTCGGCGTCGCGCGCCAGCCGGATGTGCCCGATTTCCGAGTCCTGCCCCAGGTCGAACAGCGCGTCGGCCACCGGCCGCCCGCTGAGAGCCTGGAACGTCAGCGGCGCCACGAACTCCTTGGCCGCGCGCGTCATCGCCACCTGCACCTGCGCCCCCGCCTGCACGCACAGGCGCAGCACCTCCGCGGCCTTGTAAGCGGCGATGCCGCCCGTCACCACCAGCAACACGCGCCGGCCGTCGAGCACGCTCAGAGCATCGTCCCCCGCCTCCCGCCCGTCAACCGGCGTCTTGCCGCGCGCCCGCAGCGATGGTACACCCAGGCGGCTGGCTGCCCACATCCCTGAGGAGATTCCATGAGAACGCGTGCGCGTGGCATCGGCGCCTTGTTCGTGGTCGTCACCCTCGCCTTCGCCGTTCCGGCGGCGGCGGCGACCAAAGAAGAGAAGGTCGCGGCCAAGGACCACTACGTCAAGGGCAAGACCCACTTCGACCTTGGCGAGTTCGCCGACGCGGCGCTGGAGTTCAAGGCCGCCTACAAGCTCCTGCCCGAGCCCGTGTTCCTGTTCAACATCGGCCAGTGCTACAAGAACCTCGGCGACGGAAAGAACGCGATCTTCTTCTTCAAGAGCTATCTCACCAACGCGCCCGACGCCCCCAACAAGAAGGACGTCGAGGCGCTCGTCGCCGATCTCGAAAAATCGGCCGGTCTTCCCCCGTCGGGCCCCACGCCGAAGGACGAGACGAAGACCACCAAGGTGACGCCGAAGGACGAGACGAAGGTCACGCCCAAAGACGAGACGAAGGTCACGCCGAAGGACGAGACGAAGACCACGAAGGTCACGCCGAAGGACGAGACGAAGACCACCAAGGTCACTCCCAGGGACACGGACACCACACCCAAGGACGACTACGACACCGACGGGAAGAAGGACCTCACGCCCAAGGACGAGGACGTCGATTACAAGCGCGACGAGGACCTCTCGGGGGGCGGGGGCGGGGGCGGCGGCGGTGGCGGCGGCAAGAGCAACATCCTCTTGTACGCGGGCATCGGCGGGGGCGCGGCCGTGGTCGTGGCGGTCGTGATCGTCGTGGTGGTCGTGGTGGCCGGCGGCAAGAACCCAACGGCGCCGGTGACCGCGCTCGGCAACCACCCCTTCTTCATGGAATGAACTGCGGCGGGCGCCCCCGGGCGTCCACCCGACCACCGACACCGCGCATAGGGAGCGAGGTTCCATGGGCCATCAACGAGGCACCGCGCATCCGACCCTCTGCGCCGCGCGCGCCGCGACCGGCTTCACCATCGTGTCCGTGCTGGCCGGCGTGGCGGCGGCCGGCGCCGCCCTCCCCGGCTGTGCGCACGACGCGTTCGTGACGGTCACAGTGTCCACGGACATCGCCGGCATCGACAACCTGCACGTCGTCCTCGCGGCCGGCGTTCGCACCGACATGTACGACTTCGTCGCCACCGATGCCGACTGGCTCGTCTCCGGCGCGCTGCGCATCACCAACTTCGCCGCGCAGATCCCTCACGACGTCGGCGCCCCGATCACGTTCACAGTCACCGGCTCCATCGCCGGCGTCAACGTCGCCACCGGCGCGGCCACACTGGCCGTCCTGGTCCGCGGCTCCAACGAGAACAGCGTCACCGTCGACCTCGACCCCATCTCGCTGACCTGCGGCAACGGCACGGTGGAGCCTCCGGAGGAATGCGACGACGGCAACACCGTCGACGACGATGCTTGCAACAACAACTGCCAGAACAACGTGTCGCTGACGTGCGGGGACGGCACGACAGATCCGCCGCTCGAGGAGTGCGACGACGCCAACACGGTCGACGGCGACGACTGCACCAACGACTGCCGGACGCCCTTCTGCGGCGACGGCGTCGTCTGGAACGCGGGCAGCGGCCTCGAGCAGTGCGACGACGGCGATCCCGCCTCCAACCTCGGCGGCTGCTACCCCGACTGCACCGCGCCCGGCAATGGCCCGGCGATCGGCGGCCTGTTCGGTGACTACAAAGGCATCGTGATCCACGGTCCCAGCGACGACGCTTCGCTCGGCGCGTGGTTCGGCGCCACGCCCACCTCGGTGGTCGCCGGCGACTTCGACGGGGACGGCATCGACGACCTCGCCGTGGCCGCGCCCGCCGCCGACACTGTCAACGGCTTCGAGAGCGGCGCCGTGTTCATCGTTCCCGGCGGCGACTACGCGCCGGGGAAGCGCTTCGACACCGCCACGCCGCCCGACGGCGCGCTCGATCCGGTCGTCGGGACGATTCTCGGCGCCACCGGCGGGGACAACATCGGCATCGGGCTCGCGGCCGGGGACTTCGACGGCGACGGGCTCGCCGACCTGGCCATCGGCGCGCCCGCCGCGGGCGGCGGTACGGGCGCGATCTACCTCCTCCACAGCGCGCCGGGCATGGGCCTCTCCGGCACGTTCGACCTGGCCGCCGGCGCGGCCTACGCGACCATCCTGGGGATCGATTCGGCCCCGCCCGGGGGCGAGCAGGCCGACAGCCTGGGCGCGGGCCTCGCGGCGGGCGACGTCGACGGTAACGGCACCGTGGACCTCGTGGCCGGCGCGTTCGGCGCGAACGGCCCGGGCGAGACGCGCACCGATGGGGGCGAAGCGTACATCTTCGCTTCGGTGCTGGCGCCCGGGACCTTCACGGACGCCTCCATTGCCAACGGCATCCTTTACGGCCTGCAGAGCGGCGACCTCTTCGGCTTCGCGGTCGCCGTGGCCGACCTCACCGGCGACGGTGTCGACGACGTCGCCGTGTCGGCGCCCAACGCCGACGGCCCGGGCGGCTCGCGCGTCGACGCCGGCGAGGCCTACATCTTCGCCGGGGAAGCCGGGCTGGTGCCGCCGGCGCGCGACGTAGCCAACGGCGAGCAGCTCGTGACGATCTACGGCGCCGAAGCGAGCGACATCCTCGTCCACCTGGCGGTCGGCGACCTCAACGGCGACGGCGCGAACGACCTGGCAATGGATGCGTTCGGCGCCGACGGCCCCGCCAACACGCGCCTCGACTCGGGGAACGCCTACGTCGTCTTCGGCCCGTGGACCGCAGCGGGCACCACCCTGGACCTCTCCACGCCCGTTCCAGTGGTCGTCAACTTCCCCTCTTCGGGCGGCGCGGGCCTCCCGGGCGGGTGGCCGGCCTTCGCCGACTGGGACCGCGACGGCGACGACGACTTGATGGTGGCCGCGCCCGGCACGGCCACCCCGTACGGAACGGGCGTGCTCGGGCTGATCCTGGGCGGGAGCAGCGTGGGCAGCACGTACGACCTGGACACGGGCGCGGGCGGCACTGCGCCGGACATCCTGGTCTACAACGAAGTGGCGATCAGCCCGTTGTGGGGGCCCGTCGCGGCCGGGGACGTGAACCACGACGGGTTCGGCGACTTCGCCGTGGCCGTGCCGGCTGCCGCCGCGGGCGCGATGCTGCAGCGCGTGGGGGCCGGGCGGGTCGTCGTGTTGTTCGGCGGGCCGGGTGTCCGGCCGCCCGGCGAGTGCCTCGACGGGCTCGACAACGACGCCGACGGGTTGACCGACTACCCGGGCGACCCGGGCTGCGCCAGCCTCGGCGACACGACCGAGACGGCCGACGAGGCGTGCGGCAACGGGCTCGACGACGACGGCGACGGCCTCTTCGACTGGCCGGTGGACCCCGGGTGCGATGGGCCGCTCGACGACAGCGAGACCGACCCGGCCACACCGCCGCAGTGCGCGAACGGGGCGGACGACGACGGCGACGGGTACATCGACTTCGGCGGCGGCGACCCCGGCTGCAGCGCCGCGAGCGACGACCTCGAGCAGGAAGAAATCTGCGGCAACGGGTTCGACGACGACGCCAACGGCGACATCGATTGCGCCGACGCTGCCTGCGCCCCGCTGCCCAGCTGCACCACCGGCGGCGCCTACGAGCTGTTCACCGGCATGACCGGCGACACCTTCGACTTGTCGTTCGCCACGATCGTGTTCTCGTACGATCCCCTGGCGGGCGACTACAACTGGGCCGCGTCGGCGGGCGGCCCGACCTTCCCCTACGCGCCTGGCACGGGGAATCTCCTGACCACGACGCTGCCGCTCGGCGACGAGTCCTTCATGCCGATGACGCTGCCGGCGGGTGCGTCGGTTCCTTTCTACGGGACGTCCTATTCCACGGTGTTCGTCTGCTCCAACGGCTACGTGACGTTCACCGGCGGCGACTCGATCTTCACGCCGTCGCCTGACCTCATGTTCAGCTACATGACGCCCAACAACTTCCCGCGCATCGCCCCGTTGTGGGACGACCTCGACGAGGGCCCGGTCGGCGCCGGCACGATCTACTTCGACGTCTTCGGGCCGGCGTCGAGCGCCACGCTCGTAGTCACCTGGAACGGCGTTTGGGAATACAGCACGACGATGACTCCCAACACGTTCCAGATGGCGATCACCTCGACCGGCACCATCACGTTCAGCTACCAGGGCATCTCCACCGTGAACGGCCTGGTGGGCGTGGCGCCGGCCAACACGACCGGCCTCCCGCCGCCGCCCGAGTCGAACTTCTTCTAGGAGCATCCGGTGGCGGTCCTCTCGCGCTGGAACCGGCGCACCGTGGCCGTGTTCCTCGAGCACGTCTGTGCGCCCGACGCCGAGCCCGGCGCCGGCGTTTCCCGCGCGGTCGTGCTGGACGAGATCGAGCACATTCTCGCCGCGGCGCCCCGCCTGGCGCAGCGCGCGATCCGCCTGGTGCTCGGGGTGCTCGAATGGGGCGGCGTCGCGGTCTGGGGCGCGCTGGCCGCGGCGGCGGCCCTTGCCCTCGCCGGCCGGCTGATCGCGGCCGTCTGCCTCGCGGCCCTCGCCCTCCCCGCCTGCCTCGTGCAGCGCCCCCCGCCGGCGCCGCTGAGCCTCTGCCCGGCCGCCTGGCAGCGCGCCTACCTGCGCTCGCTCGCGCACAGCGGTGTCTATCTGCGGCGTATGGGCTTCAAGCTCGTTGCCGCCATCGTCCTGAACGCCTACTACGGCCAGCCGTCGCTGCAGCGGGCGCTCGGCTACGACGTGGACGCCCGCGTCGCCTGGTCGCGCGCCGCTCCCAACCCGGGGTCCGTGCTCGACGGCGCCGGGCAGCCCTCCGGCGAGGGGCTGCCGCCCGACGGCACTCCGGCCGCGCCATGAAGGTGCTCGGGTACGAGGACCTGGCCGCCGGGGCCGACGCGCGCGGACACGTGCTCGTGGAGGCCGACGTCGCGGTCGTGGGGTCGGGTGCGGGCGGCGCCGTCGCGGCGCGCGAGCTCAGCGCCAGCGGCCGCCGCGTCGTCGTGCTCGAAGAAGGGCCCTTCGTCCCGACCGAGTCGTTCACCGGGCGGCCGATGGAGATGGTCCGCCGCACCTACCGCTACGCCGGCATGACGACGACGCTCGGGCGCCCCGGCATCCCGCTGCCGCTCGGACGCGCCGTCGGCGGCACGACCGTCATCAACTCGGGCACGTGCCTGCGCACACCCGACGCCGTGCTCGCACGCTGGCGCGACGACTTCGGCCTGCGGGCGCTCGGCCCCGGCGCCCTCGACCCTTACTTCGAGGAGGTGGAGCGCACCGTCGGCGTCGCCCCCGTGCCCTACGATCTCTGGGGGCGCAACCAGCAGCTCTTCGCGCGCGGCGCCGAGAAGCTCGGCTTCCGCCCCAAGGGGCTGCCGCGCAACGCGCGCGGCTGCCGCGGCACGGGGCTGTGCGCCTTCGGCTGCCCGCGGGGCGCCAAGCAGTCCATGCTGCGCACCTACCTGCCGTGGGCCGCCGCGCAGGGCGCCGTGCTCTACAGCGACCTGCGCGCCGAGCGGCTGCTGGTGGAATGGGGCGCGGCGGCCGGGGTGCACGCGACCGCGCGCGATCCGCAGGGCGAACGCCCGCCCGTCCCCGTCACCGTGCGCGCGCGCCGCGTCGTGCTCGCCGGCGGCGCGATCGGGACCCCCGCGCTGATGGAGAAGTCGGGGCTCGGTGGCGCGGGCCCCGTCGGGCGCGGCCTGCGCATCCATCCCGCCTCGAAGGTGTACGCTTACTTCGAGAACGAGGACGTCCGCGGCTTAGAGGGCGTGCCGCAGGGCGTCTACCTCGACGAATGGGCCGCCGACGGCATCGTCTTCGAGGGTATCTTCGTGCCGCCCGAGCTGGGCGCGCTCGCCATCCCCGGGATGGGGGCCGCGCACAAGCAGGTGTTGGCGCGCTACCGAAACGTAGCCTCGTTCGGCGTGTTCGTCTCGGACACCGCCGCCGGACGCGTGCGGCTCGGCCCCGAGGGCGTACCGCTCATGTTCTACGATCTCGCCCCGGGCGACGCGCGCAAGTTCCTGCGTGGCCTCGCGCTGCTGTGTGAGGCGTTCCTCGCCGCGGGGGCCAAGGAGGTCTACCCCGGCGTGCACGGCGTAGAGACGGTGCGCACGCCCGCCGAGGCGCGGGCGCTGGTGGACGCGCGCGCTGGGCGCCAGGACCTGGAGCTGATGGCCTTCCACCCGATGGGCACCTGCCGCATGGGGCGCGACCGCCGCGCCGGCGTCGTCGACACCGAGGGCGCGGTGCACGCCGTGCCCGGGCTCTGGGTGATGGACGCCAGCGTCTTTCCCACGTCTCTCGGCGTGAACCCGCAGGAGACGATCATGGCGTTCGCTACACGCGCCGCGCGCCGGCTCGCCCAGCAGCTGTAGCCTGGAAAATTCTGCGCCCGGTTCGCGCGTCCGCTCGATTCCTTCACGCGCCCGGCTGCGTGCTACGCTTCGCGCCGGAGGGCGTCTTGCAGCCAGGCAGCACCGACCTCAACGGCCGTGACCTGGGCCCCTATCGGATCGGACGCCGCCTCGGCAAAGGCGGGATGGGCGCGGTGTACGAGGCGACGCACCGCCGCATCGGCAAGCGCGTCGCGCTGAAGATCCTGCACCCCGAGCACGCCGAGGAGCCCGAGCTGCTGGAGCGCTTCCTCAACGAGGCGCGCGCCGTCAACGAGATCGGACACGAGCACATCGTCGACATTTCCGACATGGGCGAGGACGCGGGACGCGCCTACCTCGTGATGGAGCTGATCGAAGGGCAGACGCTGCGCGTGGTGACGGCGGGGACGCGGCTGTCGCCGGAGCGCGCCGCCGGCGTGGGCGTGCAGATCTGCGACGCGCTGGAGGCGACGCACGCGCGCCAGATCGTTCATCGCGACCTCAAGCCCGACAACGTTTTCCTGCGCTGGCGGCTGGGACGCCCGGACTTCGTGACGCTGGTGGACTTCGGCATCGCCAAGCTCGCGGGGCAGTCGATGCAGACGCGCACCGGGACGATGATGGGGACGCCCCACTACATGAGCCCCGAGCAGACCGAGGGCGGGCGCGACGTGGACGGCCGGACGGACGTTTACGCGCTGGGCGTGATGCTCTACGAGATGCTCGCCGGGCAGCTGCCGTTCCAGGGCGAGTCGGTGCCCATCATCCTCAAGAAGATCTGGATGGACGTGCCGGTGCATCTGGGCACACTGCGCGCCGACCTGCCCGCCGGTTTGGCGGACACCGTGATGAAGGCGTTCGCCCGGGCGCGCGAGGAGCGGTTCCAGACGATGGGGGCGCTGCGCGACGCCCTGCTGGCGGCGGTGCCCGAGGAATCCATTCTGGCGGCGTGGAAGAAGCTGGCGGCCGAGGCGCCGCCCGCGGCGTCGGGCGCCGCGACGGGCACGGGGGTGAGCGTCGGCACGCTGGCGACGGGGCCGACGTTCCGGAGCGGGCCGGCCCTGAGTCCGACGGTGAGGTCCGAGCCCGGCCGGCCGGTGGACCTGGCGCCGGCCAAGGGTCTGCCCGGACGCCGAGGACGGGTGATGCTGGCCGTTGCGCTGGGCGCGGGCATAGCGCTCGGCGCGGGGATCGCTGCCGGTTTGGTCGTTGCGAGGGCGCCCTCGGCCTCGTCGTCGTCTTCGGGCTCGGCGTCGGCGCCGGCGTCGGCGTCGGCGCCGGCATCGGGGTCGGGGTCGGGGTCGCCGGCGCCCGAGGCACTGGCGCTCGCGGCGTCGCGCGCATCGCCGTCGGCGTCGGGGTCGGCGGCGGCATCGGCCGTGGCGGCGTTGGCGGCAGGTGCAGGCGCCGCGGGGCCGCTTCCCGGAGCGACGCCGGGCGCCGAGCGTCGCGGCGTGACGGCCGCCGAGGCCGCCGCGGCCGCCTCCGGCGGGTCGCCGTCCCCCACCTCGCCGTCCGTCAGGAGTGCCGCGCCCGTCGCCGCCTCCGCGGCGGCCGGCCCCGCCGAGGCGCGCGTCCCACTCGACGCGCCGGTGCTGCGCAGCTTCCTGCTTCGGCGCGAAGGCAAGAAGCTCGAGCACTGCTTCACGGATCACGAAGGCATGTGGGAGGCGCGCGTCGCGCTCGACCTCGCGCCGTCGGGCAAGGTCGAGGGGCTCGAGTACCTCTACCTCGGCGCGGCCGACTTCACGCACCAGGACGTGCTGCGCGAATGCCTGGACCCGATCCTGCGCGCCGCGCGCCTACCGCCGGTCGAGAAGGAAGGCCGCGTGGAGATCGGCCTCAAGAAGGACGACATGGTGGCGCGCCCGCTCCACCTCGAGCTCCCCAAGATGAACCCCGTCGCCATGCAGGAGCTGTTCGACAAGACGCACGCGGGCCGCCTCGCCGCTTGCTTCAGCGCGCACCCGGGCGTGGAGTACGTCGACCTCAACGTGCGGCTCGACGCCGACGGCAAGGTGGTCTCCTGGGACCGCTCTGGCTACAGTGGCCGCGAGGTGGAGGAGTGGACGGCTTGCGCCAAGGACGCGCTCGCGGGCATGACGTTCCCCAAGAGCCGCGCGGGTGGCTGGTTCTCCGTCGACGTCCGGCGCCCCGCCGCTGCCGGCGCCGACGCCCCGCCCGCGGGCCGCGGCACCACCTCCGTCACGATCGAGACGCGCCCGAAGATCGAGTAGCGGCGGCTAGTCCATCGACACGGACTCGAGCGCCGGGAACGGGTGCGCCCACGCGGCGACGACGCCGTCGTCGCCCACGGTCACCAGCGTCGCGCCGCTCGCCGCCACGCGCAGCCGGCCCACGGTCGTGGCGTGCGCCTTGAACCAGCCCAGCTTCGCCCAGGTCTTGCCGTCCCAGAACGCGACGGTGCCGTCGTCGAGCCCCGTCACGAGCTGCGCGCCGACGTCACCGTACTTCATGCCCTTCGGCGAGAACGCCAGCCCGTTGACCCCGTGCCCGGCGCCGGCGTCGAAGCTCGCCAGCTCCTTGAACTTGGCGTTGGCGTCGTACACGCGCACCATCCCCGTGTCGGTCCCCACCGCCAGTCGCTTCCCGTCGTCGCTCCACGCCACGGCCACGACCGTACCGCCCGGGCCGTCCACCGTGGCGATCTTCGGCCCCCACGGCACCGGATGGATGCTGACCGACGTGTCGTCCGGAACCGCCATCTTCTTGCCGTCCGGCGCCACCGCCAGGTCGCGCACCGGCGCCTCGTTGACGTTCTTCAGCGTCGGCCCCGCCTTGCCCTCGCTCGTCGGGAACGTCCGCACCGCGCCGGTGTGGTCGGCGGCCGCCGCGCGCTTGCCGTCGGGGGTGAAGTCGACCGCGTAGAACCACCCGTCCTTCTTCTCGACCCACGTCACCGGCGCCGACGTGTCCTTCAGCTTGAAGATCTTCGCCTTGCCGTCGCGGCTGCCCGTGGCGACCAGCTCGCCGTCGCCCGACAACGCCGCCGCCACCACTTCGGTGTCGTGCGCCGCGAACGACGTCTTCTCCGCGCCGGTCGCGGCGTCCAGCACCAGCACGAATCGCCCGGCGCACGTCACCACGAGCGACGCGCCCTTGCCGCCGACGTCCAGGCACATGTCGGGCGACGGCTTCGCCGGCGCGTGCTCCCAGAGCTTCGTCATGATGCGCGCCGGCTC
>DASYRF010000092.1:0-78960 GCA_036004705.1 Myxococcota bacterium
GGCAGTAGGGGTTGTTGCCGCGGCGCCCGAAGAGGGCGTGCGCCGTGTAGGAGCAGCCGCCCTGGCAGACGTCGGCGTAGTAGCAGCCGGCGCAGAAGCCCCAGAGGTCTTCGGTGCCGCGGGCACGGGTGAAGCCGAGGCGCGGTGACCGTTCCCAGAGCTCGCGCAGCGGCGTGTCGCGCACGTTGCCCCCGGCGTAGGCGTCGGTCTGCAGCGAGGGGCAGGCCTTCACCGTGCCGTCCGATTCGAGCCCCAGCGAGGCGCGGCCGGCGAGGCAGCCCTGCCAGTGCGCCGACTCGCCCCAGGGTGTGGCGCGTAGGTCGTCCTCGTAAGGGCCGAAGTAGCCGACGTTGTTGGCGGGCATGAGCCAGACGCCGGCGGCGGCGGCGCGGTGCTTCAGCGCGAGCAGCACGGGGAAGAGCTCGAGAAGATCGAAAGGCTGCAGGAGGAGATCGGGGTTGTCGGCGGCGCGGCCGAGCGCGGCGGTGAGCTGCACCTGCCAGCTGCGCGCGCCGGCGGCGACGAGCTCGTCGAGGACGGCGGGCAGCTCGCGGCGGTTCAAGGCGCCGATCTGCGTGTTCGCCGAGACGCGGATGCCGGCGCCGGCGCAGGCGCGCATCGACGCGAGGGCGGAGTCGTGGCTGCCGCGCACGCCGCGTAGCCGGTCGTGCGTCGGGGCGAGCCCGTCGACGGAGACGCTGGCTTGCTGGACGCCGGCGGCGGCCATGGCGGCGGCGAGCGCGTCGTCGATGGCGCGGCCGCCGGTGGTGACGGCGCAGACGATGCCGGCGGCGCGGATGGCGCGCACCACGGCGAGGAAGTCGGCCCGCAGATAGGCTTCGCCGCCGATGAGCGAGATCTCGCGCGTGCCGAGCGCGGCGAGCTGGCGCACGACGTCGAGCGCCTCGGCGGTGGTCAGCTCGTCGGCGCGCGCCTTGCCGGCGCGCGAGCCGCAGTGGTGGCAGGAGAGGTCGCAGCGGAGCGTGAGCTCCCAGACCACGTAGACCGGGCGGGGCGCGGCGAGGTCGTCCGCGCCCAGCGCGCGCGTGGGCCGGGGAGTGGCGAGCGGCGGCAGCGACATGTACGATCAGGCTAGCAACCTAGGAAGAAGGTGGCCATGGCGGTGCTCCGGCCCTGCGCGTGCTGCGCGCGCCACGTGCGCGCGAGCGACGCGACCTGTCCGTTCTGCGGCGCGAAGATGGCGCGCGCGCCGCGATTGCGCGCCGGGCCGTGGGCCGCCGCCGTCATCACCGCCGGCCTCTCGACGCTCGGCTACGCGTGCAACTGCTACGGCGGCGTGCCGCGCGACTCGGCCGTGCCGGAGAGCGGCGTGGTCGCGACCGACGCGGGCGCCGACGCAGGGACGACGCCCGAGGCGGGAGCGACGGACGCGAGCACGGCAGCCACGGACGCGGGCATGGCAGGGGCGGACGCGGGCGACGGCGGGTAGGGGCGGAAGACGGTCTACGGGGACAAGCAGGAGGGGTTCGGAGGTTGGCGCGGCGCACAACAACACCGAGAAGGCGGAGACTCCGAGGCGGCGTCAGTTGCAGACGAGGGCGGAGGGCATGGCGACGGCTTCCACGCGGGCGCCGTTCACGTGGAAGATGAACGTGGGAGCGACGAAGCTGGAGAGCGGGCCGCCGTCGCAGGCGTCGCACACGCCGGCGGCGACGGTCTCGGAGCCGGTGACGGTGAAGGTGACGGTGCCGCCGGCGATCACGTCGGCGACGCCGGGATCGAGCCCGACGCGTAGCGAGTGGGTGAGAACGTCGAAGCGCGCGCGCACCGGCACGACGTGGGCGTCGCCGTCGCCCGCGGTGTCGTCGGCCACGACGTCGGCGTCGAGCGCCAGGAGCGGCGCGCCGCTTGCGCAGTCGAGGCTGACGGCGAAGCGCGAGATGGTCAGGACGAAGCCGTCGGGCGGCCCGGCGCAGCCGTGCGACGCGGCGGCCGCCACGACAGCGGCGACGGCGGCCGTCGTCCACCACCCAGGCGCACGCGCGGGCGCGCGGCGAGGCGGGCGCGTCATGCGGCGGGCGGCGGGTTGTAGAGGCGATCCATCTTGGCGGCGAAGACGAAGTCGCTCTCGGTCAGACCGTCGATCTTGTGCGTCCAGATCTCGACGGTGACCTTCCCCCAGGCCAGGTGCAGGTCGGGATGATGGCCCTGCTCCTCGGCCACGGCGCCGGCACGGTTGACGAACGCCAGCGCCGTGACGAAGTCGGGGAACTTGAACGTGCGGCGCAGGTGATGGTCGTTCACGGCCTCCCAGCCCTCGACCTGCGCCAGCAACGGAACGATCTCGGCGGCCGTCAGGGGCGGTACGCCCCCCTTGCAAGGCACACACTGCTTGTCGGCGAGATCCGCCATGGCCCTACCCTCCTCGGGGATCATACCGGAGCTTTCTCCAAATCGAACAGGGGTCGTCCCGGCTCGACCATCTCGCCGGCCGAGCAGCGCACCGCCGTGACGGTCCCCGCGTGCGGCGCCCGCAGCGGATGCTCCATCTTCATGGCTTCGATCACGGCGAGGCGCTGTCCGACCGTGACGACGTCGCCCACGGCCACGTCGACGAGCAGCACCTTGCCAGGCATGGGCGCCGCGAGGTCGCCGTCGTGCCGCGCGCGGGACCGGGCCGAGGCGCGGGGACGCGGCGCCGAGGCGGACGTGGGGCGAGCGCCGGACGCGGACGCGGACGCGGGTCGGCCGGGCGAAGCGGCTCCTAGACGCCACGCGCCGAGCGTGCGCCAGGGCGAGGCGGCGGCGCGCACGCCGGGGGCGGTGTCGGCGTCGGCGGCGGCGTCGGCGGCGGCGTCGGCGTCGGCGGCGGCGTCGGCGTCGGCGGCGGCTTCGGCGTCGGCGTCGGCCTCGGCTTCGGCTTCGGCGTCGGCGTCGGCTTCGGCTTCGGCGGCGGCTTCGGCGGCGGCGGCGGCGGGGGCGGCGGCGGCGGCGCGCGGCGCGGGCCAGCCGGCGAGGTGCTCTGCGATGAAACCGGTGTCGAGCTTCCCCGCGGCAAAGGCGTCGTGGCGCAGCACCGCGTCGAGGAACCGGAGGTTCGTCGTGAGGCCGCGGCAGACGGTGTCGGCGAGCGCGCGCCGCGCGCGCGCGATGCACGCGTCGCGCGTCTCCGCCCACGTGATCACCTTCGCGATCATCGGGTCGTAGTAGGGCGTCACCGCCAGGCCCGTCTCGACCGCGTGGTCGACGCGGACACCCGGGCCCGCGGGCGCGCGCCAGCGGGTGATGCGTCCGGGCGCCGGCAGGAAGTCGCGCGCCGGGTCCTCCGCGTAGAGCCGGCATTCGATCGCGTGGCCGCGCGCGCGCACGTCTTCCTGCGCCAGCCAGAGGGCCTCGCCCTCCGCCACGCGCAGCTGCGCGTGCACCAGGTCGAGCCCGTACACCAGCTCCGTGACGGGGTGCTCCACTTGAAGGCGCGTGTTCATCTCCAAGAAGTAGAACTGCCCGGCGCGCTCGTCGAAGAGGAACTCCACCGTGCCGGCGTTGACGTAGCCGGCGGCGCGCGCGGCGCGCACCGCCGCCTCGCCCAGCCGCGCCCGCAGCGCCGCGTCGACCGCCGGCGACGGCGACTCCTCCACGACCTTCTGGTGGCGCCGCTGCACGGAGCACTCGCGCTCCCCGAGGTGCACCACCGCGCCGTGCGCGTCGGCCAGCACTTGCACCTCGACGTGGCGTGGCCGCACCAGAAGCTTCTCCAGCAGCACACGCCCGCTGCCGAAGGCCGCCTGCGCCTCGCGCCGGCAGGACTCCACCGCGCGCTCCAGCTCCTCGGCGCGGTCCACGCGCCGCAGACCCTTGCCGCCTCCGCCCGCCACGGCCTTCACCAGCAACGGGAAGCCGATCACTGCCGCCTCGACGCGCAGCCGCTCTAGCCCGTCGTCCTCGCCCTCATAGCCGGGCGCCACCGGGACGCCCGCCGCGCGCATCGCCGCCCGCGCCGCCGCCTTCGACCCCATGCGCCGCTGCGCTTCGGCCGGCGGCCCCACGTAGACCAGCCCCGCCGCCGCCACCGCCTCGGCGAACGCCGGCCGCTCCGACAAGAAGCCGTAGCCCGGGTGCAGGGCGTCCGCCCCCGTCGCCCGCGCCGCGCCCAGCACCGCGTCCACGTCCAGATAACTCTCGCGCGCCGGCGGCGGGCCGATGCGTACGGCTTCGTCGCAGGCGCGCACATGCGGGGCGCCGGCGTCGGCGTCGCTGTACACCGCCACGGTCTGCACGCCCCGCTCGCGCGCCGCGATCGCCACGCGCACGGCGATCTCGCCGCGGTTCGCAATCAGGAGCTTCTTGATGGGCGTGCGCGCTACGACTGCTGCCAAGGCGGGGTCCGCTTTTCGAGGAACGCGCGCATCCCCTCGCGGCCCTCCTCGCTGACGCGCACGTCGGCGATGATGCGCGAGGTCTGCTCCATCACGTCTTCGGGCGAGCGGTCCGTCACCAGCCGCACCAGCTCCTTGCACGCCGACATCGCGTTGGGCGCGCCCGTCAGCAGCGCGTCGATGCGCTCCTGCACGGCGTCGTCGAGCTTCTCGTCGGGCACCACGTGGTTCACCAGGCCGATGGCGCGTGCCTTGGCCGCGCCGAACCGCTCCCCCGTCAGGAACAGCTCGCGCGACACCGCCGGCCCGCACTTCTGCACGACGTACGGCGAGATGACCGCCGGCACGAGCCCGATCTTCACTTCCGTCAAGCCGAAGCGCGCCGCCTCCGACGCCGCCACGGCGATGTCCGCCGCCGCCACCAGCCCCACGCCACCCGCCATCGCCGGCCCGTGCACGCGCGCGATCACCGGCTTGGGGCAGCGGTTCACCGACTGGAACATGCGCGCCATGGCCATCGTCTCGGCGTAGTTCTCGTCGGCCGAGTAGTCGCTGCGCTTGCGCATCCACTCCAGGTCGGCGCCGGCGCAGAAGCTGTGGCCCGCCCCGCCCAGGACCACCACGCGCACCTCCGGGTCGGCGGCCACGCCTTGCATCGCTTGGGTCAGCTCGCCGATGAGCGCGTCGTTGAAGGCGTTGTGCAGCGTGGGCCGATTCAGCGTGACGCGCGCCACGCGCCCCTGCACGTCGACCAGGACATGGTTGAACTCGGGCTTCGCCATCGCTCGTCGCCTCGCTCGCTCCCGGCCCTTCGCTACATGCGAAAGACGCCGTAGGTCGTCGCTTCCACGGGGGCGTTGTAGCACGCCGACAAGCACAGTCCGAGAACGTCGCGCGTGTCGGCCGGATCGATGATGCCGTCGTCCCACAGCCGCGCCGTGCTGTAGTACGGGCTCCCCTCGCGCTCGTATTTCTCCAGGATGGGCCGCGTGATGTCGGCGCGCGCGGCCTCGTCCAGGTCCTTGCCTTCGGCGCGCAGCGCGTCGAGGCGCACGCGCAGCAGCACGCCGGCGGCCTGCTCGCCGCCCATCACCGAGATACGCGCGTTCGGCCACATGAACAAGAAGCGAGGCTCGTAGGCGCGGCCGCACATGCCGTAGTTCCCGGCGCCGAACGACCCGCCGATGATGACGGTGATCTTGGGCACGCGCGCGTTGGCCACGGCGTGCACCATCTTGGCCCCGTCCTTGGCGATGCCGCGGCGCTCGTACTCGCGCCCCACGATGAACCCCGTGATGTTCTGCAGGAACACCAGAGGCACACGGCGCTGCGTGCACAGCTCGATGAAGTGCGTGGCCTTGAGGGCGCTCTCGCTGAATAGCACGCCGTTGTTGGCGACGATCCCGACGGGATGGCCGTGCACGTGGGCGAAGCCGCAGACGACCGTGGGCCCGTAGAGCGCCTTGAACTCCTGGAAGCGCGACCCGTCGGCCACGCGGGCGATGACCTCGTGCACGTCGTAGGGCCGGCGCGTGTCGTCGGGGACGACGCCGTAGAGCTCGCGCGGATCGTAGAGCGGCGGCTCGGGCTCGGCCAGCGCCGCGGCGGCGGCGCCCGGGTGCTTGGGGCGGTTGAGCGTGCCGAAGACGTCGCGGGCAATGCGCAGGGCGTCCTCGTCGTCTTCGGCGAGGTAGTCGGTGACGCCGCTTTGGCGCGAATGCAGCTCGCCGCCCCCCAGCTCCTCGTCCGTGACGTCCTCGCCGGTGGCCATCTTCACCAGCGGTGGCCCGGCCAGGAAGATCGTCCCCTGGTTGCGCACGATGATGGCCTCGTCCGACATCGCCGGCACGTAGGCGCCGCCCGCCGTGCACGAGCCCATGACGACGGCAATCTGCGGAATGCCGGCCGCCGACATGAGCGCCTGGTTGTAGAAGATGCGCCCGAAATGGAAGCGATCGGGGAAGACCTCGTCCTGCAGCGGCAGGAAGGCGCCCCCGGAGTCGACGAGGTAGATGCAGGGGAGGCGGTTCTGCTGGGCGATCTCCTGCGCGCGCAGGTGCTTCTTGACGGTGACGGGCAGGTAGGTGCCGCCCTTCACCGTGGCGTCGTTGGCGACGATCATCGTCTCGTGGCCGCGAACGACGCCGATGCCGGTGACGAGCCCGGCGGCGGGGGCGGCGTCTTCGTAGAGCCCGTTGGCGGCCAGCGGCGACAGCTCCAGGAAGGGCGTGCCGGGGTCGAGCAGCCGCTCGATGCGGTCGCGGACGAATAGCTTGCCGCGCGCCCGGTGGCGCTCGACGTACTTGGCGCCGCCGCCCTCGCGGGCACGCGCCAGACGGGCGCGCAGCTCGGCGACCAGCCCCTCCATGCGCGTGCGCGCCGCCTGGAACTCGGGCGCGGCGGTGTCGACGTGCGTGGCGAGCGGCTCCATCGCCGCGCGAGTCTATCCGGCTGCTTCGCGCGCGGACAAGTCTCGCTGGCGGCGTCCTCCGTGAGGCTCGTCGACGCCGACCCCGCCTCGCCCTAGCCTTCCCAGTAGAACTCGAAGTCGGGGGAGGGGAGCTCGACGGGGCAGCTCATGTCGGCGCATTCGCTGACCGTGAAGATCCAGCGGAACTGGCCGCCGCCGTACTGCCAGCCGCCGTAGGGCAAGGCGGAGAAGCTGAGCGTGGTGCCCGCCAGCACCACCAGCGGATCGGTGGGGCCGCCGCACTCGCACACGACGTCGGGCGGCACGTCGACATAGCTGCCGTCGGGGTTGTGGTACTGCAAGTGCGTGGCGGGCCCGTAGCAGCAGTCGTTCGCCACGTACAGCGATTCGCCCGAGCAGAGTCCGTAGTGGAGGTTGGCCGTGACGCTCTCGATGCCGAGCCCCGAGTCCACCACGTCCATGGTGACCCAGTAGGGCAGCATGGCCTCGCACGGCTCGGGCTGGGGCTCGGGCTCGGGCTTGGGCTCGGGCTCGGGCTCGGGCCCGGTGCCACCGGGGCCGGGGAAGCCGACGGCGATGCAGCCGCCCGCGGCCACGGCGACCGCGCACGCCAAGGAGAAACGCAACGCGCAGCGGAAAAGGAGACACGAGACAGCGGGGCGGTCGATAGTCATGGTTATCCCTCGGCGCTGAAGAAAAAGGCGGGCGAGTCGAGCTCGGTGGCGCAGCTCCAGTCCGCGCACCAGCCCACCAGGAACACCCAGCGGTACGTGGCCCCCTCGGGCGGCGGCGTCTCGAACGGCTGCGCCGGGAAGGTCACCTCCGCGCCCGGCGCGACCTCCAGCGGGGAAGGCACTTCGGCACACGCGCAGTCCACGGCCGGCCACACGTCCGCCCACGTGCCGTCCGGTTGCAGGCGTTGCAGGTGGCTCGCCGCGCCGAAGCAACAGTCGACGTAGACGTACAACGTGGATGTCCCCGCGTCGCACTGGCCGATCGTGGCGGATACCTCTTGTCCCAGCGCGCCTGCGTAGGACGAGACGCGCGACCAATACGCGGCGCCGCCTTCGCACGGGGCGACCGGATCGGGTCCAGGTGCTGGTCCCGGCTCGGGGCCGGGCGCCGGCCCCGGCCAGCCGGCCGACAGGCAACCGGCGGCAAGCAGGAGCAGGACCATCCCGCCCGCCGCGAGGGCGAAAGTCGGCAAGCGCGGGGAAATCGTCCACACGCGCCAGGCTCGCTCCGCCCGCGGGTTCGAGGGTTTGCGCATCGTTGCCGCGTTGGCTGTGCAGGCGCCATGCCGTATCCTCGTGCGCATGCCCGAGACAGCCGCGCTGCGCGAGGCAGAACGGGAGTTCCGCCGCCGCTTCGGGCAGGCCGCGCGCGCGCACCGCCTGCGCCTGGGCTGGACGCAGGCCACGCTCGCCGCGAAGACCGGCCTCAGCCTCAAGTTCGTATCGCGTGTGGAGTCGGGCGCCGTCGGCACGTCGGCGTGGGTGGCGTGGCGGCTCGCCGCCGCGCTCGGCGCGGAGGTCGGCGCCCTCGTCGGCGGCGCCGGCGCCGGGCTCGCCGGCGGCCGCGCGCCGCTCCCCGGCGACGTGGCCCGCTTCATCTACTTGATGAACCGCGCCGCGCCCGAAGACCGCCGCCGCGTCTACGCCGTCGTGCGCGCGCTGCTCAAGCCGATCCCCGCCGCCGCCGGCGGCGAGCCGAGCTCGTTCAAGGTCCCGCGCCCGCGCGGCCCGCGCGGCGGAGGCGAACGCGCACCGCGGTGACGCTCGTGTGGGTCTAGATGCACATCGGGGGCGGGCCCGTCATCGGCATTGGGTCGACGCAGTTGCCGCCGCCGAAACCCGTCTGGCAGCAGCCGAACTCGCACTGCATCGACGAGTCGCAGTCGGCGAAGCAAGCCGGACCACCCGGGAAGATGGCGTTCATCGTGCAGTCGTAGCCCACGCGGCACGCGGGCATCAGCGGATCGCACGCCTGGAAGCACAGCCCGAAGGACGTACCGGCGAAGGCGCTGAAGTCGATGCACGTGCCGCCGCTGGGGCAGTCGGTCGCCGCGCCGGCCGGGTCGCATTCGTCGACGCAGTTGCCGAAGGGCGCGCCGCTGCTGAGCTCGTCCAAGCACAGCCCACCCACGCACTGCGACGCGTCGTCGCACGGGCCGCCGAAGTTGGTGGGCGTGGGCTGACAAAGGCCGACGATCTGCTCGCAGGTGTTGCCGGCCACGGTGCAGTCGCTGTCGCTCATGCAGTCCGGCACGCACGCGGGGCTCGTCAGCATACCGCCGAACGGGAGCTGGTCGGTGCACGAGTAGCCGGCGCGCGCGCAGGTGCCGCCGCCGGGGCCGGCCGTGCAGTCGAGCAAGCACGTCCCCGCCGTCGGGTCCATCGGGTCGGTCTCGTAGCACGTGCCGCCGCTGGGGCATGTTCCGCCGCCGGGGCCGGAGGGATCGCAATCGGCGGAGCAGTATCCGCCGGGGAAGCCGAGGAGCGGCTCGGTGATGCAGAACGAGCCGGTCGGGCAGTCCGCCGGAAGGTCGCACGCATCGCCGACGGAGGCGCCGGGCGTGAAGCAGGTAAACGCCGTGGTGTCGCACATCTGCCCCGGGTCGCAATCGGTGTCGTCGGCGCAGAGCGGCAGGCAGGCCAGCGGGCCGCTGCCGGGCGTGCCGGCCAGCAGGCCGAGGTCGAAGCAGTTGTACCCGGGGCGGCAGTCGGTGTCCGTGAGGCAGATGTCGACGCACAGGTTGCCGCCCATGTCGCCGGTGATGCACATCGCGTCGGAGCCGGGGCAGTCCTGCAGGCCGATGTCGCAATCGGTGTTCGTGCAGTAGCCTCCGGGGAAGCCGAACGCGTCGGGGATGCACAGGGGCGCGTCGCCGGGGCTCGGCGTGTCGGCGCAATCGCCGGGGGCGGTGCACGCCGCGCCGGTGTCGCCGAGGGCGGCGGGGCCGGAGTCGGTCGTGGTGCCGCCGCCGGAGTCGGCGGAGCTGCCGCCTCCGGAGTCGGTGGACGTGGCGCCGCCGGAGTCGGGGGAGGTGCCGCCACCAGAGTCGGTGGCCGCGTCGGCGCTGGGGAGCTGGCAGGTGTTGCGGAGCGGATCACACACGAGCCCGGGGTCGCAGTCGCTGTTGGTGTCGCAGGCGTCGCCGACGCCTCCGCCGCCACAGTTGCAGCCGGCCGCGAACAAACCAAGACCCAGGACGAATCCTCCGACGACGGAAGACCTCATCGTTCCTCCTCACGTGGGCGCAGCGGGATTGTACCCCGCTCAGCGACGGGGGTCGAGGACGCCGGTCAGGGCGAAGCGCAGGAGCTCCTCGGCGGCGCGCTGGGCGGCGAGCTTCTGGTCGGGGTCGCCGCGGCGCGACAGCACCGAGGCCAGCGCTTCCTTCACGGCGCCGAGCACGCAGCGCGCCACGATCTCCACGTCGAGCGCGCGCACCAGTCCCATCTCGCGCCCGTAGGAGAGCGACCGCTCGAGCAGCGCCTCCAGCTCGCCGTAGAAGGCGCGGATGCGGGCATCGAACTCTGGGTCGATGCCGACGGGCTCGCGCAGGAGGAAGCGCGCGAAGTCGGGGTCGGCGAGCAGCGCGGCGGTGATGCGCGCGACGTTGGCGCGCAGCTGCTCCACGGCCGGCGGCGCGCCGCCGCCGAGGCGCACCTTGGTGATGACTTCGCGCACGCCGGCGAGCAGCGCGTCGAGCAGCTCGCCGAAGACGTCGCGCTTCCCGCCGAAGTACAGGTAGAAGGTGCCGCGCGCGATGCCGGCCTCGGCCATGATGTCCTCGACGACGGTGGCGTGATAGCCCTTGCGTCCGAAGACGCGCCGGGCGCAGTCGAGAATGGCGCGGCGGCGCTCGGTGCGGCGCACGGCGGCGCGGGCGGTGCGGCCGTCCACGCGCGCGCGCCCGCGCCCCGCACGCTCGCCGCCTGCGCGCGCATCGCCCGTCGCCCGGCTCATGGCCGTCGCCTACCATCGCCCTCCGGGCAGGGTCAACGCGGTGGTTGCGACGGCGCGCCGCGCCGCGCACAATGCGCGCCGTGAATCGCGGCCGCCCTGCCCCCTCTGCTGCCGTCGCCGCCGTCGCCGCCGTCGCCGCGGCCGCGGCCGCCGCCGCCGTGGCCGTGGTGCCCGGCGGGTGCGCGGCGGGCTTCGACCTGCCGCGCAAGACCGCGGCCGTGCCACCCGACCGCGCGCTGGTCATCGGCCTCGTGCCGCAGGACGGCAAGCAGTCCTGGTACGTGCAGATCGACCGCAGCGGCGTGGAGGTCGAGATCGGCGTCCCGCGCACGGGCGGCGGCCTGTTCGTCTGGACCCTCCCACCCGGCGAGTACCGCGTGGCCGGGCTGCGGCGCGCCATTAACGAGGCGCCCGGTGCAGGCGGCGGGCCGGGCGGGCTCACCACCACTGGACCGGAGAGCGTGTTCCGCACCGACGACACGCCGTGGATGGACCTGGTGGCCGGCGAGGTCTATTGCCTGGGGACGCTCGCCGCCGACCCGAGCCGGCGGTCGCTGCTCGGGTCCATCAAGGGGACGGCGTACTACGACGCGAACTGCGATTTCAGCTTCCTGCCCGAGTCCGACCGCCTGGAGCGACGCTGGCCGCACGTGGCCTGGGCGGCGCTGCACGTGCGCGCGCTCCCGCTCGTCGCCCCGCGGTGATAGGATCACGAGAACCGGAGGAAACATGCAGACCGAATTCGGACTGACGTCCACACGGCGGCCGGCGCGCGCCGGCGCGGGCGCGCACGCGCGAACGGCGGGGCTGGCGCTGGCGGCGGCGCTGGGCGTGGCGACAGGCGGCGCGGGCTGTTTGTGCGCGACGTCGACCGGCGGCTCGCGCGACAGCGGCGGCGGCGGCGGCGGGGACGGTGCGGCCGGGGACGGCAGCGCCACGTCGGCCGACTCCGGCGGCACGCCAGGCGTGGACTCCGGCGGGGTGGTCACGTCGGCGGACTCCGGCGGCACGCCGGGCGTCGACTCCGGGCCGGTCTTGGGCACCGACGCGGCGGTGACCGACGCGGGCCCCGACTGCAACCCGACCTTCGTGAGCGGCTGCGGGGCGACGGAGATCTGCGGCAACGGCCTCGACGACGACTGCGACGGCTCGGCGGACGACTGGTGCATCTGCACGACGGTGGGCGCCACGCAGCCGTGCTCCGACGTCGACCCGGGCCATGCCGGGGTGGGCGCCTGCACGCTGGGCCTGCAGACCTGTCAGCTCGGTTTGGGCGAGTTCCCGTATTGGAGCCTTTGCACGGGCGACGTCGGGCCGACGTCGGAAGTGTGCGACAGCGCCGACAATGACTGCAACGGTTGCGCCGACGAGGGCGGCGTGTGCGGGTCGGCCTTCCCTATCGCCGTCTGCCCCGCCGACATCACCGACTATACGCTGACTACGCAGATGTTCACCGGGTCAGGCAGCGACGACGGCACCATCACCGGCTACACGTGGAGCATCGTCTCGGGACCACCGGGCTCGAGCTCGAGCCTGGGCTCCAGCAGCGGGACGTCGTCGAGCCTGTTCCTCGACATCACCGGCGACTGGACGATCGAGCTGTGCGTGACGGACGACGACGGACAGACGGACTGCTGCACGTTCGTCATCCACAGCGTGCCGAGCGAGGTCCTGCGCGTGGAGCTGACGTGGGACGCGGACGATGACCTCGACCTGCACCTGGCTCACCTGCCCACGGCGACGCATTGGAACGTAGGCGTGCTCTCCGCGCCGAACGATTGCATGTGGGACAACTGCCGCACCGGTCCGGGTCTGTCGTGGGACGCGACGACCGCCGCCAACGCCCCGCCGGCGCCGACGCCGGACGACGACCCTTCACTCGACATCGACAGCGGCTATCCGGTGCCCGCCCAGGGGCCGGAGAACATCAACGTCGACGGCCCCGACGAGATTGGCTACCGCATCGGCGTCCACTACTACGGGGCGACAGGCGGGGCGACGGACGTGCTCGCCACGGTGCGCGTCTACTGCAACGGCATCGAGATCTACACCGACATGCAGATGATGAGCTCGACGTCGATGCCGGGATCGATGTTCGGCATGAACGACTTCTGGGTCGTGGGCGACGTGAACGTCACGATCGACCCCGTGACGTCGCTCTACATGTGCACGGTCGCGCCCATCGACGCAATTCACCCGGCCAGCTGGGCCGACACGAATCTCTGAGCTCCGGCCGAGCGCCGTGCCGGTGCTCAGGGACCTTCGTAGAGCTATCGGTCAGTATAGTAGTTGAAATAGAAAATATAGAATTGTTATTTTCCCGTTGAC
This sequence comes from Myxococcota bacterium, assembly GCA_036004705.1. Taxonomy (GTDB): domain Bacteria; phylum Myxococcota_A; class Polyangia; order DASYRF01; family DASYRF01; genus DASYRF01. The sequence goes on from DASYRF010000092.1 coordinate 13,069, forward strand.
GACGGGGTGGGCATAGCGTTAAAACAGTAGCCATGAACAAACTCGCCGATGCCAGCCCCTCGAAGACCACCGGAAACGGAGCCGATCAGCCCGCGCGCGAGGTTCTCCTCAACGTGGCGCTCGATCTGTTCAGCCGCAAAGGATACGCCGACACCTCCGTGCGGGAGATCGTCGGTGGAGCCGGGGTGACGCCGCCGACGCTGTACTACCATTTCATGAACAAGGAGGGGCTGTACGCGTACCTCGTGTCGGAGTGCTTCCGGAAGTGGCAGGACGCGCTCGTGAAAGGGACCTCCGCGACCGGCTCGCTCGCGGAGCGGCTCGTGGCGGTCACGAAGGCCCACTTCGAGTTCGTGCGCCACAACGGCCCCGCGGCGCGCTTCCTGTACGGCGCGCTCTACGGCCCGCGCGAGCAGGCGAGCTTCGTCGACTTCGCCACGCTCATGAAGAAGGCGCTGGAGCCGGTGCGCGGCCTGCTGGAGAGCCCGAGCGGCGGGCTGCGCGGCCACGACGCCGAGGAGCTGGCGCTGTCCTACACCGGCATGATCAACATGTGGGTGCAGCACTATTTCAACGGCGCGAACGACGCCATCTCGCCCCGCCGCGCCGAGCAGCTCGTGGAGCTGCTGCTGTCGGGCGCCACCGCGATCGCCGGCGCCGCGCGCAAACGGTCGTAGAGACCCGTCCCAAGACATTCGTCGGCTCACTCTGGCAAAACCGGCGTTCGCTCAAGCCGGGTCTCGGCCCTGCGCCCCGCGGCCGGAGCGTTGGCACCGGTGGCCAGCGCCGGCGCACCGCGTTGCTGCACGCCGCGCGCCCCGAGCGTACCTAGCTCCACCGCCACGACGCCGGCGAGGTGCCGCGAGACGCTTGCGCGCTCCCGCGCCACCTGGGCTACAGTTGTCGGCGGCGAACAACGGCACGGGCGCGCGCCCGGGCGGAGGACGGCCATGGCCAAGAAGACCATCGCGCACATCGTCGGAACCGGCACGGTCGGAGAGCCGCTGATCGGCCTGGTCTCCGAGCACGCCGCGGCCTTCGGTCTGGACGAGGTCACCTTCCACAAGCGCACGCCGCTGAAACACGAGCGCGCCAAGGTGGAGAGCCTGGTGCGACGCGGGGCGAAGCTGTGCGTCGACACCGAGACGCGCGCGGAGTTCGAGAAGATGGGCCACCGCCCCATCTACGAGCGCCAGGAAGCGCTGGAGGCGGCAACGGTCGTCATCGATTGCACGCCGGCCGGCAACGAGAACAAGCGCCTGTACTACGACAAGCTGCGCGGGCCCAAGGGGTTCATCGCCCAAGGCAGCGAGTTCGGCTTCGGCAAGCCGTACGCACGCGGCATCAACGACGAGGCGCTGCTACGCGACGAGGACCGCTTCGTGCAGGTCGTCAGTTGCAACACGCACAACATCGCCGTGCTGGTGAAGACCCTGGCGGCGCGGCCGAACGGCTCGATCGCGCTGCGCGTCGGGCGGTTCGTCTGCATGCGCCGCGCGAACGACATCTCGCAGGACAGGGACTTCGTCCCCGCGCCCGTCGTGGGCAAGCACAAGGACGCGCGCTTCGGCACGCACCACGCGTTCGACGCCTACCATCTCTTCAAGACGCTCGGGCACGAGCTGAGCCTGTTCTCCAGCGCGGTGAAGGTGCCGACCCAGTACATGCACTCGATGTGGTTCGACATCGAGCTGGAGGACACGATCACGCGCGAGCAGGCAGTGGGACGCTTCCGCGAGAACCCGCGCGTCGCGATGACCGAGCGCACGAGCGCCAACCAGATCTTCTCGTTCGGGCGCGACCACGGGTACTACGGGCGCATCTTGTCGCAGACGGTGATCGCCGAGCCCACCATCACGGTGCGCGACGAGCGCGAGGTAGTGGGCTTCTGCTTCACGCCGCAGGACGGCAACCCGCTGCTGTCGACGATCGCGGCGATGTTGTGGTTCTTGCACCCCGAAGGGTTCCAGGAGCGGATCGACGTGCTGATGCCGTACGTCTTCCGCGAAGTCTGATCGGCATCGCGGCCCCGCGCGGCGGGACGCGACGCGACGAGACGCGACGCGACGGCGGCGCGGCTAGGCGCCCTTCACGGCGGCGAGGATGTCGGCCGTCGAGGGGACGTTGGGGATGCCGTGGTCGACGGCGCTCACGACCTTGCCGTCCTTGCCGATAACGACCGTCACGCGCTTGTCGAGGCCCTTCGACTCGTCGTAGACGCCGTACTTCGCGCCGACGGCACCTTTGGGGTGGAAGTCGGCGAGCAACGGATAAGTGATGCCGAGCTTGGCGGCGAAGGCCTTGTGCGCCCAGCGGCTGTCGACGCTGATCCCGAGCACCACCGCGTCGGCGGCGTTGAACTGGGCGAGGTCGTTCACGAAGCAGGTGTGCTCGTTGGTGCACACGGGGCTGAAGTCGAGCGGGTAGAACGCCAGCACCACGTTCTTGCCCTTGTACTTGGCGAGGCTGTACTGCGCGTCGTCGTTGCCCTGCAGCTCGAAGTCCGGCGCGACGTCACCCTTCTGAATCATGGGCCCTCTCCTGGGTACGGCCGCGACAGCCGCGGCGGCGGGCGGGAATGTAGTCAGCGAGAGGGCGGGGGTCAAGGGGCCGCTTGACGCCGCCCCGGCGAGGCGAGTAATGCGCCGCGGTGCCCCGCCCCCCTCGCCAGCCGACCTCGCCGCGGCGCCGTGCCTCCGCGCGGCCGAGGCCGGAGACCGCCGCACCGAAGCCGCCGCCGAGCGACCTGCTCGGGGAACAGGTCTTCAAGCTCGAGGCGGCCATGCGCGAGCGGGACGCACGCCTGCTGCAGGCCATCGAGGACTTGCGACGCTCGATCGACGCGCTGGCCGTGCTGGCCGTCACCGACCCGCTGACCGGGCTCAGCAACCGCCGCCACTTCGACGACGGCATCCGGCGCGAGTTCCGCCGCGCCCGCCGCCACCAGCACCCGCTGGCGGTGCTGCTGCTCGACGTGGACCAGCTCAAGGAGATCAACGACACGCTGGGCCACCCCGCCGGCGACGGCGCGCTGGTGACGGTGGCCGACGCCATCCGCGCGGCCCAGCGGCAGTCCGACTTCGCGGCGCGCTACGGCGGCGACGAGTTCGCCGTCGCGCTCATCGAGACGGACGTCCCCGGGGCGCTGGCGTGCGCCACGCGGCTGGTCGAGGCGGTGGCCGCGCAGCCCGTGGTCGTGGGCCGCCGCACCGTGCCGCTGACCGTGTCGGCGGGCGTGGGCGTGCTGGCGTGCGGCGCGGCGGGAGCGGGCGCCATCCAGGTCGACAGCGCGCCTGACCTCGTCGCTCGCGCCGACGCGGCGCTGCTGCGCGCCAAGAGCGGCGGCAAGAACCGCGTCGTCCTGGCGGGCTGAGGTGACGGCGGGCGGCGCGAGCCTCGGCGCCCGCGCGGCGCGGCCCTTCGCGAGCCTGCTCTCCTTCGCCACGCTCACCGTGCTGGCGCTGCAGGCGGCGGTGCGCCGCCGCGACGAGGGCGCGCGGGTGGTGCGCGATCAGGTCGCCAAGCAGATCGTCTTCACGGGCTTCGACGCCGTGCCGCTGGTGATGGTGCTGGGCGCGCTGCTGGGCATGGCGTTCGTGTTCACGTCGGTGACGCTCCTGCCCGGCATCGGCGGCGAGCAGCTCATCGGCAAGGTGCTGGCCATCAGCCTTGTGCGCGAGCTCGGGCCCATCGTGACGGCCGTGGTGGTCATCGTGCGCAGCGCCACCGCCGTCACGACCGAGCTCGGCTACATGAGCGCGCAGGGCGAGGTCGAAGCGCTGGAGCTCCTCGGCGTGGACCCGGCCAAATTCCTGCTCTGGCCGCGCTTCGCCGGCATCACCTCGGCGGTCGTCGGGCTCACCGTGTTCTTCTCCATTGCCGCCTTCGGCGCCGGCTTCGGCGCCGCCGTGGTGCTGAACGCCGCGCCGTCGGTGAGCTACCTCGTGGGCAACCTCACGTCGAACCTCACGCCCGCCGACCTCGTGGTCGGCTTCGGCAAGGCGCTCGCGAACGGCGTGATCGTCTCGGCCATCGCCTGCTACCACGGGCTGTCGGTGGGCCGGGACGTCACGCAGATCCCGCCGCGCGTGACGCGCGCCGTGGTGGGCGGCCTCCTCTATTGCGCCGGCACGAGCGTGCTGATTAGCATCGTCAGCCTGTGAGCCAAGCCGCCGTACAGATCGCCGGGCTGTGGCTCCGGCGCGACGCACAGACCCTCGAAGACGTGTCGATGCGCGTCGACTGGGGCGAGTCCGTGGCGCTGCTGGGCGACGACCAGGAGTCGCTGTCGCTGCTGCTCCGCGCTTGCGCCGGGCTGGAAGTGCCGGACCGCGGCACCATCCATGTCGCCGGCGTAGACGTCACGTCCGCGTCGCGCCGGGCGCTGCTGGAGCTGCGCGCGCAAGCGGGCTACGTGTCGGGCGAGGGGGCGGCGTTCTCCAACATGTCGCTCCTGGCGAACGTGGCCTTGCCGTTGCGCTACCACACCGACGAGCCGGAGGCTGAGATCGAGCGGCGCGCGCTGGCGCTGCTGGCGGAGGTCGGGCTCGCCGAGGAGGCACACGAGCGCGCCGCGGCCGTGCCGCCGGCGCTGCGCAAGCGCGCCGCCTACGCACGTGCCCTGGCGCGCGACCCGCGTATCCTCATCGTCGAGGATCCGAGCGCGCTGCTCGATCCCGAAGGGCGCGCCGCGCTGGAAACGCTGCACGCGCGCCTGCGCGCCGACGGCGTGACGGTGCTGCTGGCCGACGACGACGTCGACTTCTGCGCGCGGCTGGCGCGCCGCGCGGTGGTGCTGCAAGGCGGGCGCATCGGCTGGGACGGTCCGATCGAGGCGCTGCCGCCGGCGGTGCGCATGATGTGGCGCGCTTCGGGGGTCGCCGGGACCGGCGCGAGCGCGAGCGCGAACGCGAGCGCCGGCGCCGCCGGCGCCGCCGCGCCCGGCGCCGCCGCGGACCGGACGGCAGGGCGCTGATGGCGATTCCCTTCCGGCTGCGGCGCGCCGAGTGGGTCGCCGGTGCGTTCCTGGTGGCGACGGTGGCCGTCGCGCTGGGGGCGTTCTTCGTCGTCCTTCGCGCGCAGGGCTACTTCGAGCGCCGCTACGATTACTATGTCGAGTTCAAGGAGGGGCACGGCATCTCGCCGGGCGGCAACGTGTCCATCGCCGGCATCGTCGCCGGTCAGGTGGAGGAGGTTGCGCTCACGCCGGAGAACCGCGTGCTGGTGCGCTTCAACGTGCGCGCCCGCTACAGCGACCGGCTGCGCGCCGACTCGGTGGTCGAGGTCGACAGCCCCGTGGGGCTGTCGGGCGTGCTCGGCGGCAAGGGCATCGTCGTGCAGATCGGCTCGGCGGACGCCGCGCGGCTCGCGCCTGGGGCCCGGCTGAAGGGCGTCGACCCCGAGTCCATCATGGACCTCATCGCGCGCGTCACCGGCGGGCGCACCGCCGAGGACCTCGAGGCCATCGTCCACAACGTGCGCACGCTCAGCGACTCGCTCGCGGCGCCCGAAGGGCCGGTCAACCGCCTGCTCGCCGACGCCAGCGACGTCGTCGGCAGCCTGAACCGCGGCGAGGGGTCGGTCGGCAAGCTGCTGCACGACGACGGCAAGCTCTACGACCGAATGGAGGACGTGGCGACCAACGCCGCGGCGGCATCGGCGCGGCTGGAGCCGCTGCTGGGGCGCGTCGAGGGCGCGGTCAAGAGCCTGGAGAAGGCGATGGCGCGCGTCGACGCCGCCACCGCGCCGCTCCCGGAGGCCACCGCGGCGCTGCCGGGCATCGCCGCCGACCTGAAGGCGCTGACGGCGGAGCTGGGTGGCATCGCCGGCGACCTGCACGAAGCGACGCCGATGGTGAAGGAGCTCCTGGGCGAGACCGACCGCGTGCTCGCCGACCTCAGCGACGTCATCGCCTCGGCGAAACGCTTCTACCTCATCCGTATCAACCTCGACGACGTCCCCGACGGCCCGGTGGCCGACGCGCCGGGGCGCTGACGTGACGCCGCGGCGGGCGCGGGCGCAAACGCCGGCGCGGCTGGCGGCGCTGGTGGGAGCGGCCGGCACGGTGGGCGCGGCGCTCGCGGTCGGAAGCGGGGCCTGCGGTCACGCCCCCGCCGAGGGGCACGCGTTGCGCGCACACGAGCTGAACATGCAGGGTGTGGCGGCGCTGCGCGCCGGCAACCTGGCGATGGCCGAGACGGCCTTCGGCAGCGCGCTTCACGAGGCGGAGGCGATCGACGACCGCGCCGCGCGCGTGATGGCGCTCGTGAACCTGGGGCACGTCGACGAGGAGCTGGGCGTTCTGGGGCGCGCGGTCGGGCGCTACCGCGACGCGGCGGCGCTGGCGCGCGCGCTGGGGGACGTCGCGCTAGAGAGCAGCGCCATCGCCGGCCTTGCGCACGCGCGCTCGCTGATGGGCGAGCACGACGGCGCGCGCGCGGCGGCGCGCAAGGCGCTGGATCTGGCGGCCGCGACGCGCGCGCGCGCCGCGGTGGCGTCGCGCCGCGCCGGCCTGGCATTCGTGCTCTGGCGCGCCGGATCCTGCCACGAGGCGGCAGAGGCGCTCGCCGGCGCGACCGACAGAGTGCCGGCCGACGCCGAGGCGGTGCGCGCGTCGGTGGCCTACGTGGGGGGCCTGGTGGCGCTGGGCCGCGGGCGGCTGGACGAGGCGGCACGCGCGCTGCAGCAGGCGCTGGCGCTCGACCGCGCGCGCGAGGCGGCGCTCGACACGGGCGACGACCTGCGCGCCCTGGCGCGCGTGGCGCTGGCGCGCGGCGACCGCGCCGCCGCGGCCGACTTCTACGAGCGCGCGCTGCGGCTGCACGCGGCGCTCGGCGCCTCGCGCCGTACGCTCGTGGATCTGGAGACGCTGGCGCCGCTGCTGCGCGAGGCCGGCCAGGGGGCACGCGCCGCCCGCCTGGAGGCGGAAGCGCACGGCCTGCGCGCCGAGATGGCCGCCGAGGCGGCGGGCGTCTGCGAGACCGCGCCGCCGCGCGGTTGCGCAAAGGAATAACGCCTCGAAATTAAGGGCCTTTTGGCGCGCCCAAGGGCGGACGCGCAAAGACCGCTGGCCGGAATGGCGATCCGGCATTAGATGTTGAATGGGCGCTCCCGGAGGTTCATGCCCGCGACCGAGTCGACCAGCCAGGAAGTTCGCGACAATTGCGTCGACCATCTCGACGCGCTTTACGCGTCCGCGCTACGCCTGACCAACAGCCCGGTCGAGGCCTCCGATCTGGTGCAAGACACGTACATCAAGGTGCTGCGCTTCTCCGAGAAGTTCCGTCCGGGGACGAACCTGCGCGCCTGGATGATGAAAATCCTCGTCAACACGTTCATCAACAAGTACCGCCGCAAGACGAAGGAACGGCGCGCGGCGGAGGAATTCGTCGACGAGCCGGTGTACGAGAACTTCTATGCGCGCGACGAGCAGCGCCGCGTGACGGACCCGGAGGGCGCCATCTTCGGACGCCTGGTGCGCGCCGACATCCTGCGCGCGCTGGAGTCGATGCAGCCGGAGTTCCGCGCCACGGTCGTCCTCGCCGACGTCGAGGAGCTCAGCTACCGCGAGATCGCCGAGGCGATGAGCTGCCCGGTCGGGACCGTGATGTCGCGCCTGTTCCGCGCGCGGCGGCTGCTGCGCGGGTTGCTGCACGACCAGGCCTCCGAGGCAGGCATCGGCGAGGAGGCGGCCGCCCCGGCCGCCATGGCCGGGGCGCAGGGGCGCGACGGCGCGGCCGACGGTGCTGCCCCGGACGGCCCCACGATCGACCTGGCGCACTACCGCCGCCGCCGCGCGGCGGGCGCGTCGGGTGGCACGGGCGGCGCGGCGGGTGACGGCGGAGCGACCCGATGACCGGCGAGCGCACGGCCGTGCGTCCCTGTGACGAGCACCGCGAGGACCTTCACGCCTACCTCGACGGCGAGCTGCAGCTCGCCGAGGCCGCCGCGCTCGAGGACCACCTGCGCGGCTGCGGCGGCTGCCGCGACGAGGTGGCCACGCTGGGGTCGCTGCGCCGCGCGCTGCGGGTGGCGCTTCCGTCGGTGCGCGCGCCGGCAGAGCTGCGCGCGCGGGTGCGCGCCCTCGTCGACGGCCGCACCGCGCTGCCGGACGAGCCGCGCGCCCTACCGCCGGCCGCCACGCGCGCCGGGCGCGTGCTGCTGGCCGCCGCCGCGGTGGTGCTGGCCGCGGCCGGGGGTCTGGCGCTGGCGAGCCGCGTGTTGCCGCACCACGACGGCGACGAGGCGCTGCACCCGACGCCACTGGCGCTCGCGGTGGCGGACTTGCACGACGACGCCGACGAGGCGGCGCTAGAGGTCGTGGGCCCGGGGAGCGAGCAGGTCGCGGACCTGCTGGAGAGCGGCGCCGGGCTGCCCGGCCACCCGGTGGTGCCCGAAGAAGCGGACCTGCTGGGCGCACGGCTGGTGAGCTTCTCGCCCGACGGCGCCGGCACGGGGCCCGGGGCAGGGCACGGCGCGTCGCCTGGCTTGAGCGCCCTGCGCTCGGTCAGCCGCCGCGGCGCGGTCAAGGGCGGAACGGCCCGCAACGTGGCCATCCCGGCGCGGCGCGGGGAGCTCGCGGGCGAGATGCGCTTGCATCTGGGCAGCCACCTCGTGACGGTCATCGTCTTCGACGTGCTCGCTACGCCCGTGCACTTCTCGGGAAAGGCCGTGCGCGTCGGCGGGCGCGACGGCTTCGTCGACCGCGTGGGCGCCACCAACGAGATCTTCTTCGTGGACGGCTTCCTCGGCTACGCCGTGGTGTCCGACGCGCCCCTCGAAATGCTTCTGCACTTCGCCGGCGGGCTCGTCAGTGTCCACTGATCAGACCGCGGGCGGGTCGCCGGTGCGCGCGGCGCGGCGTCCGGGCTGGCCGTACCTGGCCGTGCTCGCCGGCGCGTGGGTCGTCGCCGACCAGGCGTCGAAGTGGTGGGCCAATCGGTTCCTGGCGCCGCGCCCCGGCGGGCGGCTGGAGCTGGTGTCGGGGCTGTTCGACTTGGACTACGCGCACAACCCGGGCGCGGCGTGGAGCCTGCTGGTGGGTGCGCCGGCCGGGCTGCGCCGCGCGCTGTTGCTGACTGTCTCGCTGCTGGCCGCGGCGGCGCTCGTCTGGATGTATCAGCGCCTCGTACACGCGCCGGGCAGCGGCGCGGGGGCGGCGCCGCACCCCCGCCTCATGGCGACGGCGCTGGCGCTGGTGCTGGGCGGGGCGGCCGGCAACTTCATAGACCGCGCGATCGACGGCTACGTGGTCGACTTCTTCCGCGCGCATTGGTTCGAGGCCGCGAGCTGGCCGACGTTCAACGTCGCCGACATCGGCATCACGGTGGGTGTGGCGGCGTTGCTCGTGCAGACCTTGTGGAGTGTGCGCCCCGAGGCGCGGGCCGCCGAGGGCGGACCCGGGCAAAGCCTGCTCGGCGCCTGAGCGCGCGCGCGCTTCGCGGCTCGCCGTCTCGGGTCGCTTCGATCTCGCTTCGGTCTCCCGAAACGTGGGCCTCTGGGCCGCGGCGAAGCGACCCTTGCATCCATGATGCATAATCCCCTTCGTGTGGAAGCGACGGCGCGGGGGAGTGCTGGCGCTGGCGGCCGCGTCGCTCGCGACCGCTCCCGCGACGGCAAGCGCGGCCGAACCGCCGCCACGGGTGTCCTTCAGCTGGAAGGCGCCGAAGGAGTGCCCGGACGAAGCCTACGTGCGCGGCGAGATCGAGCGCCTGCTGCGGCGCCCGCTGGAGGCCGCGGCGCGCGAGCCGCTGGCCGCGCGCGCGCGCGTGTCGCGCGACAAGCGCGGCGTGTGGCACATGAAGCTCGACACCAAAGGCCCCGCCGGGCCGGGCGAGCGCACGCTCGAGGGCGACACGTGCGAGGGCCTGGGCCGCGCGACCGCGCTCATCGTGGCGCTTGCCATCGACCCGGCAGCCGTGGCCGAGGCCACGACGGGCAGCGCGGGGACCTCACTCATCGGCCTCGCTGCCGGAAGCGCGGGCGCCGATGGTGCCGGGGGTGGGCGCGCCGGCGCGGCCGGCGCGGCCGGCGAAGCCGCAACCGGGGGCGGCGACGGCGGAGCGGGAGGCACGGGAGGCACGGGTGGTACGACCGTCGGCGCCGGAGACAGTGGCGCGCGCGGGGTCGCCGCAACGCCAGGCGGCAAAGGCGCTGCAGGGGCGGAGACTGGGCGCGGCGCGGCGACCGGCACGCCGGGCGCGGCGGGCGCGACCGCCGGAGCGACTGGCCCGACCGCAGCGCCGGACGCGCCGGCCGGCGCCGGTGCGATCGGTCGCGTCGAGACGGACACGGAGGCTCCCTCCGGCGCGACCTTGGCCGTACGGATCGCCGACGACGCGCCGCTGCGGTTGCTCGCGCGAGTCACGGCGGGCGGGGACTTCGGGACGCTGCCGCACCTCGCTCCCGGCGGGTCTGTGGCGGTGGGCCTGCTGACGGGAACGACGCGCGTCGAGGTGGTCGGCTCCTACTGGCTGCCGCAGCGGGGCCGCCTCGCCGGCAGCGACACCGTCTACGGGACGATCCGCCTTTACGCCGCCGGGCTACGCGGCTGCGCCGGCCTCCACCTTGGCGCCTTCGACCTGCCGGCGTGCTTCGGCGCCGAGGTCGGACGCCTCTACGGGAAGGGTCACGGGGTCTCGACCGTGGCGGACGGTGACGCCCTGTGGCTGGCCGCCACAGCCGGAGCCGCGGTGGCCTGGAACCTGGCACCCTGGCTCGCTCTTTGGCTCCAGGCCGACGCGGTCGCTCCGCTCTTGCGCCCCGAGTTCGTCTTCGACAGTGTGGCCGGCACACCCTGTACCGCGAGCGGGTGCCCCATCTGGCGGCCCTTGCCCGTGTCGGCGCGCGCCGCCGCCGGGGTCGAGCTACACTTTCCGTGATGAAGGCCGTCGCCGCCGGCCACTCAACGGACGTGGGAACGAACCCCAGCGCGGGTGCCGTGGCGCTTCGCCCGGGATCGGACGCCCCGGCCGCCAGGATGACCGCCCCCGGCTTCGCTGCCGTGTACGAGCAGAACTTCGACTTCGTGTGGCGCAGCCTGCGGCGCCTGGGAGTGCCCGAGGCAAGCATGGACGACGCCGCGCAGGACCTGTTCATCGTGGTGCACCGCCGCCTCGGGGAGTTCGCCGGCCGCTCGTCGGTGCGCACGTGGCTCTTCGGCATCGCGCTGCGCGTGGCCGGGGACTACCGCCGCCGCCTGCGCCGTAAGGGCACACCGCTGCGGCCGCTGCCCGACGCGCTGCCCGACACCACGCGGCCAGGACCCTACGAGGATCTGGCGCGCCGCGAAGCCGCGCGCGTGCTGGACGGGCTGCTCGACGCGCTGGACGACGCCAAGCGCGCTGTCTTCGTGCTGGCCGAGCTGGAGCAGATGACCGCGCCGGAGATCGCGGAGGTTCTGGACGTGAACGTCAACACGGTGTACTCGCGCCTGCGTGCAGCACGCGCGGACTTCGAGCGCGCGGTGGCCCGCCTGCAGTCGCGCAGCGGAGGGAGGTGACATGGACGCGCTCTCTCCGAAGGCACGAGCGATCCTGGACGCCGCACGCGCCGCGCACGAGGCGACCGGCGACGATCGCGGCCGTGTGCGCGCCGCGCTGCTCGCCAGCCTCGGCAGCGTACCGCCGGCGTCGGGCGCGCCGCCCGCCGCGGGCACGCCCGCCCCGCCCGTGGCACCGGCCGCGCCGGCCTCAGGCGCCGGGGCCGGCGCGGGGACGGGGACGGCGGCGGTGGGCGCGACGCTGTCGGGCGGCCACGCCGCCATCGGGACCGCCGCGGTCGGCGCCATGATCGTCAAGGTGTCCGTCGGCGCGGCGCTGCTGCTGGGCGCCGCCACGGCGCTCCTGATTCTCGGCCCTGGCGAAAAGGCGCGTCCCGCCGCGGAGACAGCCACCGAGCCTGCCGGCGGGACCGCGACCGCGCCGGGCGGGGAATCCGCCCCCGTCTCCCGCGCGGAAATCGCGCCTTCGCGGGTCGCGGAGCCGTCCTCTCCGCCGCTGATACTGCCGCCGCCCCGCGCCGAGGAACGCCTGGCGCGGGTGCCGCTCGACGACCTGCCTTCGCCGGCCGTGTCCTCGGCGCCGCCGCCGCCCATGGCGCCGGGGACGCCCGCCGCCCCCGCCGCGCCCCGGGCAACGCCCCGCCATGCGGCCGCCGGCGCCGGCGCCACCGTCGCTGCCGCAGCCCCCCTGGCGACGTCGAGCGCCTCGACGCTGGACGCGGAAACGGTGCTCCTCAACGGCGCCAGCGCCGCGCTCGGCGCCAAAGACGCGGCCCACGCCCTCGCGCTGCTGGAGGATTACGCCCGCCGCTTCCCGCACGGCGTGCTGGCCGAGGAAATGATGGCCACGCGCGTGCTGGCGCTCTGCGCGCTCGGCCGCGCCGGCGAGGCACGCGCCGCCGCGGAGGCCTTCCTCGCCACGCGCCCGCGCTCGCCCTACGCGGCGCGCGTGCGCGCGAGCTGCGGAGCCGCCCCGGCCGCCCCCGCGCCGGCGCCGTGATGCCCGCGCGGCACACGCACCGCCCTTCTCGGTGGCGCGCCGCCGCCACTCTCCTCGCCGGCGCGACCGCTCTCGGCGGCGCCTCCTGCATCCACGAAAACTACGGCCGCACCATTCACCTCGGCAGCGATCCGACGCAGTGCAACGACGCAATGGACGACGACGGCGACCTGCTCGTCGACGCCGCCGACCCCGGCTGCCAGGGTACGAGCGACGACGGCGAGAACGAGCGCACCGAGATCGCGCCCTACACGCCGGCGCACGCCGCCACTGTCCTGTTCGTGATCGACGACTCCGGCTCCATGTGTGAGGAGCAGACCAACCTGCGAACGAACTTCGAGTCGTTCATCACGGCGTTCCTCGGCGCGGCCCCGGGCGTGCCGTACCATCTGGGCGTCGTCACCACCGACACGTCCAGCGTCTCCGTGGCGGGCCGGCTGCGCAACTCGCCCCAGACCGTCGTCGCCAGCCCGCTCTGCCCGACACCGCCGCCGCCGCTCGACTGCACCACCGGCCTCCCATCGCCGCTGCCGAAGTGGATCGACCCGACCACGCCTGAGCCCGCCCGCACGTTCGGCTGCCTCGCCTCGGTCGGCATCATGGGCTTCGGCGGCGAGACGGCGCTCGGCGCCGCCGACATGGCCTTCAGCCCCACGCTTGTGAACGACCCTACGGCGAACCAGGGCTTCTACATCCCTGAGTCGCTGGTGGCGATCGTCTTCCTGGGCGACGAGGACGACTGCTCGGTCTGCTTCGGGACGGCGTGCGCGCCGCTTCCCGGGCTGCAGTTCAACCTGGACTGCTCGATCAACCGCGTGACCGAGCTGACAGCGGTCAGCTACATCGTCGCCGAAGTCACAGGGAGCTCGAACCTGGCCGGCGGCACGTTTGCGCGCGACGGCGTCTACGTTTCGGCCATCATCGGCCTCGACCCCGACGGCAACAGCGACGGCCCCATCATGGCCGATCCCGGCGGCGCCGACAGCCTGGTGCCCATCTGCTCGATCGCCGGACAAGGCGGAGCCGCGCCCGCCCCGCGCATCGACAGCTTCACCCGCTCGTTCGCGCTCCATGAGGAGCACTCCATCTGCGACACCGACTACGGCCCCGCGCTGGGCGCGCTGGGCGGCGCGCTCGCCACGATGCTCAATTCCGGCTGCCTGGGCGCACCACCCTGCGACGGCATCAGCACCGCCGACGTCGTCGTGCAGATCGGCGGCGCACCGCCGCTCGGCGCCGGGGACTTCGACATCGTCCCCGACGCCGGCTGTGCCGGCGGATGGCGCGTGGAGCTGGCTGTCCCCGCCGACGCCGGCACGACCCTCTCCGTCACCTACCCCGAGGGCGCCGGCCCCTGCCCTTGACAGGGGGGCCTGCACCGCCCAGGATGTTCGCCTTTTGGCGGACCGGCCGCGCCCTGGCGGCGTCCGATGGAGAGAGATGGCCGCCACCCGACGCAAGTGGGGGTACCTCGGCGCAGTGACCGGCCTGCTGGTCCTGACCGACCAGCTCACCAAGTACTGGGCCGTGAGCTCCCTGCGCCCCAAGCCGGGCGGCAAGCTCACCGTCTTCAAGGGCCTGCTCGATCTGAGCTACGTGCAGAACACCGGGGCGGCGTGGGGCTTCCTGGGCGGGGCCCCGGCCTGGTTCCGTCGGCCCTTCTTCCTGGTCGTGTCGCTGGCGGCCGTCGCCTTCATCGTCTGGATCTACCGCAAGATCGAGCGCGGCCAGTGGCTGCTGGCCACCGCGCTGGCGAGCGTGCTGGGCGGAGCGGTCGGCAACTTCGTCGATCGTGCCATCCACGGCTACGTCATCGACTTCATCGACGCACACTGGTTCGACGGACCACACTGGCCCACGTTCAACGTCGCCGACATCGGCATCTCGGTGGGCGTGGTGGCGCTCTTCGTCGAGATGTTCCTCGGCGCGCGCCGCGCGCGCGAGGGTGAGGCGGAGGACGGCGCCGCCACCGCCACGCCCGGCAACGCCGCCCCGATGCCGTCCGCCCCTGCCGTCCGGGGCACGCCGGCCGGCGAGCGCGCCGGCGCCGCCGCTCCGCGCGGCTCGGAGTCGAAGTAACGGCGCGCCGCAGCGGTCGCAGGCTTCCCCCAAGCGTGCAAGACTAGCGGCCATGCCGGACTCCGCCACGTCGCCCACGCCCGAGCCAGCGGACCCGGCGGCGGACGAGAAGGCCAGCGCGGCGGCGTCGCCCGGCGCGCCCGCGACGGCCGGCACGGGCGCCGGAGAAGCCGCCGGCGACGCCAAGAGCGACATGCGCGCCATCGGCCCGCTCGCCGAGCAGGAGCGCGCGCTGGAGCAGAAGCTGTCTCGCCCGGCGCTGCGACGCGCGGTGTGGGCCGTGGGCGCCGCCGCCGCGCTTGCCTTCCTCGCCTACGCGCTCGCCAACCCGGGCAAGGCGGTGCTCGTCGACGTCCTCATCCCCGTCGTGAACGTGCGGTTCGCCTTGCCGTCGTACTTCACGATGCTGGTGCTCGGCTTCATGGTCGCCATCTACATGACCTGGAAGCTCGCCCCCGAGGTGTGGCCGGACCGCGACGACGCGCCCGACCGCATGCTCGACTTCAATCTATTGATGCTGGTGACCGGCGTTCTGGGCGCGCGGGCCATGCACGTCATCGCCGATGGCTTCTTCTGGGACTACGTTCATCTGTGCACGAACCCGGCGCTGGTGGACTTGAAAGTGGACGTCGCCCTGGCGCCGGCGGTGAAAGCAGCCCGCTGCGCGAACCTCGGCGGCGTGCTCGACGCCGGCGGCGTCTGCCGCCCCTCCGAGTCCGACTGTCTGGCCACGCTGAAGATCTGGAACGGCGGCCTGGCCTGGTACGGCGGGCTCCTGGCGTGCATCCCAGTGGCCTGGTGGTACCAACGCCGCTACAGGCTCGGGTGGCTGAAGCTGGCGGACCTGTCATCGCCGTTCATCGCGCTGGGGCTCTTCTTCGGACGCATGGGCTGCTGGATGAGCGGCTGCTGCTTCGGGCAGCCGACGGACGTGGCGTGGGCGGTGCGCTTCCCGCCCAACAGCGCGGCGTCGTGGGAGCAGAACGAGGACGGGCTGCTGCCGTCACGGCTGCTGGAGTCGCTTCCGGTCCACCCCACGCAGCTCTATGAGGCGTTCGCATCGCTGGCGCTGGCGGCGTACCTGTACTTCTGGGTTCGCAAGCACAAGCGGTTCGACGGGCAGGAGTTCTTCTCCTTGCTGGCGCTGTACGGCCTCATCCGCTTCTTCGTGGAGATGGTGCGCGCCGACGACCGCGGCACGGTCCTGGGTCTGCTCTCGTCGTCGCAGGCGATCAGCCTTCCGCTCGTGGCGCTGGGAATCTTCTTCCTGTACCGCAACGGCAAGCGCGCCGAGGCGGCGGCGCGCGGCGGCGGCGGCGGCGCGGCGGCGGCAGTCGGCCCGTAGCACGCCCGGCCGTGCATCCCGTCCTGCTGCGCCTCGGTCCGCTTGAGATTCCGAGCTACGGCGCGCTCTCGGCGACTGGCATGCTGCTGGCAACTTGGCTCTCGGTCCGCGCCGGCCGCCGCGCCGGCGTGCCCGTGCCGGCGATGCTCGACCTCATGTTCTGGCTGCTCGTCGCCGGGCTGGCCGGCTCGTGGGCGTTGCACGTCGCGCTGAACGCGCCGGCCCTGTGGCGGCTGTGCCGCGAGGCGGGCGACTGCCTGGCCGCGGTCGACCCGCGGCGCGCCGGCTTCGTCTGGTACGGCGGCGCGCTCGCCGCCGCGGCCGCGCTGTGGGCGTTCGCCCGGCGGCGCCGTCTCAATGTCTGGCGGCTGGGCGACGTGCTCGCCCCCGGGGCCGCCATCGGACAGGCGCTCGGGCGGCTCGGCTGCTGGGCGGCCGGCTGCTGCTACGGCGCGCCGTGCGCCGTCCCGCCCGGCGTGCGCTTCCCCCCGGGCAGCTTGGCCTGGCTCGAAGCCGTCGACGCCGGGCGGCTCGCTCCCGGGGCGCCGGCCACCGTGCCGCTCTACCCCGTACAGCTCTGGGAAGCGGCCGGCAACGCGGTTCTGTTCGGCGCGCTCCTGGCGCTGCGCGCGCGCAAACGGTTCGACGGGCAAGTGCTGTGCGCCTACGCGCTCGGCTACGCGGCGCTCCGCTTCGGACTGGAGCTCGTCCGCGGCGACGCGCGCGGCGGAGTGGGACCGCTATCCACTTCGCAGCTCGTCGCGGTGGCCGTGGCCGTGGCCGCCGCCGCCGCCTGGTGGCGTCGCAGCCGGAGCCCAGCCGCCGCGGCAGTGCCGGGCCCGCGGCCCGCCTAAGCTAGGGCTGCACCGTGAAGAAGACGCCGTTCGAGACGACGCCGTCGACCTCGATGACCAGCGCGACGGTGCCGGGATCCACGGCCGGGACGGCGACGGTCACGTAGCCGTCGCTGTAGAGGCTGGCATCGATGGCGGCCTCGACGCCGCCGAAGAGCACGCGCGTCACCGCCGCGTCGGTGCCGAAGCCCGCGCCGCGCAGCTCGACGGCCGCGCCGGGCGCCGCCGCGTTCGGCACCACCGCCGCGATGGACGGCTCGTCAGGCACCGCAGGCGTCTCGTCGCAGCCCGCGTCCCCCAGGGCGACGAGCGCCAGGACGGCGGCGAGGGTCAGCAGAGGAGGGAGCGCCAGGCCACGCGCGCGCGCACGACCGCGACGCGAGGCGACGGCGGCGACGGCCGCGGCACTGGCGGCGGCGTGAGACGACGACGACGGCGACCGGCGCAACATCGGACTACAGGAAGAACCGCAGCGTCACGGCGAACGTATCGCCGTCCGTCTTGGTGCCCGGCGTCGACGGCGCCGGCCCCGCCACGCGTCGCTTGTAACCCGCGTCCAGCGCGAAGCTCTCACTCACGTAGGCCGCCCCGCCGCTCACCCAGTGGCCCCAGCCGAATCCACCCGCGCCGTCGGGCTCGGCGCCGTTCAGCTCGTACCCGGCGCGCAGCGCCAGCGCCCCGAAGAGGAACACTTCCGCTCCCGCGTGCACGCTGTGCGTGACCCTGTTCGCGGTCGTGAAGTCCATGACGTAGTCCACCGTCCCGAGCACGATGCCGCCCACGCCCACGCCGATGCCCGCGCGCACGTCCGTCGGCATGTCGGGCTCTCGGGGCAGCGTCAGGTTGCGCCCCGTCAAGCCGAACGAGATCGAGTCGGAGAAGGCGACGAGCAGCCCGGCGTCCACCGCGTACTTCTTGTAGTCGTCGGGGCCGAGGTCGTCGTTCTTCGGCTCCATCACGCCGCGCGGGTCCAGCCGCCGCGTCACCAGCTTGTTCATCACCCCGAAGAAGATGCGGTCGGTGAGCGGATACGACAGCGCGAAGCGCACGTCATAGCCGTTGCGCACCATCTCCTCGCCCGTCCCGGCGTCCGTGATGCGCGAGTTCAGGTAGCTCACTTCCAGGCCGCCGCCGACCTTGGAGCTCTTCGAGTCGACGATCGACAGGAAGGGACTGTGGCTGTGCAGGTCGAACGAGTAGGCGTAGCCCAGCTCGATGGAGTACTTCGCACCCCAAGAGATGCCGGCCGGGTTGAAGAACATTGCGCCGTTGTCGTTCGCGATCGCGACGTGCGCGCCGCCCATCGCCAGCGCGCGCGGGCCGACCAGCTCGTCCTCGTAGGTGCCGGCGCGCGCCTCCACCGCCACCCCCGCCAGCACGCAGAAAGTCGCGAGCGCCCCGGCGGCCCGTCCCAGCGTTGCACTCGTGTGATCGCGCAGCACAGACACCTTGGCTCGACGCTAGCACGCACGCCCGGCGAGTCAATTTCTCCCTTCCGGCGGGCCGCGCCAAGCCATGCCGGGCGGCGGGGTCACGCGTAGGGGAGCGTCACCACGAACTGCGCCCCGCGGCCGGGCGCGTCCTCGTAGCGGATCGCCCCGCCGTGGTCGGCGACGATCTGGCGGCTCATCCACAGCCCGAGCCCCGTGGCGTCCGCGACGCCGCCCTTGCCGAAAGGCTCGAACAGCTGCGCGCGCAGGGCCGGCGGCACGGCCGCGCCGGTCCCGCCCACCACCACCTCCACGCCCGCGCCCGCCGCCTCGGGCCGGACCAGCACCCAGATGCGCCCCTCCTGCACCTCCTCCGCGGCCTGCCGGACGTTGGCCAACAGGTTGCGCAGCGCCTGCACGAGGTCCGGCGCGGACCCCAGCACCTTTGCGCCCGCCGCCCCGAGCACCGCCTCCACCTGAACGCGCTCCTCCAGCTCGCGCCGCATCGTGCGCAGCGTCTCGCTCACCAGCTCCTGCAGGTCGACGCGCGTGCGCTCGCCGCGCCCCCCGTTCCACAGGACTTGCAGCTTCTGCACCACCGCCTGGATCCGGCGCGCGCCTTCGCGGCAGTCGGCCAGCAGCTCCGCGTCGTCCGGCTCGGCGTGTGCGCACTCGCGCGGGCGCATCGCCTCCAGGCTCGCCAGCAAGAACGACAGCGGGTTGTTCACCTCGTGCGCCACCGCCTCGGCGAGCTGCGCCACCGCCGCCATGCGCTCCGCCTCGACGACGCGCTTCTCCACGATACGCAGCGTCTTGCGTGCACGCCCCAGCGCGCGCGCTTGCGTGTCCAGCTCCGCCTCCAGCTCGCGCTTGCTGTGCTGGAACGCGCGCCGCTCCGCGACCGCCGCCAGCCCCGCCGCGACGTGCGCCGCCAGGCTCTCGGCCACGCCGCGGGCCGCCTGGTCGAAAGGCGGGGCGCGCCCATCGAGCCGCAGGATCATCGCCCCGACGGACCGGCCGGCGTGCACCAGAGGCACCTGCATGACGCGACCGTGCGAGCCGCGCACCACGCTGGGCGCCGTCTGCGCCGCGGCCCCCGACAGGTCTTCGGTGGACTCGTCGCGTGGCCCCAGCACCAGATCGCCGTCGTGGTCGCGGTGCGCGGCGGCCACTACCTCCGCGCCCAGGGCGTCGCGCAGCAGCTGCCGGCCGTGCGCCAGCAGCCGCGCCGGCTCCTCTGCCGCGGTCACCGCCACGCCCAGGTGATAGAGCGACGCCAGCACGTCGGCGCGCCGCGACTCGGCGACGCCCGCCGCCACGACGTGGCCGAGCACCGGAGCGCCCTGCATGAGCGCCGTATTGGTTCGTTCGTCCGGCGCGTCGCCGGCGCGCCCCGCGCCGCGCGCCGCGCGCACCTCGACGAGCGTGGAGCCGAAGACGACGACGTCGCCCACCTTCAGCCGCGCCTGCCGTACGCGCGCCCCGGCGACGAACGTGCCGTTGCGGCTGCCGAGGTCGTCCACGTCGAGCCCGTTCTCCGCCGGACGCAGGCGCGCGTGCTGCGCCGACACCTCTGGATCGGGAAGGACCAGCCCCGCCTGCTCGGTCCGGCCCACCACGAGCCCGGCGCCCGGAACGCGCACGCTGGCGCCGGCGCGTAGCCCCGTGCAGACCATGATCTCGTAGCGGTTCACCTGCGACCCTCCGGCGGGCGCCTCCCGCCTACGTTCTTTTGCTCGACCGGCTGTGATAGATCTCTGCCCCGCTCATGTCGCTGCTGGACAAGCTCAAGGAGCGAGAACGCCTCGCCGAAGAGTCGCGGCGAAAGCTCGCCGAGGCCATGATGGCCTACGAGGAAACCTCGCTGGTGAACAAGCGCGCCGTGGCCAAGGCCATCGACAAGGCCCTGGATCCGTGGCGCTCCCAGCTCGACATCCGCGCTTCGGTGGAGATCCCCGAGTACCAGTGGCGGCGGCGCATGGGCTTCGGCAGCGCCGACGGCGTGGTGCAGGTGAACCAGCCCAACACGACCTGGTTCATCTACTTCCAGGTGGTCAGCGCCGAGCGCTGGATCCGCGTGAACTGCGCCCTGCAGGCGCCCCAGGAGAACCCGCGCACGCGGCGCGTGCACCCCGAGCACGTCATCCTGCGTCCGGACGACGCGGCGCGCGATCCGCAACTGCCGGCCTACGTGCAGAAGGCCATGAAGATGTTCTTCTGGACGATCAGCAAGGCAACGGGTTAGCGCTGGGCTCACGTTCCACCTCGCCCGGATATCGGCGCCGGGCGCGGTCC
Source organism: Myxococcota bacterium (assembly GCA_036004705.1). Lineage (GTDB taxonomy): Bacteria > Myxococcota_A > Polyangia > DASYRF01 > DASYRF01 > DASYRF01. The sequence continues at coordinate 33,572 of DASYRF010000092.1, forward strand.
CTTTAGCTCGCGCCCCCAAGCCACGCCAGCCCGGCGCCGCGGCTGTTTCGCTCGCGGGCCGCAGGGTTGCCGGGGAAGCAGTGCGCGCGGCGCGCGGCGGCCACGGCGGCTCACGACGCCACGAGCAGCAGCTCGCCGGAGTCGCGCGCCTTGGAAAGCGCGTACCGGTAGCGGCCGTAGTGCAGCACGCGCACGCGCCGCTTGTGCCGCCGCAGCAGCGCCGCCAGCTCCGGCGCCGAAGGGATGCCGTCGCGCCGGTAGGAGACCGCGAGCACGGCGTCGCGCCAACGGGCGAACAGCTCGTCGAACGCCTGATGCACGCCGCGAGCGTGGGCGAAGGCAGACCGTCCCGGAACCGTTGCGCCGACGCGCGGCGGCAGCAGACGGCGGTGGCGCGACGCCCGGTCGAGACGCTCCTCCCACCGGTCGTAGTCGGCCAGCCCTTCGAGGAAGTGGTACAGGCCGAAGTAGTCGGTCGCCTGGCCGCGCCCGGAGACGTAGGGCGTGTCGACGTAGACGAGGTCGTAGCGGCCCGGCACGGCGCGCGCGTCCAGGTTGAGGGCACGGTTCCGCCGCCCGTTGTCGAAGACCGCGGCGTTCGCCTCGGCGGCGAAGTGGCGGAACCACGCCTCGAACGGGCGGTCCCAGGAGACCTTGTTTCCGAACGTGCGCGGCACGTCGGCGAGCCGCAGGTAGAGGTTCTTGCGGTGGAAGAGGTTATAGGGGCGCTTCACCAGGCAGGCCTGGCACAGCGCGAAGAAGGCGAGCGCGCGCTTGTAACGGTCGCCGAGGGCGCGCACGTTCGTGACGGCGCGGTCGATGAACGCGTTCTCCTCGTCGGTGTAGTAGATGCCGGCGAAGTGGTCCTGCACGAAGCGCGGGTAGCGCACGCCGCGGCGCGCTTCCAGCACGAAACTCACGTCCTCGTCGTCGAGACGCACGCCACGGTTCTCGATGAGGGCGCGCCCGAACTGATGGTTGAAGCGCAGGACGTCGTTGTAGGTCACCTGCTTGCCCTCGCGCCGCAGGCGCCAGGCCACGGCGCCCGTGCCACCGAAGGCGTCCAGGCAGCTGTCGAAGCCGAGCGGCGCCAGCTGGCGCCATATCCAGTCGGCCAGCTTCGCCTTGCTGCCCTGGTAGCGCGTGGTGGGGAAACGCGGCGCAGCGGCGGTCGTGGCGCGGACCAGGGTCATCGGATGCGAGCGAACCGCCCGTCGAGGCCACGCCTACGGCGCGGCCCGACTCAGCCCCCCCGGATCAGCTGCAACCGCCCGCGCGGCCCGCCGCGGTAAAGCTCGCCCGACTGCATCAGGCGCGTGAATACCTCGACGAACTCCGGGTCGAGCTGCGGGCCGGCGACGGCCTCGATGATGGCCGCCGCCTCGCCGGGCGGGCAGCGCCGCCGGTATGGGCGATCGCTGGTCAAGGCGTCGTACGTGTCGGCGACGGAGATCACGCGCGCGGCCAGCGGAATGCGCGAGCCGGCCAAGCGGTCGGGGTAGCCCTCGCCGTCGATGCGCTCGTGGTGCGACCGCACGCCCGGAATCACCTCGGCGAAGAGGGCGCCGTGCGCCAGCAGCTCGCAGCCGATCACCGGATGGCGGCGCATGTCCTCCCATTCGCGCTCGTTGAGCAGGCCCGGCTTGTTGAGGATGCCCTCGCAGACGCCGATCTTGCCGACGTCGTGCAGGAGCGCGGCGTGCGTGACGCGCTCGACGTCCGCCGGCGAGAGCGCCAGCGCCAGCGCGATGCGGCTGGCGTACACGGCGACGCGCTCACTGTGGCCGACGGTGTAGCGGTCGCGCGCTTCCAGGGCGTTCACCATCGCCTCGATGGTGTCGAGGTAGCTGCGTCGCAGCCGCTCGCGCTCCTCGCGCAGGTCCTCGTTGGCGCGCACCAGCTCGGACACCAAGCGCCGCCGCTCCGTGGCGCCGTGGCGGATCTCGATGGCCTTGGCGACCTTCGCGCTGAGGAGATCCAGGCTGGTGAGCGGCTTCATGATGTAGTCGGCCGCGCCGAGGTGCAGCGCCTCGACGGCGCTGTCGAGGGTCGGGTACCCCGTGAGCATCATCACTTGCGCGTCGGGGTCGCGGATGCGCATCTGCCCGAGCAGCGTGATGCCGTCGGTGTCCGGGAGCGTCTTGTCGATGATGGTGCAATCGGGCAGGCGCTGGAGGAAGGCGGTCAGACCTTCCGCGCCGGTGGCGGCGGCCTCGACGTCGTAGCCAGCCCGGGTGAGAACTTCCCCGAGCATTTTCAGGATCACCGGCTCGTCGTCTATGATGAGTACGCGATGCGCGGCCATGGCGTCATTCCTGGCCAACCCGCCGTATCCAGCGCGCGGGTGCGACGAGGGACACTGTAACAGGTCTGGAGCAGGGGGGGTACGGCGTGCCACAGCGAAGCTCAAGTCCTCCGGACGCCGGCCGATGACTCGCTCGTGGACGCCCTCGTGGCAGGAATCATGACGCGCTGGCGCGATGAGGTCGGTGAGGACCCCCCGGAAGTGACCGCCGGCGGCGGCACCGAGGCGGCTGAAACGGCGGCGGCGCCGCTGGCCCGGGAGCGAGCCAAGCTGCTGTCCATGCTGGGGGCCGCGCTGGTGCACGAGCTGCGCAACCCGCTCGCCTACATCGTCGCCAACCATCAGATGCTGGGGCAGGACCTGATCTGGCTGCTGGAGCGAACCGACGACGCGGAGTCGCGCGCACGGCTGGTGGACCTGCAGGACCTCATGGCCGATTGCCGCACCGGCGTGACCAAGTTGTCGACCTTCCTCGACGCGCTGTCGAGGATGACGAGCGCGCGCGCCCTGCGCGAAGGCGGGACCACGCTCGCCGAGGTGGTCGACGGCACGATGAAGCTGATGCGCCCGCGCTTGGTGCGCTTCGAGACGGCGGTCGAGATGGCGGCAGACCTGCCGGTGCCCGCCATGTCGCCGCCGGCCCTGGCGCAGGCGTTGATGGTGCTGCTGGGCCTGGCCTCGGACGCGGCGCAGCGCCACGCGGACGGGGCGGCGCGCGTGGGGTCGGCCGCAGGCGCTCGCACGCTGCGTCTGGTGGGCTCCGTCGGCGCGCCCCACCCGGGCGCAAGCGCAGCGCCGACAGTGGAGCTGCACCTGGCTTGGACGGGCGTCGACGAGGGCGGCGCCGGCGACCCTGACCTCGAAATCGTGCGCGCCGCTCTGTCCGAAGCCGGCGGTACGCTGGAGGTTCGTCCAGCCGCGGGCGGCGCGGCGACGTTCGTCCTGCGCATCCCCGCCGTACGCTAGATCCGCTCGCGCCGTTTACTTCTTCTCGATGCGCGTCGTGCTACACTGCGCGCACGCTGCGCAAGAAGGAGGATAAGATGGCGATTTCCCGACGTGACTTCATCAAGCTGGCGGCAGCCTCTCCCGCGGCCATCGCCGGCGCGGGCGCGCTGACGGGGGCCGGCGGAGTGCTCGGCGCCGAGGGGCTCGCGGGCGCCGCCGAGACGCCGGTCGTCAAGCGCTACAACGACCTGGGCAAGACCGGCATCAAGGTCAGCGACCTGAGCCTGGGCGGCGGGGGCCTCACGTCGCCCGACGTCGTGCGCCACGCCGTCGATCACGGCATGACCTTCATCGACACCGCGCCCGACTACGGCAAGAGCGAAGAGACGATCGGCGAGGTGCTCAAGGACTCGAGCGTGCGCGCCAAGGTCACGATCCAGACGAAGTTCTGCCGCCCTGGGGGGTATCCGGGCCACCTGAATCCCGGTACGCCCGTGGCGAAGATCCTGGAGATGGTCGACGGCTCGTTGAAGCGCCTGCAGACGGACCACATCGATATCCTGCTCATCCACGCCGTGGGAGAGCGCGGCGGCGCCGCCGACGTGAAGCGCGCCCAGGACCCGAACTTCCACGAGGCCATCCTGGCGCTGAAGAAGTCGGGCAAGATCCGCTTCTCGGGCTGCTCCAGTCACGGGGGCGGGCTGGAGAGCAACATCGGCTGGGCGATCGACAGCGCCCCCGCCGGGCTCTTCGACACGTTCCTGCTGTCGTACAACTACCTCGCCGGCAAGTCGATGAAGGCGCTGGTGGCGAAGGCGAAGGCCGCGGGCAAGGGCGTGATGGTGATGAAGACGCTGCGCGGCGTCACCGAGGACAAGGCCGTCACGCTGCTGGGAAAGTACGGCAAGAACATCGCCCACAGCGCCATGAAGTGGGTCTGGGACAACGGCGCCGACGGCCTGGTCGTGACGATGGAGAGCATCGGCAAACAGAAGGCGTATCTGGGCGCGTCGGGCGGGACGCTGAGCGCGTTGGAGAAGGACATGCTGGAGCGCTACGCCGCCCACGTCACCGGCCACACCTGCCGCATCGCCTGCGGCGACGTCTGCGAGTCGGCGTGCCCGTACGACGTGGCCATCGCCGAGACGCTGCGCCACGACATGTACTACACGGACTACGGCGACCAGCGGCGCGGCATGGAAGGGTACGCGCGGCTCGGCGCGCGCCGCGCCGACGCGTGCGCCACTTGCGCCGACACGCCCTGCGTGAAGGCGTGTGACCACGACCTCCCGGTGCGCGACCTGCTGCGTGCGGCCGACGACCGCCTGCGCTGGAGCTGAGCTAGCGCGTCTTCGGGCGCGGCGGCGGCGCTGTGCCCTTGCCCCGCATCTCCTGCACCCCTAGATAGATCAGCTCGGCGCTCTGCGCGGCGCACACGACCGCGCAGCCGATGACGACCCAGGCGAACCAAGGGCCGTAGGTCCAAGCCGGGCCGACCGTCTCGCGCAGCACGATCCACGAGGCGGTGAACGACACGCACAGGCCGCTGACCTTGCCGAGCGTCGTGGGGTAAACGCGGAAGGGGCCGCGCAGCAAGAGGATGCCGAGCGCGCCCACCGGCGCCACCGTGTAGCGCAGCGTGACCGCCACCACCAGCCACCAGGGCACCGCGCGCGAGGCCGCCAGCGCCCACACGACGGCAAGCTGCACGAGCACGTCGGCGAGCGGATCGACGGCGCGCCCGAAGTCGGTCTCGGTCTTGCTGGCGCGCGCGATGAGGCCGTCGGCGATGTCGGTGGTGACGCTGGTGACGTAGAAGGCGAAGGCGAACGGACCGATGGGCGCCAGCGAGCGCGCGTGCAGGATGAGCCCGACGATGAGCGGCACCGAGCCGAGCCGCCACAGCGTCAGCGCGTTCGCCACCGTGTACTTCGTCAGCGGCGTGCCGTCCGGGTGGCGCACCAGCGGCAACGCCAGGTAGCAGAGCGCGCCGAGCGCCACCAGCCAAACGGCCAGAACGGCGCATAGCTGCACCGCCGCGCCGACAGGCAAGAAGCGGACGGCCGGGACGTAGAGCGCCACCAGCGAGGCGTAGGTGACGGCGAGCGCGCGCCAGAAGGCGCGCCGGCGCGAGGCTGGCTCGACTGCCGCCGGAAGGGCGTCGCGCACCACGCGCACGAGGAACGGCGCCAGCGCGGACGGCGCGAACCCGGCCGCGCGCAGGTCTTCGAGCGCGGTGCGCGGCCGCTCGGTCAAACGGCGTCGGAGAGGCTGGCGAAGTGGAAGCCGGACACGCGCAGCCCCGGCACCACCATGGCCGAGCCACCCCACCCCGACGACGTGCGCACGGCCTCGCTCATCGCCTCTACCTTCGAAAGCACGTCGATGGGCGAGTCGTTGAAGCGGAAGTTCTTCACGGGACGGACGACCTTGCCCTTCTCGATCCAGAACGTGCCGTCGCGCGTGAGCCCCGTGATGATGAGCTTGCGCGGGTTGAGGTGCCGCACGTACCAGAAGCGCGTGACGAGCACGGCCTTGTCGGCGCCGGCCACCAGGTCGGCCACGCTGCCCTTGCCGCCCTCCATCAGCACGCCGCTCGGATAGCCGGTCGGCGCCACGCCTTTCTTCGCCGCCCAGTAGCGCCCCACGTGCAGCTGACGCAGCACGCCGGCCTCGATCCACTTGTAGGGCTTGAGCGGGAGCCCGTCGCCGTCGAACGGCTCGGAGCGCTGCGCCGGGTCCGCCGGATCGCTGCGGACGGTCACCGCGTCGGAGAAGACCTTCTCGCCGACGCGCGTGGCCTCCTTGCCCTTGGCGAAGGGCGAGCGGCCTTCCTCGGCCTCGCGCTGCCCCAGCGCGCCCATCAGGACCTCGACGAGCGTGGCCACCGCCTCGGGCTCGAGGATGACCGGGTAGGTGCCGGGGTCCAGCGCGCGGGGCGCGGCGGAGGTCCGCCCTTTTTCTAGCGCCGTCGCCGTGAGCTTGCCGATGTCGAGCGCGCGCGCGTCGCGGTGGCTCGCCCCCGCCCATCCCGAGCCGGTGCCGTCGGTCGTGCGCGTCGTCGTCGTGTAGCCGGAGTCGGTGGCACGGTGGAACGCGAAGCACCCCTTCGACGTGAGAAGCGCCTCCGCCGACTCGTCCACCTCCAGGAAACCCGCGCCCACCAGCCCCGCGCCCTTCACCGCGCCGATGGCCTCGGCGACGGGCCTGGCGCGCGCCGCCGCGCCGAACGCCGCCGTCTCCTTGACGTGCGCCCCGTCGACTTTCGCGTAGGTCTGCGGGCCGAGCACGCCCACCCATTCGGGGTCGTCGGGCATCAGCCGCGCCGCCGCTTCGGAGCGGCGTACGCACGCGGCGATGGACGCCGCGTCAAGCCGGTTCGTCGTGGCGCTGGCGTGGCGCTTCCCGAAGGCGCTCTCGACGGTGAGGCTCACCGTCTCCGCGTCGCCCGCCGTGGTCACCTCGTTCACCGCCCAGCGCACCTGCCCGCGCACACCGCCGTACAGGTGCGCCACTGCCTCGTCGGCGCGCGAGGCCTTGATGGCCATCGTCAGGATCTTCCGGGCGTCGGCCGCGTTGGAGATCATGTCAGGCCCCTCCGCCGGCGTTCAGGACGTTGACCTTGCGGAAGCGCGACGGCGCGCAGCCGTGCGACACCGCGTTCACCTGCCCCGGCTCCCCCTTGCCGTCGTAGTAGGTGCCGCCCATCCACCAGGAGCGCTCGTCGCAGACGGCGTCGCACGAGCTCCAGAACTCCACGGTGTTCGACTGGTAGGCCACGTGCCGCAGCGGCCGGCCCAGCTTGCCCTTCTTGATCTCGTAGAACATCTGCCCGCCGAACTGGAAGTTGTAGCGCTGGTGGTCGATGGAGTAGCTGCCGTCGCCCACGATGTAAACGCCGTCCTTGGTGTCGGCGATGAGCTCGTCCACCGTCAGGCGCTTCTCGCCCGGCGTGAGGGAGACGTTGGGCATGCGCTGGAAAGGGACGCTGGACCACGAGTCGGCGTAGGCGCAGCCGCGCGAGGCCTTCTCGCCGATCCAGGCGGCCTGCTCGCGGGTCGTCTGATAGCCGACGAACATCCCCTTGCGCACGAGGTCCCAGCGCGACGTGGCCACGCCGTCGTCGTCGAAGCCGCAGGTGGCCAACCCGCCGGGCGTGGTGCGGTCCGCGTAGATCGTCACGCCGTCGGCGGCGAACTTCAGCCGCCCCAGCTTGTCGACCGTGCAGAACGACGTGCCGGCGAAGTTCGCCTCGTAGCCGAGCGCGCGGTCCAGCTCGGTGGGATGACCGACCGATTCGTGGATCGTCAGCCACAGGTGGGTCGGGTGCAGCACCAGGTCGAGCTTGCCCACGGGCCCCTCGGCGGCAGCGAGCTTCTTGACCGCGTCCTCGGCGATGCGCGGGGCGTCGGCGACGAGGTCGAGCCCGGTGACGTACTCCCAGCCCGCCTGGCGCGGGGCGGCGTCGTGGGCGCGCGACTCGTAGTCGCCGCTGTCGGAGACCGCCGTCACGTCCAGCCCCGGCCAGCAGCGGATGAGGTCCTGCTCGATGACCGACCCCTCCGACGAGACGTACAGCTTCCACTCGTTGACGAAGTGCAAGTAGGAGTTGCAGTACTTGGCGCCCTTCACCGCCAGCGCCGCCTTGTTGATGTCGAGCAGCAGCGCCGCCTTGTGCTCGAGCGGGATCTTGAAGGGGTCTTTGACGAGCGGCGTGCGCCAGGTGTCGCGGTGCATCGGCTCGGGCGCCAGCTCCACGGCGCGCCCGCGCGCGGCGCCGTCGGCCTTCGCCACCGTCGCGGCCTGCTTCGCCACGCGGTCCGCCGCCGCCGTGCTCACTTCGTACGAAGCCGCGAAGCCCCAGGTGCCCTCGACGATGACGCGCACGCCGAGCCCGAAGCTCTCGCTGTCGGACAGCCCGGTGATGTGGTCCTCGCGCGCCGACATCTGCTGGTTGCGCAGGCGTACCAGGCGCACGTCGGCGAAGGACGCGCCGGCCGTCTTGGCGGCGGCGAGCGCGGCGTCGGCCACCGCCATGAGCCCGTCGGTGTCGGCCGGCGCCACCATGTCGTGCGAGAGCACCTTGGGCGCCACGGCGGCGGCCGACAACGCCACCCGCGCGCCGTGCGCGTCCCGCATCCCCATACCGCCGACGGCGAGCCCGACCGCGCCCGCCCCCGTTCCCGCCAGGAACTTCCTCCGGCTGAGCTTCATGCGTCTCCCCTTCTCGGTACCGGTCCCAAGACCCTCGTCCGCTCAGGCTGGCAAACCCAGCCTTCGCTCACTCGGGGCTCTGCCCCGCGCCCCGCCGCCGGAGTCTTGGACCGGTCTTTCAACCCATCATCAAGGAGCCGAGCTGCATCGCCAGGCCCATGTTGCCGGCGATCTTCACCTTGCCGGCCATGAACGCCGCCGGCGGAGCGAGCTTCCCCTCCGCCATCAGCTTCGAGTCCGCGTGGCCAACGCTGATGGTGCAGTCCGCCTTGTCGGGCGGGTCGGGGGGCTCGCCCGGCCCCAGCACCAAGGTCAGGCTCCACGTCCGCTCCGGATCGCCGTCGACGCTCGTCACCACGAACCGCAGCGTCCCCGCCAGCGTCCTGAGCCGCTCGATGCGCGGGCCCGTCAGGAAGCGCATCAGCCCCGCCGCCGGGCCGGGACCGCCCGGCTGCGCCTTGTCTTCGCGGTCGGCGCCGCCGAAGCCGAGCGACACCGCGCCCTCCTGCGCCGCCTTGAAGTCGGCGGCGCTCTGCACCAGCGACATCAGCCGCGCCTCGCTCTGCGCCGTCGCCTCCACGCGCAGCTGCCCGGCGGCGAGACGCAGAGTCCAGTCGCCGCCGCCCTCGCCCCGCAGCACGATGCGCACGACCGCCTCGGCGGCCATCACGCCGGCCAGCCGTGCCTCCAGCTTGCGCACGCGCGCTTCCAGGTCGCGCACGCCCTGCGCGTACTTCGCCGGCAGCTCCGTCTCGAAGAAGGCCTTCGCTTCTACGACCGCGGCCATGTTCAGGTCCTTTCCGGCTCCCACAGCGGCTCCGGCTCGCCGGTCGCGCGCGCCGCCTCCCGCGAGAAGACGAACAGCGCGTCGGAGAGCCGGTTCAGATAAGGGACGACATGCAGGCCCAGCACCTCTTCGCGGCCGAGCTGCACGACGACGCGCTCGGCCCGGCGGCAAATCGTGCGCGCCAGGTGGAGCGACGCGCCCACCGGGCCGCCGCCCGGCAGCACGAAGCTCGCCAGCTCCGGCAGCGCTTCGTTGAGCGCGTCCATCTCGTGCTCCAGTGCCTCGATGTGGTGCGGCTCGATCACGGGCTGCCCCTTGTAGCGGTCCTCCACGAGGGTGGCGAGGTCGCTTCCCAGGTTGAAGAGCTCCTGCTGGATGCGCTGCAGCGACGCGTCCATGCCGTGGAGGGTGGCCCCCAGCGGGTGGCGGGCGATCTCCATGCGCACCAGCCCCACCGCGGCGTTCAGCTCGTCGACCGTACCGTACGCGTCGATGCGCGGCGAGTCCTTGGCGATCTCGCGCCCGCCCACCAGGCGCGTCGCCCCGGCGTCGCCGGTGCGCGTGTAGATGCGCGTGAGTCGCACCATCGTCCCGCTCAACCCTTGGCTGCGACGCCGCGCGCGCGCAGCCCTTCCAGCACCTTCGCCAGGCGCGCCTGCGCTTCGGGCGCGATCCAGTGATCGACGAAGCCGTCGTGCCCGTCGGCGTCCGCCGCGGCCATGCGCTCGGCGACAGGTCCGCGCAGCAACGCCTTCATCGCCGCGTAGGCGGCCGGCGGCTTCGCTCCCAGCGCGCGCGCCTCCGCCCGCGCCTGCGCCACCACCGCGTCGGCGCCGTCGCACAGCTCGTCCACCAGCCCCGCCGCCAGGGCTTCGTCTGCCTCGTACAGGCGTCCCGTCAACGCTGCGCGAAACGCCCCCGTCTGCCCCAGCAGGTACTCCATCATGACCACGCACCCCGCCGGCAGCGGGACGCCCAGATCGATCTCGTTCACGCCGAACCGCGCTCCACCGCGCACCGCCACGCGCACGTCCGCGGTGGCGGCCAGCAGCATGCCGCCGGCGATGGCGTGCCCGTTGAGCGCCGCCACGACCGGCTTGGGGAAAGCGAAGAGCGCCGTGTACAGCGCGGCGAACTCGTCGAGGAAACCCAAGAGCTCGTCGCGTGCCATGGAAACGAGCTGGGTCAGGTCGAACCCGGCGCAGAAGATCCGCCCGGCGCCGCCGGTCAGCACCAGCGCGCGCACGGCCGGATCCTCGCCTGCGCCGGCGAGCGCATCGAGCAGCTCCTCCACCATGGGCGCGTCGATCGCATTCGCGGCGCCGTGCCGGAGCGTCAGCGTCAACACGCCGTCGGCGTCCGCGGTTCCGAGCCGTTCCGTCATGGCGCGCGAGTATAGTCGAAGGAAAGGCGCCGCGCCTGCCGGAGCGGAGCGCCCGGCGCGCCCGGCTCGTTTCGCCTGCCGCCGGCCGTTCTCACCGCCCCGCTACGGCTCCGCCAGCAGGTAGCGCGCCACCATTGTCGAGACCTCGTCGGCGAAGAGGTCCACCTCCGACGGCGCGCGTCGCTGCCAGAGGAGGTGCTGGCAGCACGCCTCCACGGAGTGATACACGACGAACGCCGCGACCTGCGGGTCCGTCACGCGCACGCTCGCGCCGCGCATCTGCCCCAGCCCGGTGATGAGCGCGCGCAACACCTCGGTCAGGTGGCCTTCGACCAGCGCCAGGACGCGCGCGATGTCGGGGTCGGTGCCGGCGCGAAACAGGATCTCGCGCTGCAGCCCCGGCAACTGCTGCACCCAGCCGAACACGTGGTGCACGGCGCCGCGGATGATGGCGCGCGGATCGGCCTCCTCCCAGCGCCTCACTACGAGGAACTCACTGACCATCGTCCCCTCGATCTGGCGCACGTACTGGTCGAGGATCTCCAGCAAGATGCTGCGCTTGTCGGGGAAGTAGGCGTACAGCGACCCCACCGCCACCTCGGCGGCCTCGGCGATGTCGGCGGAGGTGGTAGCGTCGAAGCCGCGGCGGTCGAACAGCGCGGCGGCCGCCTGCAGGATACGCTCGCGTGTCTGCCGGCTGCGCTCTTGCTGGGGGACGCGCGCCTTGGGGCCGGCTTTGGCGCCCTTGGCGCCCTTGGCGCCGCCCTTGCCGCCCGCCCCACGCTGCTGCTTGGCCACGACTGACCCCTTCCGCCGCCGCCCCGCCGAAACGAACGAGGGGGGGGTTGACAAAATGAATCTGGGTTCACATTCTATGTCATCGGCTCAGACGCCGGAACTCTACACCGGAGGCACTGCCCATGACGCCCGATCCCACGCTCGAGGTTCTCAGGACGGCGCACGACCTCACTTACACCTGGAGCTACGCCTCGTCGGAAAAGGACCTCAAGCGCTTGTACGAGATGGCGAAGCGCGACCAATGGAACGGCGCGGACCTCGCCTGGGACGCGGACGTCGATCCGGAGAAGGAGTACGTCCCCGACGCCTACATCGGCATCTGGGGCAGCGACATCTGGGACAAGCTGACGCCCCGCGAGGTGCGCAGGGTGCGCGTGGAGATGACCTCCTGGATGCTCTCGCAGTTCATGCACGGCGAGCAGGGGGCGCTCATGTCGACGGCCCAGCTCGTCACCGCCGTGCCCGCCGTCGACGCCAAGTTCTACGGCGCGACACAAGTCATGGACGAGGCGCGCCACCTGGAGGTGTTTCACCGCTACCTCACCACGAAGGTGCGCAAGGTCTACGCCCCCAACGTCCACCTTCGCAAGATGCTCGACGCCATCCTGACCGACTCGCGCTGGGACATGAAATACCTGGGCATGCAGGTCATCCTGGAGGGGCTGGCGCTGGCCGCGTTCGGGCTGATCCGCGACACCACCTCCGAGCCGCTGCTACGCGAGCTGCTCGTGCGCGTGATGCGCGACGAGAGCCGCCACGTGGCGTTCGGCGTCCTGTCGCTGCGCGACTTCTACGAGGCCATGCCGGAGCGCGAGCGCCGCGAGCGCGAGGACTTCATCTACGAGGCGTCCGTGATGATGCGCAACCGGTTCCTGGCCGAGGAGGTGTGGCTGGAGATGGGCCTGCCGCTGGCGCGCTGCGTGGAGCTGGTGGAGAACGCGGAGGCGACCAAGGCGTACCGGCAGCTGCTGTTCAGCCGCATGGTCCCCAACCTCAAGCAGCTCGGCCTGTTGAGCGACCGCCTGCGCGGCCGTTTCGCCGAGCTGGACATCCTGCAATTCGAGGACTTCGCGCCCGCCGAGGACATGCCCAGCTTCGAGCCCGACCCGACGGGGACCGGCGCGCCGCAACCCGGCGCCGCCGCCGCGAGCGCCAACGCCGCGGCGACTTCCTGACGCTCACAAGCAGCTGAAGAGCCCGCCGCCGACGTCGGTGCACGTCGTGCCGGGGCCGCAGGTGAAGACGACGCTCGTCGGGTCGCACGGCTCGCCCGGGTCGAGCGCGCCACTCACGCCGAGCTGGTAGGGACCGGTGCCGCCGCAGATGGCGTCGACGAACAGGAAATAGTCGCCCGCCGCCAGCGCGATCACGATCTCGGAGGCGATGAAGCCCGGCGGCACGTTGTCGTTGCAGGCGAGCTCGCTCGACATCAAGTCGCACGTCGAGCGCAGGTAGAGCACCGTGTCGACGCTCGTGCCGCTGAGGTCGGTCGTGAAGGTCACCGTGGCGCTTCCCGGCACGTGGACGATGAAGACGTCCTCTCCGCTGGAGGCGCAGAACGACGCCGAGCACGTCCCCTCGAACGTCCCGCTGAACGAGACGATGCTGCCGGCGAAGAGCCCGCTGGGCGGGAGGTCCAGCAGCGACACGCCCGTGGTGCCGCAGACGTTCAGCTCGGTGGCGTCGGCGGCGTACAGACAGCCCGGATCGGCGGGGTAGTCGGTGAGCGCGTCGCCGTCGTCGTCGGCGCCGTTCGCGCACGTCGCCGGCGCGATCGGGTCGGTCTCGTCGCCGTCGGCCGGGGCCGTACATCCTGGCTCGGCGGGGTAGTCGGTCACGGCGTCGCCGTCGTTGTCGGCGCCGTCGTTACACACGGCCGGCATGCAGGTGAACGCGCCCGTACCGCCCGGGTCCTGGCAGGTGTCGCCGTTGAGCGCGTCGCAGCTGAAGTTCACGACCGCCGGGTCGCACGGCGACCCCGTGACGTACACGCCCGAGACTTGTAGCTCGTACGATCCTGCCGCGCCGGCCATGCCGTCGACGAAGACGAAGTACGTGCCGGGCGCCATCGCCGGGAAGGTCAGCGTCGAGGCGGTCGTGATGAAGCCGCCGCCCTCGTTGTCGTTGCACCCCAGCTCCGAGGCGGTGCTGTCGCAGACGGTCCGCACGTAGAGCCCCGTGTCGAACGTGGTCCCGGGACGATTCGTGGTGATCGTCACGTCGGCGGTGAAGGCCAGGTCGAACCCGTACACGGCTTCCGGCCCCGATGGCGTGAACGACGCCGTGCAGCTCCCTTCGAAGTTGGAGACACCGGTCGTCATCCCGATGCCGCGCCCCATGGCGTCGAGCGAGTTGACCGGTACGCCGGCGATGCAGTCGTCTAGCTCCAGGACGTCGCCGGTGGCGTTGCAGCCGGGATCAGCCGGGTAGTCGGTGAAGAGGTCCGTGTCGTTGTCCAGGCCGTCACAGCACTGCGGCGTCGACGCCGGATCGGTCTCGTCGTTGTCGTCCGGCGCCGCGCAGCCGCAGTCCCAGGGGTAGTCGGTGATGGCGTCGCCGTCGTTGTCGAACCCGTCCGAGCACTGGCCGGCGTTGCACACGAAGCCCAGCCCCGCAATGGGCTCGCTGCAGATCTGTCCGGTGGTGGAGTCGCAACGGAAGACCTGGTCGCCCGGCACGCACGTCTGGCCGGGCGCGATGATGCCGAAGGCGTGCAGGTACCAGGCCCCGGCGTCGGCGGCCGTCGACGCGTCGGCGAACAGGAAGTAGTCCCCCGCCGCCACGCTGGTCAGCTCCAGGAGGTTGCCCACGGCGCCCGTCGCGCAGTCCAGCTCCGTGCCGGAGTCGCCGCACGCCGTCTCCACGTAGATCACCGTGCTGAACGTCGTGCCGAACGTGTTCACCGACAGGAGCGACAACGTCACCGGCACGCTCAGCAGCCCCACGCCCTCCGGCCCCGCCCCGCCGCAGCTCCCCGTGAACAGCGACGGGTCGCCCGTCGCGCTCGTCCCGGTCAAGAGCCCCGTGGCCGTCATGTCCGTCACCGGCAGCAGCCCGGCGCAGTCGGGGATGTCGCTCTCCGACGGGTCCGTCGCGTCGTCGCACCCCGGGTCCGCCGGGAAATCGACGAGGGCGTCACCGTCGTTGTCGAACATGTCGTTGCACACCGGGTCCATCGCCTCGCGCTCGTCGGTCACGCCGGCGCAGTCCGGGTCGGCGGGGAAGTCGGTCGCCCCGTCGCCGTCGTTGTCGATGCCGTCGCTGCACTCCGGGTTCGCCTCGGATGTGTCGCTCGTGCTCGTGCATCCCGGGTCGGCCAGGTCGACCAGCCCGTCGGCGTCGTTGTCCAGCTCGTCGCCGCAGGCGGGCGCCTCGGTCTCGTCGTCGTCGGCGCCGTCCACGCAGCCCGGGTCGGCGGGGAAGTCCACGAGGGCGTCGCCGTCGTTGTCCACGCCGTCCGCGCAGGCCGGCGGGCCGCCCGCGTCCGTGCTTCCGCCGCCGCCGCTGTCGTCGTGGCGGTTCGTCGTGCAGCTCCCGCAGCCGGCGCCGCTCAGGGCCAGCGCCGCCGCCATTGCCACCGCTTTGCGCATCGTGCCTCCCGTCAGGGATGGACGTAGTGCAGCAGCAACCCCGGCGTCACAACCGGCGAGTTGCACGAGTACTGGACGACCGAGCCCGCGCCGTTCTGGATGCCGAGCGTGGCGCTGGCGCCGTTGTCGGAGAAGGACGTGCCGAACGTCGTGTCTACGTAGCAGACGTCGATCTGGTTGGTGGTCTCGTGCAGCAGCACGCGCACGTCGATCATGTCCCCGCCGATGCTGCAGCAGGGCGGCGTCAGCCACTGCACCTCGAAGATTCGGTTCGGCGCCGTGCCGGTGAGCGCGTACCAGGCGCCCTCGCCGCCGGTCCCGCCGGACGTGTACAGGTCGTCCCACCACACGTCGATCATCGCGCCCGAGGACGGGTACGGCAGGCACGAGTTCGTGTAGGTGGCGTCGGTCGTGACGAGCTTCCCGTTCGAGCCGACGTTCATGCTGGTGTAAGCCGTCCCGTAGAAGTCGAAGCTGAAGCCGATGGGGACGCTGCCGTAGCAGTCGTCGCAGGAGCCGGCCGAAGGCACGAGCGTGCCGCTGGCGGAGATGTCGGCGCAGGGGAGCATTCCCACCGCGAGCGACTCTTCGCAGCCGGTGTAGCCGTAGGTGTCCGTACCGAACACGGTGCACGCTTCGTCGTCGTCGCTGGCGGCGCTGCAGCCGGTGTCGGCCGGGTAGTCGATGAGCGCGTCGCCGTCGTTGTCGGCGCCGTCGGCGCATTGCGGCGCCACCGCCGGATCGGTCTCGTCGGTGTCGCTGGCGCCAGTGCAGCCTGGATCGAGCGGGTAGTCGGCCAACGCGTCGCCGTCGTTGTCGAGCGTGTCGCTGCAGGCGCCTGCGACGCACACGTTCGTGCCGGTGCCGGGGTCCATGCAGACGTAGCCGGCGGCGACGTCGCACGTGTAGATGAGGTCGGCCGGGTCGCACGGCTGGCCGCCGCCGATGAGGCCGCTGACTTGCAATTCGTAGGAGCCGGTGGACCCGTTCATGCCGTCCACGAACAGGAAGTAGGTGCCTGCCGTGAGCACTTCCACCAGCGTCGACGCCGTGAACGTGGGCGGCACGTTGTCGTTGCAGCCGATCTCCGTCGTGGTGTCGTCGCACGTCGAGCGCAGGTAGATCGCCGTGTCCGTGAAGCCGGACCCCGGCAGCGCGGTGGTGAACGTCACCGTCGCGTCGGAGGGCACGGGCAGGATGAAGATGTCTTCGTCCGAAGACGGCAGGAAGCCCACCGTACAGGTGCCGTCGAAGCTCCCCGTCGGGCTGGCGATGGTGCCGAAGTAGTGGCCGTCGGGAGGAAGCTCGGTGAACGGCACGCCGGGGATGCAGTTGTCCTCCTCGGTGGCGTCGGCCGCGTAGAAGCAGCCCGGGTCGCCCGGGTAGTCGATGATGGTGTCGCCGTCGTTGTCCACGCCGTCGCTGCAGACGGGCGGCGTCATCGGGTCGGTCTCGTCGCTGTCGGCGGGCCCGAGGCAGCCCGGCTCGGCGGGGTAGTCGACCACCGCGTCGCCGTCGTTGTCGGCGCCGTCGGAGCACTCCGCAGGCAGGCAGGCGAAGGCGCCCGTGCCGCCGGGGTCGAGACACGCGTCGCCGATCGACGCGTTGCAGACGAACGCCGTCGACATCGGGTCGCAGGGGGCGCCGCTCGCGAACACGCCGGTGACCTCCAGCCGGTACGCGCCCGTCGACCCGTTCATGCCGTCGACGAACACGAAGTAGGTCCCCGGGGCGAGCCCGGGCAGGTCGATGGTCGAGCCGCTGCTGAAGGTCGCCATGGGGTCGTTGTCGTTGCAGCCGACCTCCGTGGAGGTGTCGTCGCAGACCGTGCGGATGTAGAGCGCCGTGTCCATCGTGGTGGCGGGGAAGACGGTCGTTGCCGTCACGTCGGCGGTGTAAAGCAGGTTGAAGACGTAGACGACCTCCGGGCCGCTCGGCGTGAAGCCGGCGGTGCAGCTGCCTTCGAAGTTGGAGACGCCGCTCGTGCTGCCGGTGGCGCTGCCGTCGGCGGCGAGCACCGACAGCGGCACGCCCATGATGCAGTCGTCCTGCTCCAGGTCGTCGGCGGTGGCGTTGCAGCCGGGGTCGGCCGGGTAGTCGGTGAAGCCGTCGCCGTCGTTGTCGGTGCCGTCGTAGCACTGCGGCGTCATGATCGGGTCGGTCTCGTCGTTGTCGGCGGGCTCGATGCAGCCCGGGTCGAGCGGGAAGTCGGTGATCGCGTCGCTGTCGTTGTCGAAGCCGTCGCTGCACTGGCCGGCGTTGCACACGAACCCCATGCCGGCGATGGGCTCGCTGCAAATCTGCCCGGAGGTGCTGTCGCACCGGAAGACGAGGTCGCCGGGCGTGCAGGCCTGTCCGGGCGCGATGATGCCGAACGCGTGCAGGAACCATGCGCCGTAGTTGGCGGCGGTGGCGCCGTCGGCGAAGAGGTAGTAGCCGCCGGGTGCCACCCCGGTGAGCTCCACGACCGGCGAGTTGCCCGCCAGGAAGGTGCCGCAGGCCAGCTCGCTGGTGGTGTCGCCGCAATCGGTGCGGATGTAGATCGCGTTGTCGAACGCCGTGCCGAACGTGTTCACCGACAGGAGCGTGAGCGGCACCGAGACGTTGAGGAAGCCGATGCCCTCCGGTCCGTCGCCGCCGCACGACCCGGAGAAGAGCGAGGAGTCGTCCACGGTCGAGGTGCCGGTCAAGAGCCCGGTCATCGTCATGTCCGTCACGGGGACCAGCCCGCCGCAGTCGGCGACGTCGCTCTCCGACGGATCGTTCGCGTCGGTGCAGCCGGGGTCGGCCGGGAAGTCGGTGCGCCCGTCGTTGTCGTTGTCCATCATGTCGGAGCAGACCGGGTCCTCCGCCTCGCGGGTGTCGGCCACGCTCACGCAGTCGGGGTCGGCGGGGAAGTCGATCAGCCCGTCGCCGTCGTTGTCGATCGTGTCGCTGCACTCGGGGTTCAGCTCCGAGTCGTCGTCGGGCGACGAGCAGCCGACGTCCATCGTGTCGATGTCGCCGTCGGCGTCGTTGTCGAGCCCGTCGCTGCATTGCGGGGGCTGGGTCTCGTCGCCGTCGGCGCCGTCCACGCAGCCCGGGTCGGCGGGGAAGTCGGTGAGCGCGTCGCCGTCGTTGTCCAGGCCGTCGCTGCACTGGGGCAGGCCGCCGCCGGAATCGGTCCCGGCGTCCAGACCGTTGCCGCTCTTGCAGCCCCCGCACCCGGCCACCGCCAGGCCGGCGGCAAGCGCCACCGCCAGGCCACCCACACGGAGGAACGCGAATCGGAGGATCGTGCGCATGGAACACTCCTTCGGCTTGCAGGCCTCGAGAACGCGGTTGCCCGGATGCTAGCGCGCCGTACGGAAGTGCGCCAGGCGGGCCCCGCCGCGGCGAGGTAGTCTGGGCGCGTGGCGCGGACGTTCGTCGACCGCGGCGGCACGTTCACCGACGTCGTCACGCTAGGCGACGACGGAGGCGCGACCGTGCGCAAGGTGCCCTCCGATCGCGCCGTCGTGGGCGACCTGGCCGAACGCGGCGACGCGCTGACGTTCGGCACGACCGTCGCCACCAACGCGCTCTTGACGCGTACGGGCGTGCCGGCGCTCCTGTGCGTGACGCGCGGCTTCGCCGACCTGCCGTGGCTGGGCGACGGGACGCGCCCGGACCTGTTCGACGCCGACGCGCGCTGGCCGGCGCCGCTGTGCGCGCGCGTGCTGGAGGTGGGCGGGCGGCTGGACGCGGGCGGGCGCGAGCTGGAGCCGCTGGAAGTGCCGGACCACGCCACGCTGGCCGCCGCGCTGGACGGCGTCGAGGCGGTGGCGATCGCGCTGCTGGGCAGCCACCGCAACCCGGCGCACGAGCACGCGCTCGCCGCGGCGCTGCGCGCGGCGGCGGCCCGCGCGGGGCGGACGCCGCCCTTCATCTCGCTCGGGCACCGCGCCTCGCCCGAGGTCGGCTACCTGGCGCGCGTCGAGACGGCGCTCGTCGACGCGGCCGTCACGCCGGTGCTGCGCGGCGCGCTGGCGCAGGACCGGATCCCCCCGGGCGCACTGGCGATGCGCTCGGACGGAAGCCTGTGCGCGGCGGAGGCGCTGCGCGCGCCCGACGCCGTGCTGTCGGGGCCCGCCGGGGGCGTGCTGGCGGTGGCGGCCGTGGCCGCGCAGGCGGGGTTTGCCCGCGCCGTTGGCCTCGACATGGGCGGCACGTCGACCGACGTGTGCCGCGTGGACCTGGGCGCCGGACTCCCGCGCCGCGAGGGAGAGGTCCGGGTCGCCGGCGTGCGCCTGCGCCGCCCGATGCTCGAGGTGGAGACCATCGCGGCCGGCGGCGGGTCGATCCTCGGCGACGACGGGCTGCGCCTCACGGTGGGACCTACCTCGGCGGGCGCGCATCCCGGGCCGCAGTGCTACGGGCGCGGTGGACCGCCCACGCTGACCGACGCCGCGCTCGTGCTCGGGCTGATCGATCCGGCCGCCTTCGACCCGCCGCTGGATCCGGCGGCCGTGCGCCTCCCCGGCGGCGCCGAGCGCGCCGCAGAGTTCGTCGATCTGGCGCGCGAGGCGATGGCGCAGGCGGTCCGGCGTCTCGCCACGGCGCGCGGCGTCGACGTGGCCGACCACGCCCTCGTCGCCTACGGCGGCGCGGCCGGGCAGCACGCCGCCGCCGTCGCCGCGCGTCTCGGCATCGACACTGTGCTCGTGCACCCGTGCGCCTCGGTGCTGTGCGCCTGGGGCCAGGCGTTGGCGCGCCCCGAGGAGACCGCGGTGCGCGCGCTCTGGCGGCCCCTCCTCGACGCGTGGCCCGCGCTCGTGGCGCACTGGCGCGCGCTGGAGGCTGCGCTGCCGGCGCTCGGCGAAGTCGAGCGCACCGTCGAGCTCCGTCACGCCGGCACGGATCACGCGCTGGAGGTTCGCGCCCCCGCCGGCGTGGGCGACGACGCGGGCACTGGCTCGGGCGCAGGCCCGGGCGCGGGCGCGGGCGCGGGCACCGGGGACGACGCCGCGGCCGTCACCGAAGGGCTCGCCGCGCTGAACGCGGCGTTCGCCGCGGAGCACCGCCTGCGCTTCGGCTTCGACCGCCCCGGCGTCCCCGTCGAGGTGGTCAACGTACGCGTGCGCGTGCGCATGCCCGCGCCCGCGCCGCCCCCGCCGCGCGCCGGCGGCGATCCCTGGGGGCTCGGCGACGCCGCCCCCGCCGGGCCGCTGCGCCTCGACGCCCCCGGCACCGCCATCTGGGTGCCGGAAGGCTGGGTCGCGCGCCGCGCCAACGGCCTGCTGCAGCTGACGCGGACGCACCCCGCGCCGGCGCCGCCGCCCGCGCGGCGAACGCCGTACGGCGTGGAGCTCTGGGGCAGCCGCTTCATGGCGGTCGCCGAGCAGGCCGGCGAGACGCTCCGCCGCCTCGCTCGCTCGGTGAACATCCGCGAGCGGCTCGACTTCTCCTGCGCCGTGTTCGACGGGCGCGGGCATCTCGTCGCCAACGCCCCGCACATCCCCGTGCACCTCGGCGCCATGGGCGAAACGGTGCGCGACCTGCTGCGCGCGCACCCCGACCCGGCACCGGGACAGGCGTGGCTGACGAACGACCCCGCCGCCGGCGGGTCGCACCTGCCCGATCTCACGGTGGTCACCGCCGTCGCCGCGCCGGGTGCACCGCGCGTCGCGCGCTGGTTCGTGGCTTCGCGCGGCCATCACGTGGACGTCGGCGGGCTGACGCCCGGCTCGATGCCGCCGCACTCGCGCGCGCTCGGCGACGAGGGGTTCGTGGTGCGCCAGCTTCCGCTGCTGGAGGCCGGGCGTCTGTGTGACCTGCGCGCCGCGCTCGCGGGCTGCCGCGACGTGCCCACGGTGCTCGCCGACCTGGAGGCGCAGATCGCCGCCAACGCCCACGCGGCGCGCCTGCTGGCCAGGCTCGGCGCGCCGGAGCTGATCGACGCATGGATGGAGCACCTGTGCGACGTCGCCGACGAGGCCGTGGCGGCGATGGTGACGCGGCTGGGCGCGGCGCTGGCCGCCGCCGACGCGCCGGGAGTCGCCGAGGAGACGCTCGACGCAATCCCTTTGCGGCTCGCGCTGCGCGTGGAGCCGGACAGCGCGCTCGTGGTCGACCTGAGCGGTACCGGCGGACCGCATCCCGGCAATCTCAACGCGCCCCCGGCGGTGCTCCGCGCCGCCGTGCTCTATGCGCTGCGGACGCTCGTCGGGCGGCCCGTTCCGCTGAACGACGGCGCGCTGAGACGCGTGAAGATCGTCGCGCCGCGCCCGTCGATCGTCGCGGCGCCGCCCGGCGCCGCCGTCGCCGGCGGCAACGTGGAGACCTCGCAGCGCCTCGTGGATCTGATGCTGCGCGCGGCCGGGGCGCGCGCCGCCTCGCAGGGCACCATGAACAACCTCACGCTCGGAGCGCGCGACGGCGGCGACACTGGCGATCGGGGCGCGCGCGACGGGGTGCGCGGCGGCGCCGCGTGGGCGTACTACGAGACGATCGCCGGCGGCGTGGGCGCGAGCCCGGCGCTCCCCGGCGACTCCGGGCGCCAAGTGCACATGACGAACACGCGGGCCACGGACGTCGAGGTGCTGGAGGAGCGCCTTCCGCTGCGCGTGCGCCGCTTCGCCCTGCGGCGCGCGTCGGGGGGCGCCGGCGCTCACGCCGGCGGCGACGGCGTGGTGCGCGAGCTGGAGGTCACCGCGCCGGCGACGGCCGCGCTCCTGGCGACGCGCCGCGACCAGGGCGCGCCCGGCCTCGCCGGCGGCGCCGCCGGCCTGCCCGGCACCGACCACTTGGTGCGCGGCGGCGCCGCGCCGGCGCGCGCGCCCTGGGACGGCTCCCCGGCCGACCTTCAGCCCGGCGACCGCGTCGTGATCGAAACACCCGGCGGCGGCGGCTGGGGCGCCCCCCGATGACACCGCCCCATCGAAACCCCGGCGGCGGGTGGGGCGCCCCCCGATGACACCGCCCCAATCGAAACGCCGGCGGCGGCTGCGGCGCCCACCGATGACACGGCCCCAATCGAAACCCCGGCGGCGGCGGGGGCGCCCCCCCGGACGACACCTGCCTGCCCCGGACGTGCGTCGGCCGCGGCCTTCGCCCAAACGACGGCCGCATCGAGGCGCTACCGCCAATCGATCTCGAAGCCCACGCGCACCGTCGGCACGCCGGAGGTCGCGCCGTGCGGCAGGGCGCGGTCCCAGTTGAAGCGCACGTCGCGCGCACCGGCCATCTCCAGCGCGCGCTGGACGAAGCCCTCGGTCGCCGCCACGTACCAACCCGCGAGCGCCTCGGGCAGACCCGCCAGCGCCGAGTCGAGGTGCCCGGCGCGCACCACCGCCGGCTCCGAGCGCGCCGGCTCGAAGTAGCGGTTGAACGCGCGCGGCAGGCGCACCGCCACGCCTTCCGGCGACGACGCCCAGATCAGCACGCGATAGATCCCGCGGATGTCCGTGTCGGCCGACTCCGTGCCCCGTGCCTTCACGAACCGCTCGGCCGGCGTTCCCTCCAGCCGCGCCGCGGCCAGCGTGAGCCGCACCAGCGGCGCGATGTCGTACATCGACCCCGCGAGGAAGATCTCCGACAGGAACGTGCGGTCGGCCGGATCCTCCAGCGACGCCAGCAGCGCCGGCATCCCGCCGGGCGTGCGCCGCTTCACGTAGGCGATCGACGCGAGGTACACCACGCCCCGTGCGCGGAACGGGCCCTGCCCCGCCACGAACGGCAGGCGCGCGGTGGTCAGGTCGATCCGCGGCGCCGCCATCCCGGCGCAGGGTACGGCCCCCGACCCTCTCGCGCCAAGCCGCCGATCGCTGCTACAAGCGGCCCATGAAGGTCGCCGTCACCGGCGGGTCCGGGCAGCTCGGCACGGTGGTCCTGCGGCGCCTCATCGCCGACCGCACCATCAAGGAAATCGTCTCCCTCGACCTCCGCCCGCCGACCGTCGCCTCCGCCAAGGTCCGCGCCGTCGAGGCCGACATCCGCGACCCGCGCTTCGAGCGCCACCTCGCCGGCTGCGACGCGCTCGTCCACCTCGCCTTCGTCGTCACGCGCCACCTCCCGCGCGCCGAGTACGAGGCCGTCAACGTCGGCGGCTCCAAGAACGTCTTCCTGGCCGCCGCCGCCGCCGGCGCCCGCACGATCGTCTACGCGTCCTCCGTCGCCGCCTATGGCTCGTTCGCCGACAACCCCGTCCCGCTCGACGAGGACAGCCCGCGGCGCTTCCAGCGCGACTTCGCCTACGCCGCCTGCAAGTACCTCGTCGAGGACTTCCTCGACGCCTTCGAGCGCGAGCACCCTGACCTCGCGATCGCGCGCATGCGGCCGGCGGTGCTGGTCGGCGCGCGCATGGAGCACGGGCTCGGCCAGGCCTGGGGCCGCCGGCTGCACGTCAGCGCCGGCGGCGCGCCGATGCCGATGGTCTGGGACGAGGACGCCGCCGACGCGTTCGTCCTGGCGCTCAAGGCGCGCGCGCGCGGCGCGTTCACGCTCGTGGCCGCCGACCCGCTGCCCGACCCTGAGCTGGCCCGCGCCGGCGGCCTGCGTTACGTGCGCGTCCCGCGGCGCCTGCTGGCCGGCGCCGCGCGCCTGTCGCCGCTGCTCGCCAGGCTCGGGCTCGGCCAGCCCGTCGACCCCGCGTGGCTGGAAGGCGGCGCCGACGGCGTCTTCGTCGTCACCTGCCGGCGCGCCCTCGACGAGCTCGGCTGGCGGCCGCGCTGCCCCACGACCACCGACGTGATGCGCCGCTTCGATCGCGAAGTCCCTCATCGGCTCGACCCGCGCCTCGCCGTGTTCCTGCGCCTGACTGCGCTCGCCGCGCGCGCCGCGCCGCCCGACCCGGAGATTCGCGGCTTCGACGCGCGCGTGCACGTGTGCCTCACCGGCCGCAATGGCGGTGATTTCACCGTGGCGGCCCGCGACGGGCGCGTTCGCTTCTCGCCCGGCGCGCCGCGCGCGCCCACCGCCGTGCTCACGCTCCCCGCGTCGACGTTCCTCGATCTCTTGGTCGGGCGCACCGACTTCGCCGCCGCGCAGTTCACCGGGCGCATCCGCGTCGAGGGCGAAGGCATGGCCACCATGATCCTCGGTGGCATCGTCAGCCGCTTCCGCGCCGCCGCCGCCCGTCCGGGCCTCCCCGGCGCCGTCGCGCGGCGCTTGGCCGCGTGGCTCGCCGCCACCCCCGCCACCCCCGCCGTGCAGGCCTCCACGTCCGCCTCGCCCACGCCAGGAGCCGCCCCCCGATGAAGTTCTCGCTCTTCTTCGAGATGCAGATGGCCGACCCCACGCGCGCCAGCGAGGCGCAGACGTTCCATGACTGCGTCGCGCAGGCGACCCTGGCCGACGAGCTCGGCTTCGACGGCATCTGGGAGGTCGAGCATCACGGCCTGTTCGAGTACTCGCACTCGTCGGCGCCGGAGGTGTTCCTGTCGTTCGTCGCGGCCCGCACCAAGCGCCTGCGGCTCGGCCACGGCGTGACGCTGCTCCCCTTCCGCTACAACCATCCCATCCGCATCGCCGAGCGCATCGCCACGCTGGACGTGCTCAGCGGCGGACGCGTCAACTGGGGGTCCGGCAAGTCGTCCTCGCTCGTCGAGCAGGTCGCCTTCGAGAACGACGTCGCCACGCTCCACGAGCAGTGGCTCGAAGCGCTGGAAATGATCCCGCGCATGTGGTCGTCGGACGTTTTCGCCTACGAGGGGCGCTTCTTCAAGGTGGCGCCCATCCAGGTGGTGCCCAAGCCGGTGCAGCGCCCGCACCCGCCCATGTTCGCCGCGTGCTCCAAGCCGGAGAGCGCCGTGGCGGTGGGCAAGCTCGGGCTCGGCGCGCTCAACTTCGCGTTCGGGACCGACGACTACCTCGCCGACAAGGTCGCCGCGTACCGTAAGGCCGTCGCGACGGCGGCGCCGGTCGGGCGCCAGAAGAACGACCACTTCGCCTGCACGCCCGCCACGCTGGTGCTCGACGACGACCGCAAGGCCTGCGCCTACGGGCTGCGCGGCGCGCGCTTCTTCGTGGAGAGCTTGTCGCGCTACTACTTGTCAGGCACACGCCCGACCGGACGGCTCGACGTGTCGCGCGAGTTCCTGCCCGAAGACCAGCTCGACGAGGCGATGGCCCAGCGCAACGCCGCCGGGTCGCAGGTGGCGACCATCGTCGGCGACGCCGCCGCCGCGCGCGAGTCGGTGCAGCGCTTCGCCGACATCGGCGTGGACGAGCTGATGCTGGTGATGCAGATGGGCACCGTGCCGCACGACCTGGTGATGGAGAGCATCCGCACGTTCGGCGAGAAGGTGCTGCCGCACTTCAAGTAAGCCGCGCACGCACGGCCGGGCGACTTCAAACTTCTTCACGCCGCGCGGGCTGGCGCCTGCGACGCGGGGTGTTAGATTGGCCGGAACGCCGAGGGCGGAGGCCCATGACCCTGTTCGCACTGGTCGCCGTCCTGCTGTTTGCCGCCGCCCACGGACTTCTCGTGCTGGGGCTGGGCCCCCTGTACCGGCGCTGGATGCGCTGGGCCTTCCTCGGACTGGCCGTGCACGAGCTCGTCGCCTGGATGCCGCCGATGCTCTGGGGACGCGAGGCGCGCTACGCCGCGCCCGCCTGGTTCAACGCCCTGTTCGTATGGCCGGCGACCGCCGTCGCCGTCTCGGTGCTGCTGCTCATCGCCTTCGCGCCGCTTTGGGTGCCGTGGACGCGCACCTTGCGGCGGAAACACGAGGCCGCGCGCCGCTCGTCCGTCACGCCCGCGCCTGCGCCCGCGCCCACGCCTGCGCCCGCGCCACTGCGCGCGCCCGCGCCAACGCCCGCACCTGCACCAGCCACCGTGCCGGCGGCCAGCGCCGCGCGCGCCGCCGGCTTCACGCGCCGGCAAGTCCTCGCCCTCGCCGCAGCGGCGCCGCCGGCGGCGCTGCTGGCCTCCGGTCCCGCCGGCCTCATCTTCACGGAGACGACCGACATGCCCTACGTCCATCGCCTCGAGCTCGCCTGGCCGAACCTGCCCGCCGCCCTCGACGGCCTCCGCCTCGCGCAGGTGAGCGACATCCACGTCGGCATCTTCGTCGACGGCGCCGCCGTCCGCCGCGCCGCCGAGGCGGTGCAGCGCGAGAAGCCCGACGTCTTCCTCGTGACCGGCGACGTCATCGACGACGTCCGCCAGCTTCCCGAGACGATGGAGGCGCTGTCCTCCGTGCGCGCCCGCCTCGGCGCCTTCGCTTGCCTCGGCAACCACGAGTACTACGCCGGGCTGCGCGCCATCCGCGACGCCTTCGACCGCTCGCCCATCCACATGCTCGTCAACGAGGCCACGCAGGTACGCGCCGCCGCGGGCGCCACCGTCGAGATCAGCGCCGTCGACTACCCCATCGGGCGCGGGCGCATGACCGACTCGGACCGCTTCGGCGAGAATGCCGAGCGCGCGCTCGTGACCGGCGCCCCCGGCGGGGACTTCCGCCTGCACCTGGCCCACCATCCCCACGCCTGGGACGCCGCCGCCGCGCGCGGCGCCGATCTCACGCTGTCCGGCCATACGCACGGCGGGCAGATCGCCGTCGGCGGGCGCCCCCTTTTCGGCGCCTTCTTCCGCTACATGCGCGGCCTCTACACCGCCGGCGACCGCAAGCTCTTCGTCCACTCCGGCACCGGCCACTGGCTGCCGCTGCGCATCGGCTGCCCTGCCGAGGTCGCCATCATCACTCTGCGCCGCGCCGCGCCCGCCTCCGCCGCCGCCCGCGCCGCGTAGCGACTCCGCCGCACCCGCCTCCGCCGCCGCTCGCGCCGCGTAGCGACTCCGCCGCGCCCTCCGCCGCCGCCCGCGCCCCTCAGCGACTCCGCCGCGCCCCTCGTCCGCCGCCGCCCGCGCGGCCTAGATTATCCGGCCTTCGGGCGCCAGCCGCCCAACGCCTTCTCGACGAGCACGAGCCGGTCCTGGCCCCAGAACAGCAGGGGCGCGTCGTCGCCTGGCTGATGGACGAAGAACGTCGGCGCGCCGAAGACGCCGCGCCGAGCCGCCTCCTCGCCGTTCGCCTTCAACGCATCCTTCACCGGCGCGGAGCCCGCCTTCTCCATGGTGTCGGCCGGCAGCCCGGCCGCGGCAACCAGCGCGCGCACCTCGCTCTCTTCGGAGATGTCGCGGTCCTCCGCCCAGTAGGCACGGTAGGTCGCGTGGATGAACGGCGCGGCGGCATCACCCGCCGCGAGGACGACGCGCAACGGGAGGATGGTCCGCACCGGGAAGCGGCTCACCCACTGGAACGGCACGTTCCAGTAGTCCGCCCAGCGGTACAGGTCCGCCACCGAGTGGCGGCGCTTCGGCTCCGGCCATTCGAGAATGGGCGCGTCCGGCCCGCCGAGCGTGCGGAACAGCCCGCCCAGCAGGAAGGGGCGCCAGACCAGGCGCGCGCCGGTGCGGCGCGCGACGGCCTCGACCTGCGTCGCGGCCAGGTAGGAAAACGGGCTCGAGAAGTCGAAGAACATCTCCAGCGTGGGGACGACGGTCTCGGCGGTGGCGGCGGCGGCGGCGCTCATGGCTGACTCCCTGTTCTCCAGGTGGCCTCGGCGGGGAGCGCGGCCGGCTTCCAGCCGCCCAGGGCCCGCTCGACGAAGTGCAGGCGGTCCTGTCCCCAGAAGAGCTGGTCCCCCACGAGGAAGGCCGGGGCGCCGAAGACGCCGGCCGCGGCCGCCTCGGCGGTGACGCGGAAGAGCGCCTCGCGCTGCTCGCCTGCGCGCGCGACGAGGTCGCTCCCGTGAAGGCCGACCGCGTCCAGCGCCCCCGCCACGACCGCCGGGTCCTCGACGTCGCGCCCCTCCACCCAGTAGGCGCGGTAGAGCGCGTGGGTGGCCGCCGCGCGGGCCGCCCCTTCGCCCGCGGCGAGCAGCGCGCGCAGCGCCAGCACCGTGCGGCGCGGATGCCCGCGCGGCCGCCGCAACGGCACGCCCCGGTGCTCCGCCCACCGCTCCATGTCGCGCAGGTTGTTGCGCGCCTTGGCCGGCGACATCCCCTCGTTCGGATCGTCGGCCGTGCCCAGCGCCCGGAACACGCCGCCCAGCAAGAACGGCCGCCACACCAGCCGCGCCCCCGTGCGCGCCGCCAGCCCCTCCACCTGCGTCGACGCAAGGTACGCGTACGGGCAAACGAGGTCGTAGAAGAAGTGCAGCTCCATCCCGCCTCGACGCTAGCACACGGCCGCCGTGCGCCGGAACGCGCCCCGCCTGGCCCTGGAGCCCACCCACCTCCGCATCTGTCCCGTGCAGATGTACGGCCGCCGACGCCCAGAAGGCGGTCCTCCGCCAACCCCGCCCGCGAAGCCCGCTTTCCGCCGTCGCTCCCCTACTCAGCTCGGTCGGCGCCGTCCCCAACTTCACCGGCGCCGTTCCCCAACTTGTCCGGCGCGTCACTCAGCTCGCGCGGTGCGGTCCCGGGCTTCTTCGCGCGCGCCCCCAGGATCGATCGGCGCCGTTCCGCAGTGCGCCGCCGCGCTCCCCAGACCACGCTCCACGCGCCCCCGACCCGTGTGGCGCCTTTCCGCGCTGTGCCGCGGCCCTCCCAAGGGAGCGATCCGCGCGATCTCAACCCGCCCGGCGCCGTTCCCCATTGGCTTCCTCCCGGCCCCAACCTGTGTTCTTCGAGCCCCGCCTCCAACCGGATCAACGCCATCCTCCGCTACAGTCTCGCGCTCGCGGTTGAGCGCTACTCACGTGATGGTGCATGCGTTCTGCTAACCGCCTTGGTTTGGGACCTGTCAACGAGCCTCCCGGTCTGATCTGTCAATAGAGGACCGGTCTGTACCCTTTCGGCCCGCGGCGCAGGTACTCTTGGGGCATGAACACGGCGCTCCGCCCCCCCGCCGCGCGGTGCACCGGCGAGCCCGCGTGACTCATGGGGCTCCGCTACTTTCTTGCTTGCCTCGCGATGGTCACCGGCGCCGAGGTGGGCGCCCGCCTGCTGCGCTTGTGGCTGTACCGCTCCGGGTGGCTGCAGGTGGCTTGTGCCCTCGGCTCCAGCGCCGCACTCGCCGCCCTGGTGACGGCGCTGGCCGGACAGTCGTTCGCGTTGCGCGCTCTGATCGGCGCCGCCCTCGGCATCGCCTACGAAGGCGCCAACCTGCGCTGGCTCCACTGGTGGACCTTCCCCGGCAACCGCCTCTTCTGGCTCCGCGGCGCGCCCGCGCTCGCGCTCGCCGCCGGCGCCCCCTGGGGCCTGCTCGCCGCCGCGGCGCCGCTGGTGGCGGCCAACCTGCCGTAGCTCGCAGGAGCGAAAGCGACCGCCGGCCCCCAGTGTTGCTCTTGGCGATAGAATCGGAGCGTGGTGCGCGCGGCGATGGAGGGAACGTTGGCGGTGGGGGACGCCGCGGAGAGCGACGTGGCCGCGCTGGCGGCGTTGCGAACGCGGGTCGCGGAGCGGCTGACGCGGGACTTCGGACGCGGGCACTGGTCGGCGGCGGTGACGGAGAAGGGCGTGGCGCGCGGCCTCCGGACGTCGCGGGTGCTGGTGGCGCGGCGTGGCGGAGGGATCGTCGCCACGCTGCGACTGGCGACGCAGAAGCCATGGGCGATCGACACGGCGTACTTCGTGCGGGTGCGGCGCGCGCTCTACCTGCACGACATGGCAGTGGAGCCGGACGCGCAGCGGGGCGGGCTCGGGCGGCGACTATTGGAAGCGGCGTGGCGCGCGGCGAGGGCATGGCCGGCCGAGGCCATCCGCCTGGACGCCTACGACGCGCCGGCCGGCGCCGGCGGGTTCTACGCGAAGTGCGGATTCCGCGAGGTGGGTCGGGTCGTCTATCGAAAAGTCGGGCTCATCTACTTCGAGCGCCTGCTCTAGGACGGGCTCATCGGCCGGTGGCCGGTGCGTCAGAGCCGGAGGACCCAGCGCTCCCAGGCGGCGTGCGCCTCGGCGGGCGTGGTGCCGGTGACGGCGCGGAAGGCAAGCGCGCCGGTGGGATCGGCGGCGGCGGTGTCGCGCCAGAGCTGGTAGAAGGGCCAGAGCAAGTCGCGGCGGTCGAGCCATAGGCAGAAGTAGCGAGCCATGGCGTAGTGAAGGGACTCGTCGTCGTCGCGGAAGGCGTCGTTGGCCATGCCGAAGAGTCGGTCGAGGCGGGCGCCGGCGCGGGCCGTGGGGGAGCGCAGCGCGGCGACCAGGCTCGGGAGGCGCCAATTCTTGGCGCCGTGGATTTCGCCCTTGCGAGGAATGACCGGGCCCTCGAAGAGCGAGGCCAGGCCCTCGTCGATCCAGGTGGGCGCGCCGGGGAAGTCGGCCTCGACGATGGGGTGGACGAGCTCGTGGGTGAGCGTGCCCAGGCCCGGCGCCGCGTTCATGACGAGGCGGCGCTCGCCGGAGAGGTAGAAACCGAAGGGCGAGGTGCAGGACGCGTCCCAGCGCGCCTTGCAGTAGGCGTCGTACGGCTTCTTGCCGCCGAACAGGTACACGGTCATGACGTGCGCGGGGCGCGTGCGGAAGCGGCCGTTGAAGAGCGCCTCCAGCGCGCGGGTGGCGAGCGAGTGGCTGCTGGCGAGCGACTTGGCGCTCAGGCCGGAGGCGCCCACGAGAACGAAGGCCCCGGCGGCGACGGTGACGGGGGCCGTGGCGCCGAGATCGGCGCGCGCGGCGGCGATAGCCGCGGCCAGCTCCGGCGCGGCGGGCGCCCCGTCGGGGTCGACCGCGACCGGCGGCACGGCCGTGGCCGCCGCGCGTGCGGCCGTGCCCGCGCCCAGCGCCAGCGAGGCCGTCACTCCCATTCCGAGCGCCACCCAAGACCTCATCGGCCCTCCACGCCGGCGGCCGGACTGCTCAATGGTGACGCAGCCCCGTGCGAACGCCAGCGCGCCGGGCGGCGGAGGCGGCGGCTTCGCCGCGCGCGGCCTCCTCGGGCGGCGCGCAGGGCAGCGAGCGCCGCGCGGCGTCAGCGGCGGCTTCGCCGAGCTCGGGCCCACGGGCCCAGTCTTACCTGCCAGGGAGAGCCGAACGTCGTCACGGGCAAAGGTCGTCGGTGCCCTCGGGCATCGAGATGCACGCGCCGCCGGCACAGTCGTCGTCGATGGCACAACAGCTAGCGGGGTTGCTCGTGCCCTGCAGGCAGTCACCGCCGGTGGTGACGTCGATGCAGCGCCTGCGCTGCATCGCGCCGCCGAAGGTGCAGGTGTAGAGGTACGGCAGGCCGAGCCCGTTGTACCAGCCGTCGCAGGCGAAACAGCCGTGGCACTGCGCCGGCCAGCCCCCGGGCAGCGTCTGGCAGGCGCCCGGCCCGCCGCAGGTCTCGATGACGATCGCGCCGCCGTAGCACTCGTAGCGCGCCGACGCGTCGGCGTTGCACGTCCAGGACGCGGGCGTTCCGCTGCACGGGATGCCGCCGGGCGGAAGCGGGCAGTCCGCGGGGCAGTCGAGCGCGTTCTCGCAGCCGGGATCGCACACGCCGTCTCCGCAGGCGACGGGCGGGCTGACCATCCAGCAGGCGCCGTCGGGGATCTCGGCGGCGGCGGCGTCGGTCGCGCCGTCAGGAAAGTCTCCCGGAGCGGCGTCGGCGCCGGCCGCGTCGGCCCCTGGGCCCGCGTCGAGCACGGCCACCGTGCCGCAGAGGCAGCCGCACGCCGCGACCGCTGATACCGCGGCGGCGACGCCGCGCGCGATGGCCCCCGCCTCTTCACCCGGCCACACGGCGCTCGAGCTCACCCCTGCCAGCGCGGCCCCCACGCGGCGCGCGACGGCGTTCATGCACACCCGCGCGACGATGGCGACTCCCCTGCGCGTGAAGGCGTTCATGCGCACCTCCGCGGCGCCGCCGCGTCGCGGCGGCGCCCGCGCTGCAGCGCCCTTCCGGTAAGGCCGACGAGGCCGGCCACCGCCACAGCCGCCGCCAGGCCGCCACCACCGCTGCCGCCGCCTCGGCCACCGGCCGCGCCAACCACGCTGCAGTGGCAACCGCCACGGCCGTCGCCGCCCGGCGCGCCCGCGTCCCCGCCGCCGTCGGCCGCGGCGCCGCCGTCCGAGCCGGCGCCCGGCGCGCATGGCGCCACCGTCACGTTCATCTGCAGCGCCGCCGGATCGGCACCGAGATACAGCGCGCCGCTCCCCGGGAAGAGCAGCCCGAACCCCTGCGCGTAGTCGATCGGGCCGAGCACGGTCGGCGCACGCGCGACGAACGCGAAGGTGCCCGTCCCGCCCGCCGGCACA
The DNA here is from genome assembly GCA_036004705.1 of Myxococcota bacterium. GTDB lineage: Bacteria > Myxococcota_A > Polyangia > DASYRF01 > DASYRF01 > DASYRF01. The sequence continues at coordinate 65,735 of DASYRF010000092.1, forward strand.
GGGTCGGGCGTCACCGGCCCCACCACGCGCGCCGAGCTCCACGACGCGTCGGCGAACACGCTGTCGCGATCCTGGGGATCGGTCCCCAGCGTCACGCCCGCCGGCCAGTCCACCGCGCCGGTGTTCGTGCAGGAGACGGTCACCGCGGCGCCCTCTCCGCTGCACAGCGCCGCCTCGTAGTCGACGCTACACGACGCCGCGAACGTGCTGCAGTGCGGCGCCGGCAGATCCTCGCAGCCGAGCCCGCCACAACTGGTGACGACCGGGCTCAGGCTGCACGTCTCGAGGTCGCCGCCCACGCAAGCGCCGGCGTCGCGCGTCGCGCGGCCCTGCGCGCACAGGTTCGCGGAGTCCACGCCGAGGTACATGCAGGCGGCGGCGTCGAACAGGTTCCCGGCCGGCGAGACGGCCTGCGCGCGCAGGCTCAGCCCCGCGCAGCCGAGCAGCTCGTACCAGCCCGGGCCCCCGAGGCTCGGCGGCGCCGGCGCGCAGCCCGTCCACGTCTGTCCGTTGCAGCAGTCCGCATCGGACGCGTCGCCGGCCGCCTCGTAGATCTCGTGCATGCCCAGCGCGGTCTGGCAGTGGCAGTTTCCAAGAAATCCGTCGCCGAGCTCGGCGCCGCGGATCGGTACGGTCGCGCCGGAATTCGTGACCACGCTGGCGGTGTGGTCGTTGCTGCCGACGCAACCGCCTCCGTGGATGTATTCGATGACGTCGCCGGGCGCCGGCTCCCACCCCGCCGATTGCACGACGCACGTGAAGTTCCCCCAGTCGCCACAGTCGCCGATCTCGGCGGCGGCGACGAGCGTGACGGTCTCGCCGCCCGCGAACGGCACGAGCCAGCTGTTGAAGGCGGTCGCGCCGATCACGCACGCCCAGAAGTCCTCGACCTCGCCGGCGCAACCCGCCTCGTGGCCGCTCTTCCAGGCGATGTAGAGGTTCGCGGCGCGCACCGGGGCGGGCGCCGCGGCGAGCAGGGCGGCGGCGACGCAGAGCGTGGCCAGGACGCGGCGCGGGTTGTTCATCGGCGCTCCTCGGTGGGGGTTGCAGCGGGCGCGAGCACGCGCACCAGAAGCCGTTCGAGCTCCTCGAACGCGGGGCGCGTGCCGGCGACGTCGTCGGTCTGGTAGAGGTGGAAGACGAACCCTTCCAGGATCACGTTGATGAGCGCGGCCATGTCGGCGAGGCGCGCGGCGGCGTCGCCGGTGGCCCCCAGCACGTCGGCGAGCCCCGCGTGCAACAGCGCGCGCACGCCGGCGGCGAACACGTCGAGGTGCTCGCGCAGGCGCGGGTTGGTGCGGCTCGCGCGCCAGAGCTCGACCTGCAGCGGGACCTGATCGCGCTGTTCGACGAGCAGGCCCCACGCCGATTGGAGGTAATGCGCGATACGTTCCGCCGCAGGGGCCGCGGGCGGCGCGGCCTCGAGCCGCACGCTCTCGAACAGCCGCTGGGCGCGGTAGGAGTTCACCTCGAGCAGCAGGTGCTCCTTGGAGTCGAAGTGGTAGTGGAGGAGCGACTTCGCCACGCCGGCCTCGGCGGCGATCCGTTCGAGCGACACGCCATGAAGACCGTGACGGCTCCAGAGCAGCGCCGCCGCCTCGAGGATGCGGCGGACGGATTCGCGCGGGCGGACGCGGGACTCAGATGCCGAGTTCATGGGATTTAGACTGGCCGGCCAGTCCTATACCATGGTTGGCAGTTAACCCGCCAGTACTATTTTACTTTCGTTTCCCTGTGCGGGCCCGGCTAGCCCGTGAGCAGTCCGAGCAGGCGGTCGGGTTGATCGACGTGCAGCAGGTGGCCGGCATCGGGGATCGTGTCGACGCGGCAGCCGGCGGCGGCGAAGCGGGCCGCGTCGGCGGCCGTGACGTAGGGCGAGCGCGCGCCGCGGATGCAGCGGACGCTGAGGCCGGCGGGGCGGGCTTCCACGACGGGCCAGAGGTCCTCGGCGTCGGTGCGGGCGCGCAGCGCGGCCAGCGCGGCACGGTCGACGCGCCAAGCGTAGCCGTCGCCGCGGCGCACCAGGTTCATGACCAGCCAGTCGGCCAGGGCGGGCGAAACGCCGGCGGCGGCGATGGCGCCGCGCACGGTGCGACGATCCGGGGCGGCGGCCGGCGCCGCCAGGAGGGAAGCGAGGAGCGCGCCGTTCTCGCCGCGCGACTCCTCGATGGGCCCGGGCGCGATGTCGAGCAGCGTGACGCTTCCCACGCGCCCGGGCGCCGCGTGCGCCGCGGCGAGCGCCACCCGCCCACCCAGCGAATGGCCCACCAGCCGCAGCGGCGGCTCCGTCGCGAGCGCCGCCGCCGTGTCGAGCACGTCGCGCCCGAGCGCGCCGAGGTCCGCGCCCTCCGCCAGCGGTGGCGAGTCTCCGTGTCCGCGCAGGTCGCACATTACGATCGATAGATTAGAATCGCGCGCCGCCCACGCCCGCGCCAGCGACCCTAGGTTCCGCCCCGACCCGAGGAACCCGTGCAGCAGGATGACCGCCGTGCCGCCGTCCCCCACCCGCGCCTGCGCCAGCCTCACGTCGCCATCTAACGGTGGCCCACACTGCCGCGTCAACGCAAGCCGGCGTGCTAGAAACGCTGTCACCACAGCCGGGGCCGGCGCGTTGAGGGTGCAGGAGGCTTCGACGAACATGACGACGACGGTCGCGGGAACGGGCACGGCACAGGCGTACGAGAGCAACGGGGGGCGGCTGGTGGCGTTGGACGGGCGCACGCTGCCGCTGCGCGGGGTGAAGGTGCGGGCGGAGGCCGCAGGGGGGCTGGCGCGCGTGGTCCTGGAGCAGCGGTTCGGCAATCCCTACCAGGAGCCGCTTCAGGTTTCTTACAGCGTGCCGCTGCCGGCGGAAGGGGCGGTGGCGGGGTACGCCTTCCGCATCGGCGAGCGGCGCGTGGTCGGCGAGATCGACCGGCGCGCCGCAGCGCGCGAGCGGTTCGAGGCGGCGATCCTGGAGGGGCGCACGGCGGCGCTGCTGGATCAGGAGCGGCAGAACCTGTTCTCGCAGGAAGTGGGCAACGTGCCGCCGGGGCAGGAGGTCACGGTGGAGCTGACCGTCGACCAGCGGCTGCGCTGGCTGGCGGAGGGGCTGTGGGAGTGGCGCTTTCCCACGGTGGCGCCGCCGCGCTACCTGGGCGCGCCGGGGCGCGTCGCCGACGCCGCGCGCGTGACGGTCGACGTCGCCGACGGCCCGACGGGCGTACGCGCTGCGCTGGAGCTGTCGCTGCGCGATGCCCTCGTGGAGGGACGTGCGCCGGAGTCGCCTTCGCACCGCGTCGCGACGAACGCGGTCGCCGGAGAGACGGGCCCTTGCGCGCGCATCGTCTTCGCCGACGAGGCCGGCGCGGCGCTGGACCGCGACCTGGTGGTGCGCTGGGCGGTGGCGCAGCCGCGCGTGGGCGCGACGCTCGAGTGCGCGCGCCCGGCGGCGGGCAAGCCGCACGGCGGCGACGCCTACGGCCTGCTGACCATCGTCCCGCCTTCGGCCGGGGCGCCCGAGGCGCGCGCGCTGCCGCGCGACCTGTGCGTGCTGCTCGACACCAGCGGCTCGATGGGCGGACGGCCGCTCGACCACGCGCGCCGCGTCGTCTCGGCGCTGGTGGACAGCCTCGGCGAGGCCGACCAGCTCGAGCTCATCGCCTTCTCCAGCCGGCCACACCGCTGGCAGGGACGACCCGTCGCGGCCACGGCGGGGGCGCGGCGCGAGGCGCTGAAGTGGCTGGCGGCGCTCTCCGCCGGCGGCGGAACCGAGATGCACGAGGCGGTGAAAGAGGCGCTGAGGCCGCTGCGCGCCGACGCGCAGCGCCAGGTCGTGCTCGTCACCGACGGGCACATCGGCTTCGAGACCGAGGTCGTGGGCGAGGTCATCGCGCACCTGCCGCGCTCGTCGCGGCTGCACACGGTGGCGGTGGGGTCGTCGACCAACCGCGCGCTCACCGGCCCGGCGGCGCGCGCCGGGCACGGGCTGGAGATCGCGGTCGACCTCGACGAGGACGCCGAGCGCGGCGCGGCGCGGCTGGTGGCGGCAACGCGCGCGCCGTTGCTCGTGGACGTGACGGTCGAGGGCGAGGCGGTGCGCGCGGTGGCCCCGCGTGCGTTGCCGGATCTCTTCGCCGCGGCGCCGGCACTCGTCTCGGTACGGCTGCGCGCCGAAGGCGGCGCGCTCGTGGTGCGCGGGCGTACGCCCGCGGGCGCGTGGGAGCAGCATCTCGCCGTCGCGCCCTGCGAGTCGGGCGTAGGCAACGCCGCGGTCGTCGCGCTCTTCGGGCGCGAATCGGTGGAGGACCTCGAGACGTCGCTGGCGGGTGGGCAGGTGAACCGTCGGGACACCGACGCCACTATCGAGCGGCTCGGGCTGGAGTTCGGGGTGGCCACGCGGCTCACGTCGTGGGTCGCCGTGAGCGACGAGCCCACGGTCGACCCGCGCGCACCGGTGCGGCACGAGCGCGTACCGCAAGAGCTGCCCTACGGCCTGTCGGCGGAGGGACTCGGGCTGCGGGCGGCGTTCCCCGGCGGCGCGGCCGGCGCGGCGACGCTCTCGCACGCGGGTGTAGCCGGCGCGCCGCTCGCTCAGCGCGCCCGACAGCAGGCGGCGTTCGTCGGGGCGGCGCGAAACGGGTTCGTGGCCAGCGCCGCGCCGGCCGGACCGGCGCAGCCTCCGCGGGCGCCCGCGCCGACGGGTCGGCCGATGGAGGCCGCCAAGCAGAAGGTGGGCGGGGCCGGCGCGCTGCTCGGCCGCGCCGCCGACGCGTTGCGCGAGATGGCGAGCCGCGCGCGCAGCGCGTTCGACCCGGGCGGCCGCCAGGCGTCGGCCGAGGACGAGGCGGGGCGAGGCGGAGCCGGCGGCGGCGAGGACTGGGACGTCGGCGCGTCCGCCGCGGAGGAGCCGAGCACGTTGGAGCTGGAGTTGCGACCCGAGGCAGACGCGCGTGGCGACGCAGGCACGGCGCCAGAGCCCGAGGAGGCGGACGAGCAGGTGCTGCACGGGCGGATCGTGCGCCTGAAGGACGGCGAGCTGCTGGTGGAGATCGACGTGGAGGGCGCGCCACTCGACTGGGATCCCGTGGCGGCGGCCGAGCTGACGCTCGCCGACGGGACGACGCAGGCGTCGGCGGTCGTGGACGCGCGCACCACGCGCGGCGGCCGCGTCCCGCCGGGAGCGCGGATCCGTCTCTGCGTGGCGGCGGCGGGGCTTGGCGGCGCGCCCGCGCCCGCGGCGGTGGTCCTGCACACGCACGCCGGTGCGACGGTGCGGATCCTGCTTTGAGCGATGCCGGCGCCGAGCTCGGCCTCATCGGCGCGGGCGACCGCGACGCCTTCACTCGCTGGCTCGCCCGCGCCGAGAGGCCCCTTCGTGCGTCCCTCGCCACCTTCGCCCGGCGTGTCGACGTCGAGGCCGTGCTGCAGGAAACGCTCCTACGCGTGTGGCAGGTGGCGCCGCGCGTGCAACCCGACGGCGCGCCGGAGCCGCTGCTGCGTCTGGGCGTGCGCATCGCCCGAAACCTGGCTCTCTCCGAGCTGCGGCGCGCGCGCCTCGATCCGGCCGAGCTGGAGGTGCTGGAGCGCGCCGCCCACGCCGCGGCGCCGCCGGCCGATCGGGAGGCGGGCCCCGCCGACCCGCTCTTGCGCGCGCACATCGCCCGCTGCTGCGCCGCGCTTCCGCCGAGGCCGGCCGCCGCGCTCGAGGCGCGCCTGACCGCCGCCGGCGCCGAGCCCGACCGCGTGCTGGCCGACCGGCTCGGCATGCGCCTCAACACGTTCCTGCAGAACTTCGGGCGGGCGCGCAAGCTCCTGCTCGACTGCCTGCGCCGGCAGGGCGTCGTGGTGGAGGTCTAGATGCCGCTCGATCCGCGTGAACGCGAGACGCTCGTCGAGGCGGCGACCACCGCCTGGCGGCCGCGCGACCCCGACGGCCGCGCCCGCCCGCACCCCGCCTGGTGCGACCTCGACGACGCGGGGCGCGAGGCGCTGCACGAGGCGACCGTCGCCGCGCGCGCGCTGGAGGCGGCGCTCGACCCCGACGGGCTCTCCAGCACGGCACGCGCGGTGCTGGCGCGCCTACCCTGACGGAGCGACGACGGCCAGACCCTGGAAGAAGCGGTCGATCTCGGCGTCGGTCGTGTAGAAATGCGGGGACACGCGCAGGCCGGCACGCGGGCGCCAGTCGCACAGCACGCCGCGCGCCAGCAGCCCCGCGCACGCACGGCGGTGGCGCGCCTACCTGCACGGAGCGACGGCGGCCAGCTCCTCGAAGAAGCGGTCGACCTCGGCGTCGGTCGTGTAGAAATGCGGGGACACGCGCAAGCCGGCGCGCGGGCGCCAGTCGCACAGCACGCCGCGCGCCAGCAGCCCCGCGCACGCCGACTCGGCGCCTTCGAAATCGATCGACACCGTGCCGCCGCGCCGCGCTTCGTCGCGCGGCGTGTTCAGGCGCAATCCGCGGGCGTCGGCGCCGGCGATGAGCCGCCCGGTGAGGCGCAGCGACTTCTCCCGGATGCGCGCCACCCCCACGGAACGCACGATCTCCCAGCCGGCGCGCGCCGTGTAGAACGCCGGCACCGGCGCCGTCCCGCCGGCGAACCGCCGGATGGAGCCCGCATAGACGATGGGCCCTGGCTCGAACGCGAACGGCCGCTCGTGCGCGAACCAGCCGGTGAACACCGGCTCGAGCGCGCCGATGCGGTCGGGGCGCACGTAGAGCCACGCCGCCCCCGGCCCGCCGCACAGCCACTTCACCGAGCCACCGCAAGCGAAGTCCACGCCCAGGGCCGCCAGCGAGAAGGGCACCGTCCCCGCCGACTGGTAGCAATCGAGCAGCACCATCGCCCCGGCGTCGCGCGCGCGCGCCGCCAGCGCCGCCACGTCTTCCAGGGCGCCGCTGCGGAACGTCACGTGCGACAGCGGCACGATCGCGGTGCGCTCGTCGACCGCCGCCGCGAGCGCGGCGGTGGGCGGGTGAACGCCGTCGGCGCTCGGCACCACCGCGAGCTCCGCGCCGCGCCGGCGTGCCTGCTCCTGCCAGATGTAGCCGACCGAGTGGAACTCCAGGTCGCTCATCACGACCCGCCGGCGCGGCCCGCTGAAGTCCAGGCAGCTCGCCACGACCGACTGCGCCGTCGAGACGTTGGGCAGCAGCACCACCGTGCCCGGGGCGGCGCCGACGATCTCCGCCATCAGCTCGCCCATCTCGGCGGCGAACGGCAGCCAGGTCTCCCAAGCGGCCACGCCGTCCTCGTCCCAGCGGTCCAGGAACTCGGCGGCGCGCGCCCGCGCCCCGCGCGGCATTGCCCCCAGCGTGTGAGACGCCAGGTGCAGCTTGCGCTCCAGGATGGGGAATTCGCCCCGCCAGCGCGCCGCCAGGTCGTCCAGCATGCGCGAGCCACTATAGTATGCTGCGCGCGATGACGGCGAGGGCGAGCGCGAGCGCGGCCGCGAGCACACGGCGCGCGCGGCGGCGCGACTGGCGCACGACCGGGCTCTATATCGCCGTGCTGGCGCGCGAGTTTCGCTGGACCTTCGCCGGGCTCGCCGTCGCGGTCGCCGCCGGCACCGCGCTCTTCGCCGTCACGCCCCACGCTGCGCTGGGCGGGGCGCGGCCCTCCCTGCTGGTCGCCGCCTACGCCGCCTGGATGGCGCTCTTCGCCCAGCCTCCCTTCCAACCGCCCGACACCTGGTACCTCGCGCTCGTCAACGGCCTCTACCCGCTCGTCGGCTTCCTGCTCGTCGGCGAAGGGATCGTCCGCATGGGGATGCTCATCGTCTCCAAGCAGCAGGGGGAGAAGTGGTGGATGAAGGTCTCCGCTTCCACGTACCGCGACCACGTCGTCCTGTGCGGCCTCGGCCACGTCGGCTGGCGCGTGCTCGGCCACCTCCTCGAGGCGCAGGTGCAGGTCGTCGCCATCGAGAAGGACGGCGAAGGCCGTTTCGTCGCGCAGGCAAAGTCCACCGGCGCGCCCGTGCTGGTCCGCGACATGAAGGACGACGACGCGCTCGTCGAGGCCGGCGTGGCGCACGCGCGCGCCATCGTCGCTGCCACCAACGACGACATGTCCAACCTGGAGGTGGCGCTCGACGCGCGCCGCCTCAACCCGCGCATCCGCGTGGTGATGCGCCTGTTCGACCAGGCCATCGCCGCCAAGATCGCCGGCGCCTTCGACATCGACTTCGCCTTCTCGTCGAGCGCGCTGGCCGCGCCGGCGATCGCCGCCATGACGATGGAGAACCGCGTCCTCGCCACCTACGACATCGGCGGGCGGCCCTGGGTCGTGGGCGAGGTGAGCGTCGAAGAGGGCAGCGCGCTCGCTGGGCGCACCGTGGACGCACTCGAGCGCCAGCACGGCGCCCGCGTCGTGTCGGTCAAGGCGCACGCCCGCGCCGCGCCGGCCGCGCCCGGCGCCGACACCGTCGTGGCCGCCGGCGACGTCCTGGTGGTGCACGCCGCCGCCGATCACATCGGCGCGCTCGCCGCCGCCGCCCGCACGGCGACGGGCGCCGGCCTCTAGCGCGTCCCGCGCCATTGGCCGCGGCTTCGGCTCAGAATCAGAATCAGAGCGTGTGAAGAAATCGTAGGAGGGGGTTCGATGCGCTGTGCCTCGGACGCCACCCAGATTGTCCGAGCGCCGAGAATGCTTCGCCGAGGAGGTCGCCCTTAGGGCGATCGCCTCGACTCAGTCTTCGGCGGCGGCGCCGCCGCCCATCGCGGCGGCCGCCGCCAGGTCCTGCGGCTTGATCTTCTTGGGGTCCAGCTTGCGCGCCCCTTCGATCATCTTGTCGATCGTCGCCGCGAACTCGGCGCGCGGCGACTTCTGCCCGGGCTTGGCCGGCCGCACCCAGCGCAGCGGATTGACTCGCGCCACCACGAACGGCTTGAGGTAGGCGCTGGTGAAGCCCGCGTCCTTCAGCTTCTTCACCGCCTCGCCCACGGCCTCGTCCAGCTCCAGCAGCTTGGCCGCACGCCCCTCGCGCTCGGCGAGCGACTTGGCGATGCCCTTGGTGGCGAACTCCTCGCAGCGCTTCACCACCGACAGGTACGCCCCGCCGCTGAAGCGCGCGTTGCGCTCGTAGCAGACGCCGATCGTCACGTACGCCGGCTCCTCGAACTCGAACGCCCAGTCGCTCTCGGGACGCCCGGCCGTCTCGTCCTGCGCCGCCAGCGCGCGCGCCATGCGCACTACCTCCAGCGCCTTGTCCTTGAGGTTGTGCGCCTTCTCCGTGTTCAGCGCGAGGATGCGGAACGCCACTTCCGGCTCGGGCACCACCAGCGCGACGATTGATTTCGCCCCCAGCCGCCGCATCGCCTCCAGCCGGTGCATGCCGTTGGGCGTCCAGAAGCCGCCGCCGTGGCGCACCGCCACCACCGGGTCGAGGTAGCGTCCCACCTTGGGGATGACGCCGGCCAGGCGCTTGGCGTGCGTGTCGCTCAGCTCGCGCTGGTAGGGCGTGGGGGCGACCTTGTCGATCGGCAGCGACGCCAGCACCAGCCACTGCCCGCCGAACGGGTCCCGGTAGGTGGCGAGCGCCGCGCCGCCCTGGGCGGCGATCTCGTCGGCGAGCGCCTTCAGCGCCGGCGGCGCGCTCCCGCCGGCGACCTCGACGGCGCTCAACCCGACGCTCCCTTCCTTCGCCTTCTTCTTGCGTGGCGGCATGGCGGCCCTCCGTGCGGCGGACCTTGTATCACGGCCCTTGCCGGCGTTGTTGCTCGGGCCGGCGGTGAACGGTAAGATCCGTCAAAGCTCGCGTTCTTCAGGTCGTTCGCCTGCGGCGAGGAGACCCATGGCTCAGCGCGTCCGGACCATCCTGTCAGCGCTGCTGGCGTGCGCGCTGGCGGCCCCCGCCAGCTCGTGCGGTGCCCGCGGCCCCTTCGGGAACCCGACCGTCATCGCCCTGACGATCGACTCGACGGCCGTCCGCGCCAGCGGGCGCTCGCTCGACCAGTTCTCCATCGTGCTGTCGACGGCCACGGAGGCGTACGATCCGCTGCTGGTGCCGGAGCTGGCGGGCGGCGAGCTGGGCGACACCGAGACGATGAACCTCATCGTCCCCGACAGCTGGGCCGACCAGGCCGTGACGATCGCCGTCGACGGCAACTACCTGATGATGTTCGTCGCTTCGGGCGACACGATGGTCACGCCCATCCTGCACGGCTCCGCCAACGCCACGGTGGTGCTGTCGAGCTGCGAGGCGGTGGACGGGCCGTTCTGCGACGACATGACGGGGGAGCTCGTCTCCTGCGACATGGCCCTCAACACCGTGCGCGAATTCTGCCCGTTCGGCTGCAACTCCGAGCAGCTGCGCTGCAACTCGTGCACGCCCAACACCACCGAGTGCAGCGCCGACGTGGTGCGCGTGTGCGACGAGAACGGCGTCATCACCTCCGAGAGCAACTGCAGCACGAGCAACCAGGTCTGCTTCATGGGCGCCTGCGTGGACTGCAACCCGGGAACCGTAGAGTGCCGCATCAACACCGACATGACCGGCACGATCGTCACGTGCGACATGGACGGGAACATCGTCGACTCGCTCCTGTGCCCGTACGCGTGCGACTCGAAAGCGGCGGCCTGTTTCGACTGCTTCGCCGGGATGACCCACTGCATCGGTCCCGACCTGGTCGACTGCGCGCTGGACGGCACCATCACCAGCCAGACCTCCTGCTTGTACGGCTGCAACACTTCGACCAGCGCCTGCAACGCTTGCACGCCCGACCCGGGCTTCGCCGACCCGATGATGCGCAGCCCGGAGTGCCAGGGCGACGATCTGGTGCAGTGCGACGGTGGCGGCAGCGTGGTGTCGACCACGCCCTGCACCGCCTTCGGCTGCAACACCACCGTCGACCCCGACGCCTGCAACACCTGCGACCCCGACCCGTCCATCCTCGCGCAGTGCATCGACGCCGACACGCTGGTCACCTGCTCGACCGGCGGGCAGATCGTGACGACGACCGAGTGCGCGCCCTCCGTGTGCGACGCGGCGCTCGGACAGTGCGGCACCTGCACACCCAACACCGACTTCTGCACGGGGCTCGGCGACGTCGCCCACTGCGACGCCGCCGGCATGGCGACGATCACGACCGTCTGCCCGTTCGGCTGTAACACCGTGACCGGCACACCGGCCTGCAACATCTGCACGCCCAACACCGTGGAGTGCCAGGGCGACCAGCTGGTGGACTGCGACGCGAGCGGCGGCGTGGTGGAGAGCGCGACCGATTGCTCGGCGTTCGGGTGTCAGACGGGCACGACCCCCAACCAGTGCAACGAGTGCAACCCAGGCACCGTCGAGTGCCAGGGCGCGGCGGTCGTGACCTGCAACGCGCTCGGCGCCGTCACCGGCACAACGCCCTGCCCCTATGGCTGTAACGGCGCGCCCACCCCGCCGGCGCCGGACGTCTGCTACGCCTGCACCCCGGGCGTAAACGAGTGTCAGGGCAACACCTACGTGACGTGCAGTGCGGCCGGGACGATCGTGACGTCGACCAGCTGCGGCACGCTGACCAACCAGTGCAACACCGGCACCTGCACGATGACCGGCTGCGCGGCCACGCCGGTGGCGGACGGCACGACCTGCAACGACGGCCTGTTCTGCAGCGTCATGGACGCCTGCACCGCCGGCAGCTGCGGCGGGTCTGCGCGCGACTGCAGCGACGGCAACGTCTGTACCGCCGACTCCTGCGACGAGGGCGTGGACCTGTGCATCAACAACGCCGCCGTGCTGAACGGCTCGGTCTGCGACGACGGCGCCTACTGCACGGTGGGCGAGACCTGCACTTCGGGCGTGTGCGGCGGGGCGATGGCGCGTAACTGCGCCGACACCAACGTCTGCACGGTCGACTCCTGCAGCGAGGTCATGGACACGTGCGTGCACGACGCGCCGGCCGCCAACGGCAATACCTGCGACGACGGCCTCTACTGCACGAACCCCGACTCGTGCAGCGGCGGCACGTGCGGCGGCGGAGCGCGCAACTGCTCCGACGCGAACGCCTGCACGGCGGATTCGTGCGACGAGACCGCCAACGTGTGCGTCAACAACCCGACGCCGCTGAACGGCACGGCCTGCAACGACGGCCTCTACTGCACCGACCCCGACGTCTGCACGGCGGGGAGCTGCGGCGGCGGAGCGCGCCTGTGCGCGGACGTGAACCCCTGCACCATCGACTCCTGCGACGAGACGGGCGACATCTGCGTGCACAACGCCACCGGCGCCAACGGGATGGCGTGCGACGACGGGCTCTTCTGCACGCTGGGCACGACTTGCACGAGCGGGACCTGCGGCGGCGGCATGCCGAACGCCTGCAGCGACGGGAACCAGTGCACGAGCGACACGTGCAACGAGGGCACCGACCTGTGCACACACGCCAACCTGCCCAACGGAACCGTGTGCGACGACGGCGCATTCTGCACGGTGAGCGAGACCTGCCAGACGGGGACGTGCATGGGCGGCACGCCGCGCAACTGCAACGACACGCTGTTGTGCAACACCGACTCGTGCGACGAGATCAGCGACGTGTGCGCGCACCCCTGCATCGGCATGACGCAGTTCTGCAGCACCGGCTCGAATCTCGTGACCTGCACGGGAAGCGGACCGACCTGCGGCGAGGTGAACATCGCCTGCGGCTTCAGCTGCAACATGACGCGCAGCGAGTGCAACGCCTGCGATCCCGCCGACGCCAACGTCTGCACGGGGAGCACGGCAATCATCTGCGACACCACGCCCCCGGGCGAGGGCACCATTACCACGATGTCCACCTGCGCCTACGGGTGCGAATCGTCGGTGCCGAGCAACGTCTGCTTCTTCCCCGACACCTGCTCGAGCCCCTACGTGGTGCCGGTGAGCGCCACGGCCAGCTACGGGCCGACGACGTTCAACGACAACATGTCGAACTATGGGTCGGACGTGGCGGGGAGCTGCGGGGCCGCCGGCGACGACGTCATCCACTCCATCAGCATCCCCACGGTGGGCGGCTATACGGCCTTCTCCACCATCGTCATGGACTCGACGCCGTCCACCGGCATCGACACCGCCAGCCACATCACCACCGTCTGCGGCAGCGCCGCCAGCGAAGTGAAGTACTCGTCGGCGCCGTGCGGGGCGCCCATCGGCGCGGGCGCGGCGTGCTCGAACACCGGCGGCACCGACGAGACGCTGCGCGTGTGCGGCATGCCGTCGAACGTGGTGTTCCCCGGCACACCCCCTTACTTCGCCACGCTCGACAGCACCGTGACGACGGGAGC
>DASYRF010000093.1:0-8304 GCA_036004705.1 Myxococcota bacterium
CGCGCGGGTCTCAGGGCGCGTAGGTGTCGATCCAGTTGCTGACTTCGCTGGCCCAGGCGCCGAGATCCACATAGGGAACGTCGGAGTGGCCGGCGCCGGCCGCCCGGTAGAGCTCGCGTGGCAGGGGCGCCGCGTCGAAGAGCTGCTCGGCGTAAGCGAAGCGCACGAAGTCGTCGGCGTCGCCATGCATCAGCAGCACCGGCGAGGTCAGCAGCGGCATCTTCGCCAGGTTGTCGAAGCTGGAGCGCGCCAGGAAATGCCCGGGGACGTCCAGCCCGGTGGAGTCGCTCGTGAAGGCCGAGACGCTGGCGAAGGCCGACTCGGTGATGAGCGCCGCGGGCGGCTCGTCCACGGCCAGGTCGATGGCCACGGCCGCGCCGAGCGACCAGCCGTAATAGACGATGCGCCCGGGGTCGACGTCGGGGCGCCCGCGCAGGTAGTCGAGCGCGGCGCGCGCGTCGCGGTAGAGATGCGGCTCGCTCGGCCGCCCGGTGCTGGCGCCGTAGCCCTCGTAGTCGTAGACCAGCACGTCGTAGTCGAGCTGGTAGAGCAACAGCACGCGCCCCCAGAACGTGCAGAGGTTCCCCGTCTTGCCATGGCTGTACAGCACCGTGGCGCCGCCGCCGCCGCCGAGGCCGTGCACGAAGCGGGCGTCGAGCGTCTCGCCCGCCACGTCGAGGGTCACCTCTTCGACGTCGGCGCCGGCGATGAGATCGCCCACGGGCGGCTGGCTCGCGTCGTCGAGCGGGCAAGACGCGAGGTCGTAGCCGCCCGCCGGCGCCGGCTCGGGGTCGAACAAGAAGCCGTCGAGGCGCACGCAGCTGCCCAGTCCTCCGGCCAGGACGAGCGCCATGGCCGCCACGAGCGCGAGGCCCAACGCCGACGCCGGCGCCGGCGCCGACGCCGACGTCGGCGCGCACCCGTCTCGCGACCCGGCCCTTGCTCGCGCCTCCCGCGGCCGCCGCGCGCTCATGGCCGATCCCGATCGAAGTAGAACGAGATGCCCAGCACGACGCCGAGCGCGCCGTGGCCCGCGATGCTGAGGTAGTCGGGCACCGCCCGGTCGCGCGCGTCGTACCCCGGCTCGTACCACTTCCCTTCCAGCGTGAAGGCGAAGTTGTCGGTGAAGCGCAGCTCCGCCCCCACCAGCGGCGCGACGCGCATGCGCACCGGGTCCAGCTCGCTGAACGAATCGACGCCGAGATACACGAGCGAGGCGCGCCCGAATTTCCAGCTCGCCGCCAGCCCGAGCTGCGGCCAGAAGCGCGCCTCGCGGAAGTCCGTCAGCAGCGTGATCCCGGCGTGCCCGGCGATGCCGGGCAGCGCGCCGCGCTGCTCGACGATCTGGAACACCCCGCCGAAGCCCCAGAGGAATCGTCCGAAGGCGAGCGTCGTGAGCCCCAGCTCCATGTAAGCGTCGGTGCGATCGCCGGTGCCGAGCTTCGCCCAACCGACGGCGATGGGCAGCGGCGTCTTCACCGGCAGACCGATGTCGGTGAACGGTCCGCCGACGGTCACGCCGGCGGCGATGTTGTCGCGCCCGATGACCCGCGCGAAATGCGCGGTGGCGCACCCGCTGGCGGCGGCGAGCCCGGCGCTCAGGGCCGCGACCGCTGCGACCGTGCGAAGGTGCATGGGCGCCGATACTACCAGACTCGCCGCCGCGCTTCTCGCCGCCGCCGCCGCACACGCGCACCGCGCCACTCGCGGCCGCTGCCGGCGGGGCTCGCGCCGCGCTACTCGCCGCCGACGCCGCCCTCGTCGTCCTCGTCGCCCTCGCCCGCGCCGCCCGCGGCGCCCTCGCCCTCGCCGGCGGCCGCGGCGCCTCCGCCGACGCCTTCCACGACCGGCATCGTCCCGCCGTAGGCCTTCAGCCGGATGGCGGCCAGGATGCCGTCCCACCCGAGCCCGCCGCCGCCGCGCACGTCGCCGGCCGCCGGCGCATCCATCGGCTTCGCCGGCACGCCCCATCGGTCGTCGAAGAAGCCCGCTTCCAGGAAGGTGCGCGCCGCCCCCATCACCTCGCCCCGCGCCCAGCGCAGCCCCGCCGCCGTGAAGACGATGTAGTCGGGAAGGTAGCGCGGCAGGCGCGGGGCGGCCTTGACGCCCGCCAGCGTGGCGCCCGTCACCACCACCACGTAGTGCTCGGGGTTGAGCGGATTGGGATAGACGAACACGGCGCCCACGTCCGGCCCCGCGTAGCGCCGCGCGCCGATGGTCACCGCGCCCTTGTCGGCGCGGATGGGCAGCTTGGCGGCGATCTTCGCCAGCACGCCGTTCTCCGCGGGGGTTCC
Source organism: Myxococcota bacterium (assembly GCA_036004705.1). Lineage (GTDB taxonomy): Bacteria > Myxococcota_A > Polyangia > DASYRF01 > DASYRF01 > DASYRF01. Next base: position 2,295 of record DASYRF010000093.1, read on the forward strand.
GTACAGGAAGAGCGTCGCGTGCGCGTAGTCCTCCGGCTTGAGCGTCTTGTCGGAGCGCACCGGGTAGCGGACGGAGATGCCTTCACGCCAACCCAGCGACGCGCCGCCTGCGGCCATGTCCTTCAGAACCGCCACGGCGCCGGGCTCCAGCGTGCCGTACACGTGCACGCCCGGCTCGTAGTAGGCGTCGAATAGCGGGCCGCTGACGCCCGGGCGCTTGGCGAGCCCCTTGTCGGCCGGGTCGGGGCCCGACGGCGCCAGCGCCCAGCCGCCCGCGTCGGCGCCGGGGTCGCGCCGGAGCCGCAGCGGCACGCCCTTGGGCCACGCGCCCGTGTAGGCGACGGCGCCGTCCACGTCCACGGTCACGGCGGCCGCGGCGGCCGCGGCCTCGGGCACGGCCTCGCGATGCACCGCCAAGCGCGAAACGTTGCTCGTCTTCATCGTCAGGCGCGTACCGTCGGTGGACCAGATGCCGTCGGCCTCGCCGAACGCCAGGAAGCGGCGGAAGCGCTCGATCTCCAGCCAGTCGATGCGCGCGTGGCGGTAGTCGCTGACGCGGACATGCACGCGCGGCGGGCGCGGGTTGCGCGAGGGCATCGCGTCCATGAGCTTGAAGATGTAGCGGTCCTTGAAGGTGGTGCTCCAGACGTCGTGGTAGGCGGAGGCGTGCTCCACGTAGGTGTGCGGCACGCCCCAGTAGCTGAGTGCGGCGTCGAAGCCGCGGGCGGAGCGCACGAAGACGTTGGCGTCGCGCGCGCCGTGAACCATGTGCACCGCCACGTTCGTCAGGTTGGGTGCCCATTCGATGTTGCCGTCGCGGTCGAGCAAGATGCGCTCGTAGCGCCAGAGCGGGTAGCGGTCCACGCCGAACAGCACGCGGATGTCGCTGTTGCCGGCGAGCGGCAGCACGCCGGCGAAGCGGTCCGGCATGCGCACGGCCACGTTGTAGACGCCGTCACCGCCCATCGACACACCGGTGAGAAAGACGCGCAGCGGATCGATGCGGAAGGTGGCCATGGCCTCGTCCATGACCGACTGCACGTCGTCGAGCGCTACCCAGCGGAAGCCCAGCCGGTCGAAGGCATGCGGCGCCACGACCACGTAGGGAACGTCGGGGAGGGGCAGGACGGGTAGGCGCCCGGCCATCGTCTTGGGGATGCCCTTGGGCAGCCCGCCGCCGAAGAGCAGGCGCATGAGCTGATTACGATCGCTGGCGGCGCCGTGGAACAGCACCAGCATCGGGTAGCGTTTGGCCGGGTCGAACGACGGCGGTAGATACACCGTATAGGGTTGGATATGGCCGTCGAGCGGGGACAGGTAGGCGCGCTCGTGGATTCCGCGCAGGGCGGCGAACGGGTCCTTGCCGGATTCGAGCGCGTCGAGCCCGGTCTCGGCGCGCTTGGCGAGCTTCCTGATGTAGGCGTCGTCGGTGTCGCCGGCGCGCGCCAGTCGGTACGCCTCCTCGACGTAGTAGGCGACGCTGGCGAGCGTGCCGAGCCCGACGCCTTCGACCGGGGCGTCGCCGGCGACGGCGAGCGCGGCGGCGGCGGCGACCGATTCGGTGGGCGAGGCGCCCTTCTTGGCGTGCAGCAGCGCAGCGAGGCGGCGCGTAGAGTCGTCGAGCGAAGGCGACACCGTGGCCAGGACGTAGGCGCTCCAGGACATGTCGCGTGCCACGCCGCCGCCGGCGGAGTCGAGCAGCGATACCTTCACCCAGTAGTTCTGGTCGATCTTCGGGCCGTCGATGGGGAAGTCGAGCCGGACGTCACCCTTGCGCACGTCGGCGGCGGCCAGAAGCACGTCGGGTGTCTTGAACTTTAGATCTCCGCGGCGCACGTCGAGCCGCACCGTGAGCGTGTCGTCGAAGGCCGCCGCGGTGGCGCCCCCCTTGTCGGGAAACAGATGGAACGTGACCACCATCTTGAAGCCCTTCTTGGGCTTCGCGCCGATCATCCGCTTGTCCACGCGGAGATCCAGCGCGCGAGCGAAGGCCACGGCCGTGGGCCGTGGCGGCGCGGCCGGGCCTGATTCGGCCGGCGCCGGGGCCGGTGCATGGGCGCCCGCCGGCGCGGCGCTCCCCGGCGGGGGCGCGGCGGCCGCCAAAGCGGCGCCAGTGGCGGGCTTCGCCGCGGCGGGCGAGGCCGTCGCGGGCTTCGCGGTCGCCGTGGTCGCCGTCGCGGGCTTGGCCGTGGCCGCGATCGCCGTCGCCGGCTTCGACGGAACGGCGGCCGGTTTCGCCGTCGCGGCCGTCGCGGTGCCGGGCTTCACGATGCCGGGCTTCGCCGTGCCGGGCTTCGCCATGGCCGGTCTCGCCGTGGCGGCCGTCGCGGTGCCGAGCTTCGCCGCCCCTGGCTTCGCCGTCGCCGGTTTCGCCGTGGCGGCCGTCGCGGTGCCGGGCTTCGCCGCCCCGGGCCTCGCCGTGGCCGGTTTCGCCGTCGAAGCCGTTGCGGTGCCGGGCTTCGCCGCCCCGGGCTTCGCCGCCCCGGGCTTCGCCGTGGCCGGTTTCGCCGTCGAGGCCGTTGCGGTGCCAGGCTTCGCCACCCCGGGCTTCGCCGCCCCGGGCTTCGCCGTGGCCGGTTTCGGCATCGCGGCCGTTGCAGTGCCGGGCTTCGCGGTGGCCGGTTTCGCCGTGGCCGGTTTCGCCATCGCGGCCGTCGCGGTGCCTGGCTTCGCCGAGCCCGGCTTCGCTGCAACGGCGGTTCGCGGCGGGGCCGAAGCCGTTGCGGCGCCCGCCGTGAGGAGGGCGAGCAAGCCTGCCACCGCCGCGCGCCGGACCATCGTACCTACCAAATGTAGCGCAGATGATCACTCGGCGCCGCCCTGCGCTCGAGCGCTGACGCGGCGCGGCGCTATTCGCGGTCGGCGAGCAAGCGGTTCATCGACGCCTCGTCCACCGGCGTGAACTCGTACTGCTCGAACTCGTCGGAGCGCACCCAGCGGTACTCGGCGACGTTGCGCGCTTCGAGGTGCTCGCCCTCGATCTCGCAGGCGTACAGGTGGAGCTCGACGGTGTAGGTGCTGTACTCGCGCTCCACGCTGGAGAGCTGTCGTCCGACCTTCACCCGCGCACCTAGGCGGTGCTCGAACTCGCGCATGAGCGCGGTGGCGTCGTCCTCGCCCTCTTCGACGCGCCCGCCGGGGAATTCCCACAGCCCGCCCAACACCGCCTGCGGGCGCCGGCGCGTGATGAGGTAACGCCCGTCGCGCGCCCGCTCGACTGCCGCCGCCACGACCCGGATCCGCCGCTTGGCTCCGTTCCCGCCACCTTCGGGCATGCCCGCTCCGCCTCCCCGTGCGCGTCCCGTCGCGCGCGAACGACGCCGAGCATACACCTATCGTCGCTCCGGACGCACGTGTATGCTTCCCGCTCATGCTCGCTCGCAACGCAGTCTTCGCCCGCGCCGCGGCAGGCCGCGCCGCGCTTCATGCGGTTGCCATGGCCGCGCTGGCCGCGGCGGCGGCCGCGCCCGGCTGCGGTCCGGGCCCCATCCCGCCCGGCACCGACGCGGCCGAGCCGCCGGCGCCCGCCGTGAAGGCGATGTTCGTGGTGCCGCGCGAGGACATGGTGACGCCGTACTTCGACACGCCATTCCCCAACGATCTGCGCCGCGACCCCGTGACGGGTCGCCCCGACGTGCGCCGCTGGCCCGAAGCGGTCAACGTACTCGCGCTGCGCACCGTGCTCGACGCCTTCGCCGAGTACGACGGCTTCGCGCTCAACGCGGCGCTCTATTTCACGTTCGACGGCGCGATCGACGCCGCGTTGCTCCCCGACCCCGCCGGGAGCGACAGCGCCGGCTCGCCGGTGCAGCTCGTGGACGTGGACCCGGCCTCGCCAGAGCTGGGGCGGCGCTTTCCGCTCATGCTCGACTTCGATCCCGTCGCGCTGGACCACGGCTACCGGCCGGCGAACACGCTGTCGATACTGCCGGTGCCCGGCTTCCCGCTGCGCGAGGCCACGCGCTACGCCGCGGTGGTGACGACCGGCGTGCGCGACCTCGACGGGCGCCCGGTGACGCGCACCGCGGACATGGAGGCGGTGCTCGGCGCGACGCCCTCCGCCGATCCGGTGCTGGAGGCGGCGCGCGCGCTGTACGCGCCGGCGCTCGACGTGCTGGCGTCGTCGGCGGGAATCACGCGCGACCGCATCGCGTCGGTGGCGGTGTTCACGACCATGCACGCCACGGACATCACGCCCGGGCTGCGCGCGGTGGTGCACAGCGTGCCGGCGCCCACCCCCGACGGCATGGCGGTCGTGGGCGAGACCGACAACAACTGGGTCTACGAGGGGACGTTCGAATCGCCCGACTTCCAGGTGGGCGAGCCGCCGTATACGCCTGACGAGGAGGGCTACATCGCACGCGACCCCGCGAGCGGTGCGCCGCTCATCGAGGAGATCGACACCATCCGCTTCGCCGTGTCGGTGCCCAAGGACGCCCCGGCGAGCGGCGGGGCGTGCTATCCGATCGTCGTCTACAACCACGGCACAGGCGGCGACTACCTGACGTTCGTCGGTAGCGGCTCGTCGTTCGGCGCGCCGTGGCGCGAGGCGGCGGCGCTGGGGTCGCGGGGCATCGCCGTGGTGTCGTTCGACCAGCCGTTGCACGGGACGCGGGGGTCCACGGGCATCGACGTGGCGTTCTCCACCTACGACCCGACGAATCCGCGGGCGGCGCGCGACAACATGCTGCAGGCGGCGGCGGACGACTTCCAGCTCGTGCGCATGCTGACCGCGGGAGCGCCGCGCCCGCTGCGCATCCCGGCCTCGCTGAACGGCGCCGGAACGGGAGACGTGTGCTTCGATCCGACCAACATCTATTACATGGGGCACTCGCAGGGCGGGTCGACGGGCCCGCCGTTCGTGGCCTTCGAGCCGGCGGTGCGCGCCGTGGTGCTGTCGGGGGCGGGCGGCGGCATCCAGAGCACGCTGTTCCTGCGCAAGCTCCCGGTGAACGGCGGCGGGACGCAGCCCGTGTCGGAGTTCGTGGCGACGATCCTGAGCACGACACCCGAGTCTCTCGACATCTTCCATCCGGCGCTCAACGCCGTGGAGATGTCGATCGAGCCGGTGGAGCCGATGAACTACGGGCGGCTCTTCCTGCATCCGCCGCCCGGGGTACCCGTCAAGAGCGTGCACATGACCGAAGGAATGGAGGACATCGACACGCCTCCGCCCACGATCGAGTACCTCGCCACGGCCATCGGCTTGACGCTGATGGAGCCCGTCGAGCATCTGCCGCCGGGCATGGCGCTCTTCGGGCCACCGGTGGACACCTCGCCCGTCGCAGGCAACGTCGACGGCGGTCGCTACACCGCCGTGCTTGCGCAGTACGCGGGCTACGGCCATTTTGCCATCTACGACTTCGCCCCCGCGCGCACGCGCTACGCCGAGTTCCTGCGCTCGTTCGCCGAGGACGGCATCGGGACGGTCAACTAGTCCAACTCGGAGGCGGAGGCGGAGGCGCCTCGGCGTGCCTCGACCTAGCTCGCTGCCAGGACGACGTCGAAGAAGGCTTGCAGGGCGCCCTGGCCGTCGTCGGTGGTCGGGACGACGAGCGTATCGAAGGCGGTGCCGGTCGGGGCGAGCGGATCGCCGGCAAAGTAGAGCTGCGTGGTGAGCGAGACGTGACCGGGCGCGGTCACGATGAGGTGCAGGTGGTGCGGCCGGAAGACCCCGGGCGCCACTTCGTAGTAGCCGGGGAAGAGCGTGCGGAACTCGTAGGCGCCGTCGGCGTCGACGTACAGGCGCCCGCGGAGCTGGAAGTCGGCGGTGGTGTTGTCGTAGGCGCCGGTGTCGTTCGCCGACCAGACGTCGACGAGCGCGCCCGCCAGCGCGGCGGCGCAGCCGGTGCCGAAGACGCAGCCGCGCACGACGAGCGGCGTGCCCGGCTCTCCGAGGACGTTCATCTCCGTGCGGAAGGGAGCGCCGGCGCGATAGTAGGGACCGAGCTGATCCGGGTCGGTCTCCTCGCAAGCGGGCGTGGGGCAGCGCGCGGTGCCGCCGTCGCCG
>DASYRF010000094.1:0-12382 GCA_036004705.1 Myxococcota bacterium
CGGTGAAGCCCCCGCCGCTCAGCACGTCCACGATGGCGCCCCTTCCGCCGGCGCGCGCGCTGCCGATGATCCCCACCAGCCCCGCAGTGCGGTGCGCCGCGTCCAGGATGCGCGTGTCGTGCTCGGCCTTCAGGCGCGCGCGCTCCTCGGGGCTGAGGGCGCCGCGGGCCACGCTCGGGCCGTCGCCGCCGGCGGTCGCGCCGTCCGCGGGATCCGCCGCGGCCGTGGCGTCGTCGCCGCCCGGCTCGGCCGTCGTCGCGCCGTCGGGCATCGGGATCTTCGTCCACTCCGGCGTCACGATGATGAACTTGCTGACGCGGTCGGGTACGTCGGCGAGCGTGACCTCTTTGGGGATGGGGACGCGTTCCAGCGCCCAGACCGTCGGCGTGGCCGCCAGCGCCACCACCAGGAAGCTGGCCAGGAACGTCCAGTCGACGTCGCTGAATAGCCCGCCGCGCAGGGCCGCCGGCAGCACGGGCCGGGGCGCCGGCGTGGGCGGCTCGACCTGCTGGAACAGCACCGTCACGTCGCCCACGGCCAGCTTGCCGCGCGCGGCTGCGTCGAGACGCACTTCCGTCGCGCGCACCGCCCCCAGGTCCAGCGTCACGCCGCCGACCGTGACCTTCCCCTGGAGCGCTGTGCCCGTGTCGAGTCGCAGCACGTAGGCGTCGCCCTCGCCGCTCGGCGCCAGCAGCGTCGCCCGCGCTGGGCCGGCGCCCTCCGGCAGCATCACAGTGCAGCTCGGCGCCGTGCCGACCGTCACCGTCTCCTTGGCGCGCAGCAAGCGCTCCTCGATGATCCGTCCGCCGCTGATGACCCCCAGGCGCAGCACACGCATGTCGTCCTCCGCGTTGACCGCTGCGGAGGCAGACGCCGCGCCGCGCGCTCGGTTCCCCGCAGAACTACTTGGCAGGTCGCGCGTAGCGCGCCGGCGGCGCCGAAGCTCAGGCGATGTGAGCTGATCCCTAGTAGAGGCGACGCCTTCGGCGTGCCGGAACGGACGGGCGCCGATCCCGAAGCCGAGGCGCGGCTCCGCGCTCCTCGGCTCGACTCAGCCCCCGCTCGGCGTTCCTCGGCTCGACTCAGCCCCCGCTCGGCGTTCCTCGGCTCGACTCAGCCCCCGCTCGCGGTGAACACGAACGGGTACTCGACGGTGACCGATCCGCCGCCTTCGGGCGTGGGGAAGCGCCACTTGCTGATGCGGTCTGTCATGCACGCGGCGACCTCGTCGTCGCCCATGCCGTTCTCCACCACCTTCGTGGCGCCGGCGTCCACGCGGCCGGCGGCGTTGATGGTGAAGCGGATGCGGATCTTTCCCGCCAGCTTGGGCTTGCGCTTCAGCTCGCGCTCGTAGCAGTCCTTGATCGCGCTCAAGCGGCGTTTCACCACGTCGGCCACCGCCGCCGAGTCGAGCGCCCCGTCCACGGACGCCGGCGCCGACCCGACCACCCGCCCCGTGATCGCCTTCTCCGCCGACTTGGCGCCCGCGTCGGCGCTGCCGACGCCGCCCACTGCGCCTTCACCCGCCGCGAGCCCCGCCACGGTGCCGGCGCCCGCCCCCACGCCGCCGTGCCCGCCGAGCCCGCCTGCCGTGTCGCCGTCGGCGATCTTCACGCCGCCCATTCCCTTGAAGGCGGCGTCCACGTCGCCGCTCAGCCCGCCCCCCGACAGCACGTCCGCCACCGCGCCGCCGCCGCCGGCCGTCTTGCTGCCGATGATCCCCAGGAGCCCCGCGCTCGTGCGCGCGCTGTCGAGGATCTTCGCGCGCGCCTCCGCCGCCGCCCGCGCCTTCTCCTCGTCGCTCACCACCTTGGCCGGCCCGTGCGCCTTGGCGTCGGGCGGCTTCTCGTCGCCCTTCTTCTCCTCGTCTTCGGCCTTCTTGTCGTCGCCCGCCTTCTCGTCGACCGCGGCGTCCGGCTTCTCCGGCGGCTTCATGATGAACTTCGCGAAGCGGTCCGGCACGTCCTCCATCTCGATGTCCTTCGGGATGGGGATGCGCTGGATGTACCAGAGCGTGGGTCCCATCGCGATGCCGAGCACCAGCAGGATCGACGCGAACGTCCAATCCATCTCGCTGAAGATGCCGCCACGCACCGCCGCCGGCAGCACCGGCTTGGGCGCCAGAGGCGGCGGCTGGACGAACTGGAAGAGCACCGTCACGTCGCCGACGACCACCTTGCCGCGCGTGCGGTCGCCGATGGGCAGCTGGTACATCCCCGGCTTGGGCCTCTTGGTGCGCGGGTCGGCGCGCAGCTGCGCCAGGTCCACCGGCTTGCCGTCGATCGACAGCTTCCCGGTCATCTTGTCGTCGAACGTCAGAACGTACTGGTCGCCGTGCAGGTCGAACAGGATCTGCCGCGCCGCGAAGTTCGGGTCCGGCATCACGACGGTGCACGCCGGCGACTGCCCGACCGTCACCGTCTCCTTCTGCCGCAGTAGCCGCTCCTCGATGATCTTGCCGGCCTGGATGACGCCGATGCGCAGGACCTTCGGCGGCGCGGCTGGTCCGCGCGGCGGCGCGCCCGCCGGCCCGCCGCTCTTCGTCGTCTGAGGTGCTCCGCCAGCAGCCATTCGCAGACCCTTCCCTTTACCTACACGCGGCCTCGAGTACGGACAACCGGCGCGGCCCCCGGTTCCGCGCGCTGCAAGAAAATGCGCCCAACCGGGGCGATTGTCATCCTAGAACGGGTCCTTGGTCACGGACTTCTCGATGTCGGTCAGGAAGCTCCGGTCCAGGTCCAGGCTGGTGAAGTTCAAGTTCGTACGCTGAAGGATATAGAACGCCTGGGGTTTCTGGATTCGCCCCTCCACCTTGATGGCTTCCAGCACGATGATGCCGCCCTTCTTGGGCTTCTTGGCCGCGGCCGGTGCGGCGGTGTCGCCGGCCGGAGCGGCCGCCGCATCGCCGGCGGGCGGCGGGTCGTCGGCCCGCGCGTCGCGCCCCGGGAGCAACGTTCCCAGCAGAGCCGCGGCCAGCGCCGCACCCGCCAGCCATCGCTTCGTGTACGTCATCGCCGCACCTCCGTCGTCCGTTCGCCCGCCTGCTTCCGACTCTGACCGGACCGTTCGACCGTCCGCGCCGCCGCCGGTTCCGTCATTTCGGCGGCGGCACGGGTGTCGCCCCGCCCGCCGGGACCGGCACCGCGCTCGACGGCGCCGGGGCCGCGGTGTCGGGCGGCGGCTTCGGCTTCGCCGCGTCGGCCGCCTTCTTGTCGAGCCGTTTCTTCTCCAGCTCGATCAGCTTGCGCGCCTCGCCCACGTACTTGTCCACCGGATCGTCCTTCGGCAGCGTCAGCCCCATCTCGTCGCGATACCGCCCCAGCATCGAGATGGCCGCCTCCAGCCGCTTGATCTTGTCCATGCCCTCCATCTCGTGGTCGAGGTACAGCAGCCCGTGGTTGAAGTACGCGGCGGCGAGATGCGGCTCCAGCCGCTCCGCGCGGCGGAACGCATCTTCCGCCTCCTTGACCTTGCCCACGTGGCGTCGCGCCGCGCCCAGGTTCACCCACGCCTTGCTGAAGCTCGGATAGAGCGTCGTCGCCTGGTCGAGCGCGCGCTCCGCGTCGGCGAACTTCCCCACCGCCAGGTAACGCGCGCCCAGGTTGTTGAACGCCTCGGGGTAGTCCGGGCGCAGGACCGTCGCCTGCTCGAACTCCGCCAGCGCGTCGGCGGTCTTGTCGAGCTTCAGGTACATGAGGCCCATCAGGTTGAAGAGGTAGGCGTTCCCCTTGTCGATGTCCTTCCCGCCCTTCGCGATCTTCTCCACGAGCTCGTAGCGGCCCATCTTGTAGTAGGCCTTGGCCATGGCGATGCGCGCGTCCACGCTCTTCTCGTCGACGTGCAGCACTTTCTTCGCCGTCTCGATCGCCTTGTCGTGCTTGCCGGCGCGGTAATACAGGTCGGCGCGCTTGGCGCCGATCTCGGCGCTCTTGGGGTACTTCGCCCAGAGGCCGTCGACGAGGGACTCCGCCTGGGACGTGCGCCCGCTGCGCAGGTAGAGGTTCGCCAGCCCCGCCACCGCGCGCCCGTAGTCCCCCTTCGCTCCCAGCGCGTCCTTGTAGGCCGACTCGGCCTTGTCGCCTTCGCCCATGCGCTCGAACGTGACGGCGATGTTGTAGTAGGCCGGGTAGCACTTGCCGCCGTCGCGCGCGTCCTTGTACGCGTCGATCGCCGCCGGGAACGCCCCCGACAGCATCGCCGCGTTCCCCTTCTCGACGTTCGCCGACGCCGTCGCGCTGCACGGCCACACCGGCGCCGCCGGCATCGGCGGCGGCCCCTCGTCCAGCTCGTCATCCGCCCCCGCCGGCGGCGGTGCAGGCGCCGGCGCCGGTGCCGGTGCCGCCCCCAGCAGGGCGAGGGTGAAAGAAGCCACGAGGGCGGCGGCGGTGGCGGGCTTCAACGCGGGGTCTCCATCGGCGGGGAGGTGAAGTCGGTGTCCTCGTAGAGGATCTTGTCGTCCTTCGTCAGGGGGAAGTCGGTGGGCTTGAACTTGTTGACGAACTCCAGCGCGAGCTTTGTCCATTTGTTCGACACGCCCAGCTCGCGGGCCTTCGTCACGGCCGTCGTATAGGCGGCGACCGCCTTGTCTTCGACGTTCGTCGTCATGTCGTCGATCGCGTTCTGGTACTCGTCGACGGCGTCGCAGTACACGCCGCCCTTCTTTTCGCACTTCTCGGTGAACGGGTTCTTGACCGCGGCGATCTTGTTCTTGAAGTCTTCGTACAGGTAGCCGAGGCGGTAGAACGACGCGAGCGTCCAGTCGGGACGCCCGAAACGCCAGACGTCCTTGTACTTCCCTTCCATTTCCTTCAATGCCGTGGCCTTCTTCTCCAGGTTCTTGCCGAGCGCCTTCACGTCCTTGGCGTCGATGACGACCTTCTCGAAGACCTTCAGCTCCTCTTCGACGAGCGTGAAAGCGGCGCGGGCGGCGAACTCGGCGGCGGCTTCGCCGCTCTTCAGGCCGCGCTCGTCGTAAGCGCGCACGGCCTCCTTGTAGGCGGCCAGCGCTTCCTTGTGCTTGCCCATCTCCTCGTAGGCGTCGCCGATCTTCACGAACGACTCGATGATCGACGCCGAGCGCGCCGGCTCCTTGCCCCAGTCGGCGATGTACTTGCGGTAGGTCTTGATCGCCTCCGGCCACTTCTTCGACTTCTCGTAGACCTTCGCCGTGCGGAAAAGCACGTCGGGCGCTTCCTTCGTGCCGGGGTAGGTCGCGTAGTACTTCTCGAAGAGCCGCGCCGCCTTGTCGTAGTCGCCGAGCGCCTCGCTCAAGAGCCCCGCGCTCAAGAGCGACTCCGTCACCTCCGGCGTCTCCTTCTTCGTCGCCCCGTACTTCGCATACAGCGACTCGTACTCGCCCACGGCCTCCTCGTACTCGAAGAAGCGGTCGGAGTTCAGCGCCACGCGGTAGAGCGCCGGCATCGCGAACTCGCTGTCGGGGTGCTCGGTCGCCAGCTTCCGGTAGACCTTGAGGGCGCTCTCGTACTTGAAGGCGTTCTCGTAGGCCACCGCGGCGTTGTTGAGCGCCTTGTCGCGCGCCGACCATTCGCCGGGCTTGCGCTCCTCGGCCAGCTTCAAGAAGCTCTCCGCCGCCACTTCCCAGTTCTTCCCCTCGAACGCCTTCATCGCCTTCTTGAACTTGGCGGCGAACTTGGCGTCCTTGAACGCCTTGGCGTCCTCGGCCGTGAACACCGAGGTCTTGCCCGCCCCGGTCGCCGTCGCCGCCGTCTCCAGCTTGTCGGACTCGTTCTCGACGCAATCGAGGTCGCCCAGCACGCGGCAAATCTCGATGACGAGCTTCGCCGAGAAGCCGCCGGTCGACTTGTCCGGCCACTTCGCCGCGATGGCGCGGAAGCGCTTCGACGCCTCGGCGTAATCCTTGTACTCGTAGTAGACCAGCGCCGCGTGATAGGCGAGCGCGTCGACCTTGATCTCCTTGTTCGTCGGGTCGGACACGTTCGTCACGAAGAAGTCGCGGTCCTTGTTGAGCGCGCCCAGGATCTCGGGGATGGGCTCGGGCGTCACGCCCACGCCGCTGCCGTCGGGGTCGACGCCCGTCTTCTTAGCCGTCTCTTCCATCCCCGCCAGCGTCGCCTTCTTGTCCAGCCGACCCGCCCGGAACTCCTCGTCGATGAAGTTGATGTAGGCGTCGATGGCGCTGAACGCCGATTCCTCGAAGTACTTGTTGTCGAGCGGGCTGTCGCGCACCGCCTCGTAATGCTTCGCCGCCGGCAGCCACTTGCCCGAGTAGTACAGGCACTCCGCCAGATAGAACTCGATGTCGTAGGCGTTGCGCGACGTCTCGCCGTACTTTTCCAGATACTTCTCGTACAGCTCTGCCGCCAGCGCGTACTCCGCCTGGAACTTGTCGAAGAGATCCTTCGTCTTCTCCACCAGCCACTTCTTCTTCAGCACCTGTCCGGCGTTGTGATGGAACGTGGCCGCCTCGATGAACCCCTCCTCGGCCAGCTTGGCGGCGTCGTTCACCGCCGACCGCTTCATGTCGTCGGCCGTGCCGGCGATGCCGTCAGGCCCCTTGGCCCAGGCCGAGTCCTCGCCGTACATGCGCACGAGCTTCTCGCGCTCGGCGATCATCGAGTCGAAGTCGCGATCCGCCTTCAGCGCGTCGATGATCAGCGACTCCACCTTCGGGCTGTCGGGGTTGTAGGGGAAGAGCTCGATCGTCCGCTTCCAGACGGCGACCGCCTCCTTGTACTTCGTCTGCACCGCCAGGATCTCGCCGAGCGCGCGGTACACCTCGAAGCTCCGCGGGATCTTGGGGTCGAGGTAGCGCGCCGCCCGTCCCAGCGGCGAGTTCTTCGGGTCCACCTCGCTGTCCTTCGTGCCGTCGAGGTCCCAGTCCTCCTCGGCGATCGAGATGGCCAGGTACTCGATGGACTCCGGCCGCAGCACCGCGCCCGGCTTCCCTTCGTCGTGCTCGTGCTTGTCGGCGTAGTCGACCAGCGTGAGGAACGTCTTGATGGCCGAGTCGAAGTCGTCCATCCGGTAGTACGTCCACGCCAGCTTGTAGAGCGCCTTGTCGTAGTAGCGCCCCTCGCCCAGGTCGATAGCCTTCTTGTACGCCTCCAGCGCCTCGGGCAGCTCCGCCATGTCGAAGTAGTACTCGCCCACGCGCGTCCACGCCTCGGCGGCGAACTTCGATCCCGGCGCCTTGTAGACCAGCTTCAGGTACGTGTTCTTCGACTCCTCGAACTTCCCTTCTTCGCCCTGGCAGTACGCCATCAGGTAATAGGCGCCGTCGATGAGGCGGTAGTCGGGAAAGTCGCGCACCAGCCACTGGTACAGCTCGATCGTGCGCGCGTAGTCCTTGGCCGGCTCGGTGGGCTCGCTCTCCGCCCCGCCGGCGCTCCATTTCTTGTCCTCGTCCAGGAACTTCTCGTAGAGCGCGAGGTACTCGGTCTGCGATTTCTCGAAGTACAGCTCCGCCAGGCGGAAGATGGCGTCGGGCGTGTACTTCGGGTCGGACGGGTAGCGGCGCAGGAAGTCCTCGAATCGCGCGATCGCGTCGTCGCGGCGCTTCGACTCCTCGCCCTCCTCGCTCTTGATCTTGCCGTCGTACGAGCGCTCCACCTCGGCGCGCTTCTCCTTGTACTTGCCGGCGATGACCAGCGCGACGTCCTTGCGGAAGTCCTCCGCGTTCAGCTCGAACCGCTCGGCGGCGTCGAGGAAGTCGGCCAGGTCGGGGTCGGACGGGCGGATCTTCTTCTTGAGCGGGGCCGGCCCCGGCCCGGCCACCGGCGCGGCGATCGACTCGGGCGGCGCATCGGCCCGCGCCGGCGCCCCCGCCGCCGGCAGCAGCAGCGCCGCCGCCAGCAGCGCCACCCACCCCTTGCCCCCGCCCGTGCTCCTGCGCTCGCTCATGCCGCTTCTCCTGCGCGGGTCGCCGGCGCGTCCCGCTACCGCCGCCGCTCCTTCTACTTCTCTTCGCCGCTTCCCTCGCCCGCCACGTCGCCGCCCAGCACCTCGTCGAACTCGCGGTCCAGCACCTTCAGGTCACGCGCCTTCGCGCTCACCAGCTTCGACACCGCGTCGCTCTTGAGCTCCTTCTCCGACCACGCGACGTCGAGGAAGCCCACGTCCGCCTGCAGCACCAGGTCGTAGAACTTCCCCTTCACCGCCAGGAAGCTCTTGAACGCCAGCTCACCGGCGAGCCCCGTCACGTCGCCCTCGATGCCGCCCATCTCGGTGCGGTAGACGACGAGCTTGGCCTTCTCCTCGCGCACGATCGACGCGAACTCCTCGACGCGCGCCGCGACGTACGTTTCGAGCTCGGTGTTGAAGTCGCGCAGCCCTGCCTCGATGGCGGTGATGCGGGCGATGAGCGCCTCGGCGCGGCTCACCACGCCCCCCGCCCCGCCGGCCCGCGACAGCACCTCGGCGACCAGCGTGTGCTCTTCGCTCAGCACCTCGGAGTAGCGGCGCTTGAGGTCGTCGTCGATCACGGTGGCGTCGTCGCCCAGCCCGACGCGCGCCTTTTCCTTGTTCAGGTCCTTGCGCAGGTCGGTGAGCGCGTCCTCGGCCGTGGCGATGAGCGCCTTCTCGCCGTCGATCTTCTCGCGCTCGCTGGTGGCCTCGACGTCGCCCATGAGCCCGCGCTCCTTGCGGTCGCGGAAGAACGCCTCCAGCGCCACGACGCGCGCCTTCATCGCGTCGATGCGGTACGAGAGCAGGAAGGCCGCCTTGTCGAGGTCGTCGAAGCGGGACATCACGCCCTTCTCGCGGTCACGGAACGTCTTGATGTCGCGCGGCAGCTTGACGTACAGCGCCTCCAGCTCGCGGCGCTTCTCTTCCAGCGCCGTGATCTTGGCGCGCTCCTCGGTGGTCACGCTGCTCGACAGCGCCAGAAGCTCCGCCTCCACCACGGCGCGCTTCATCAGCACGAGGTTGTGCCCCAGCCCGTAGGCGCGCCCCGCGCCCTCCGCCAGGTCGGCGAAGATGTCCACGCGCGAGCGCGCCGAGAGCGCGTCCTCCAGCAGCTCGACGATCGTCTCGCTCTCCTCGATGTTCTTCTTGGTGAGCACCATGTCGCTGGCGATCGTCAGCGCCGTGCTCACGTCGGTGTCGGCGGCGGCCCACTTCTGCGCCAGCGGCGGGAGGAACGACTTGAAGTCGAAGTCGGTCAGCGAATGCACCTTCTCCGCGAAGTACTTCACCGGGTCAGGGTGCGCGCGCAGCGTTGCTTCCATCGAGTCGAACACCGGCTGGAAATCCTTGATGACCTTCTCGAACTCCTCCGTCGCCTTCGGGAACTTGCCGATGCGCAGCAGCAAGTTCCCGCGCAGCAGCCGCACCTCCGGCACCAGCACCGAGTCGGGCGTCGCCAGCATCAGGATGTCGAGGTAGCGCGCGGCCGTCTCGAACTCGCGCATGCGGATGTTCACCCACGCGCTCTCGTAGAGGGCCTGATCGAACTCAGGGCTCTTGCGGTCGACTTCCTGGTAGGCCTCCAGCGCCTCGGTCGTCTTTCCCAGCTCGTACAGCACGCGCCCGCGCGACAGGTTCGCCAAATCCAGGATGCGCTTCAGGCGCGAGTCGGCCTTGGCGGCCGGGCTCGTCTTGAGCGCCGGGTCGATCGGCTCCAGCGCCACGGTCTCGTCGAAATAGCCGAGCGCCTTCTCCAGGCGCTCCGCCTTGGCCTTGCCGGCGGCCTCCAGCGCCTCCTTGTCGGCGGCCAGCACGCGCTCCGCGGCCAGGCGCCCCTGCGCGACCTCGATCGCCCCCAGGAAGTAGCGCGCCGGCATATACCAGTAGTCGGTCTTCGGGATGGTGGCGAACGCGGCGGCGGCGCCGTCGAGGTCGCCGCGCCGGTGCAGCGCCTTGGCGTGCACGTACTTCAGCTCGTTCTTGATCTTCTCGGGTGGAACGTCGGCGAGCCTGGCCCAGTAGGCGTCGACCGCCTTGTCGTCGTCGGTCAGCAGCGCGATCTCGATGAGCCGCAGGATGGCGTCCTGCTTGTACTTGTCGAAGCCGGAGCTGAGGATCTTCTCGAAGTACTCCTTCGCGGTCTTGTAGTTCTTGTTGTGGAACAGCGAGTCGGCCAGGAAGAAGACGGCGTCCTTGTAGCCGGGATGCGCGAAGAGCGTGGCGTCCTCGACGATCTCGAAGAAGACGATCGACGAGCGCACGTAGTCCTTCAGGATGTAGAAGACTTGGCCCTCGTTGATGCGGCGCTGCACGTCCTCGGCGGTGCGCGGCGGCTTGGGCTTGAGGTACTTCTCGCGCAGCGCCTTCAGCTCCGCCTCGGCGGCGGCGGCGTTCTTCTCCAGCCCGCTCAGGTCGCCCGGAGTCGCGGCGGCGGCGGCCGCCTTGGGCTTGGCCGCCCAGGCGGCGCCGGGGCGCGCGCCACCCAGGGCGCCCCCGAGCAGCGCGGCGGCGAGGAGGGCCGGCGCGGCGGCGGCGCGGGTCCTGCGGCGCGTCGCCGGACGGCTACTTCTTGTCGACAATCTCGGCTCCCTCGTCCGACAGCACCTCGACGTCGTAGCGCACGGTGGGCTTTTCTTCGATGGGGAGGGTCCAGCCCTCCTTCTCGTAGCCAACCACCTTCACGCGCGTGAACTTCCCTTCCTCGGCGTGGAAGGTGTAGCTGGACTTCACCTTGAACGTGTACTTGTTGAGGTAGCTGAACACGCCGAAGCCGTGTCCGCGATAGACCATCTCGACGCTGACCTGATGGTTCCCGGGCGTGACGTTTCCGGTCCAGATCTCGATTTCGTCTCTCTTGGCGATCTCGCCGGCGTCGCCCTTGGAGTAAACGACGCTGCCGTCGATCGCGTAGGAGAGCTTCTCCAGCTTGAAGGCGGCGCCCATCTCGTTGCGGTGGATGATGGTCGCGCGCGCGGCGCTGAGGCCGGTGCCGAGGATGGTTTCTTGCAGCAGGACGAGCCGCGCCTTCGTGCGGAACACCTTCTCCTTCAGCTCGCTGACGCGCTCGCCGGTGTCCTTCATCTTCACGGCGACCTCGGCGGCGCTGAAGTCGCGCACCTCGACCGCGGCGGTGGCCGGGGCGACGGCGGCGCCGGTGGAGGGCGCGGCGGCGGCGGGCGCGGGGGCGCTGTCGGGCGTGGCGGCGGTGGGCGGCGCGTCCGCGGGCACAGGGGCGTCGGCGGCCGGCGTCGCGTCGGCGGCGGCCGCGGTCGCAGGCGCGGCCTTGGGCTTCTTGGGCTTCGCGGCGCGTGCGGTCGTCGCTCCCACCACCAGGGCCAGGCCGAGCGCCGCGAAACACGACGACAGGGCCGCGGTGCGCAAGGCCCTGGCGGAGGCTGTACTCGTCATCTGAACCCCTCGGGAACGAAGAAGAACTGCACCTGGATCATAGACCACAGCTTCCCAGTGAGGTCAAACGTCGGAGGGTCGCTTGACGCGGCGCGCGGGCTCGCAGCTAGAAGCGCACGAGCGTTAGGCCAAGCCCGCCCCCGGCGGCGGGTGCGAGGGCCGCGGCGGCGGCGCCGGCCGCCGAGCGTCTGCCGCCGGTCGTGGCCACTACCACAAATAGAAGCACCGCGGTCGCCGCGGCGACGCCGGCCGTCACGAACAGGACGTTGGCGGAGATGGCCTCGCGGCGGCGCGCATCGGCGGCGGCGAAGGCGGCCGCCTGTCCTTCGTCGAGCGGGACGGCGCGTTGCGACAGCAGGCCGAGCACGACGGCGGCGCCAAGCGCGCCCACTGCAGCGCCGCCGGCCACCGCCGGAAGCAGATAGCTGCGGCGCGTGGGGACCACGGCCGCGGCCGGGCCGCCCGGTGGACGGGCGGCGTCTTCCAAGACGGCGCGGGTCAGGCTGGGCACGCGCTCGAGCAGCTTCTCCTCCGAAGAAACGCGCGCGTCGGCGTGGCCCAACACGCGGCCAGACTCGACGTCGATGACGTTGAGGCCCAGGCTGAACTCGCCGCGGTCTATGTCGAGCGCCACGCTGCCGAAGAGCACGCGCTTCACGCCGAGCAGCCGCCCGGCTTCGCGCATGCAAACGGGGTCGAGGCCGCAGGCGAGGGCGCGCTCGTCGCTGCCGCCGAGCGCGCTGCGGAACTCCGCGCTGCCGACCGATTCGATCCCGCGGCCGCCGACCTCGGCGATGACGAGCTCCGTGACGCTCGACGCCAGGTCGGGGCGCGTGCCGGGCGCCGCCGCGACGTAGACGGCGAGGCGCGCCATCTCGGCGCCGGGCGCCGCGGTGACGGGCGGGGCGGCGGCGGCGGCGGCGGCGGCGGTGGCGGGCGCGGGCGCAGGCGCCGGCGCGCGGACGGCCTTGTGCGCGCGGGCAGCGAGGGCCTTGTGGGCGCGGGCGGCGAGGGCCTTGTGCGCGCGTCCAGCGGTGGCGGCGGCGGGCCCGACGGGCGCGGGGGCGACCGCGGTCGCACGGGCGGGCGC
>DASYRF010000095.1:0-31369 GCA_036004705.1 Myxococcota bacterium
CCACCAGGCCGTAGAGTCCGAGCTGCACGTCGAGCACCGGGTCGGGCGCGGCGGCCCGCCCGACGCGCGGATGGACACGACCGGTCTTGAGGTCGCGCACCAGCGTCGCCTCGCCCTCGCGGTCTAGCCGATCGATGTAGCCGCGCACGTACAGGACGCGGCCCGGCCCTGCCGGCAGCGCCAGCGGCGCATCGTAGCCGAAGCCCCGCTCGACAGCGGCGTAGTCGCGCGGACGCGCGCCGTCCCAGTCGTACTCGAGGAACGCGCGGAAGTCGCGGCGCAGGCGGTCGAGCTGCTGCCGGCGCACCGGCTCGCCCGGGAGCGGATAGGCGTCCAGGAGCTCGGTGAACGCCGCCGCGCACAACGCGTCGCCGGCGGCGAGCCAGTGCTCGAGCGTCTGCCGACGTGCGCCGAAGGCCGCACCGTGCGCGCGGCCGAAGCGTTCGGCGACACGGTGGAAGAGGCGCCCGTAAGCAAGCGGCTCGATCTCGCCGAGCGAGGGCGCCGCCGCCGGCTGGCCCCAGCCGAGCACCACCTCGAACAGGAAACGATGCGGACAGCCGAGCAACGTGCGCAGGCGCGTCGGCGAGATCGCACGCTCGGCGCCCAGGCCGGGAAGCCGCAGCCCGGCGGCGCCCAGCGCGCCGTCCATCGGACCGAACGAGTCGGCCAGCGCGACCGCCGGCGCCAGCGCGGCCATGCGCGCCAGATCGAGCTCCACGCCGGCGCGGCGCCAAGCCGCGGGGGGAGCGGCGCCCGCGGTGGCAACGCGATCCTGCCAGGCCGCCTCGGACAACGGCGCGCGCAACCGGAACGTGCGCGCCGCCGCGCGCGACGGGGCAAGCGCGTCGCGCTCCAGCGCACGCGCGTCGGGAATGGCGAGCCCGCCGCGGCCCAGAGCCGCCGCCGCCTCCACGAACAGCGAAGAAGGCTCGCGCGCCGAGCGATCGAGGTCGACGTGCGGCGCGGAGAGCGCCACGCGCGCCGTGGCGTTTCGCACGACACGGTCGAGCGCGTGCAGCTCGGCGAGGGAACGATCCGCCGCACCCGGGAGGAGCGCCGCCACGGCCTCGGGGAGCTGCGCATGCAGGTGCTCGGGCAGGACGGGGTCCTCGCGCGGCGCCGCGGGGAGGCGGCCTTCCGAAAGACCGATGACGCGCAAGGCGCGGAAGCGCAGTCCCACGGCGCCACGCAGGGCGCCCACGTACACGGCCGGCTCGCCGTGGCGACCAGCGGCGACGCGCAAACCAGCGAGCACCTCTTCGATCGTGCGCAGCGCCTCGAAGCCCGCCAGCGGCGCGGCGCGGACCGTCGCCGCGAGAGCGGCGTCCAGCAGCGACGGCAGCGTCGCGCCCGCGCCGGGCAGCAAGACCCACTCGCCGAGGAAGCCGCGCAGCGCCGCCCACACCTCGGCGAGCGACGCACCTCGCAACGCGACGGCGGAGACCTCCCCCAGCGCCTCGAGCGCCGGCCGCACCGCGCGCAGGTCGGCGAGCAACCGCTCCAGGTCGGCGAGCTCGCGCGCCGCGCCGGTCTGCTCGCCCTCCTCGGGACGCTCCGCGCCGCGCGCCTGCGCCACGAGCGCCGCCAGCTCCCGGTCGCGCGCGGCCGCGCGCGCCCTCCATTCGAGCGCGCCGTCCGGACGCGCCGGATTCCCGCCGACCGTGCCGAGCGCATAGACGAGGTCGACGGCGGCACCGCGGGAAAGATGGCGCCGCGCCGGACCGGCGTCGCCGCCCCCGTTGCCCTCGCCCGCGCCCGCATGCTCGGCCGTCGACTCGCGGCCGGCGTCGGTCTGCTCGGGCGCGCGCATGCGCAGCGCCGGCAGCACGTCGGCCAACGGCTCGGCGGCCAGGTGCGCGCGAAGCGCGCGCACGACCGCGAGAGCGCGCGCGCCGGCCGCCAGCCCCGTCGCCGGCAGTCCACCGGCGACGAAGACGGGCAAGGTACCGTCGTGCCACGACAGCCGCGCCAGCCGCGCCGCCACCAGCCCGCCGAGCGGGTCGAGCGCGGGAACCAGAACCGCGACTTCGTCGAGCGGCGTCCCTTCTTCCAGAACCTCGCGCGCCACCCAGTCGGCCGTCGCCTCCAGCTCTTCCTCGACGCCGGCGTGCGTCTCGAGCAGGACCGTGCCGTCGGCACCGGCGGAGCGCGCGCGCGCCGAGTCGGCCAGCACTTCCGGAGCCTCGAAGAGGTAGGAGGCCAAGAGATCGCGCTCGCTCGCCGCGCGGCGCGGAGCCGGCTCGATGCGCGCCCCCCGCTCCAGGTCGTCCCCGTACAGGCGCCGTACGCGCTCCAACCAGCGCGCGCGCGGCGGGCGCGCGGCCAGCAACGCGAAATGCACTTCGGGGACGGCGCGCAGGAAGCGCCCCCGCGTCGCCGGCTCGTCGCCGGTCACCACCGCCAGCACCGGCACGTCGAACGGCCACGCAGCCGCCCCGGTGCTTTCCAGCCGCGCCGCCGCCTCCGCAAAGACGCGTGCGGGCGTCCAAGCGCCGCCTGCCTCCACGTCGAGCGCGCGCCACACCACGCCCAGGTCCTCCCAACGCTCCCCGCCCGGCAGCGCCTCAGGGCGCAGGCCCGCGCCCTCCAGGTCCGTGATGGTCCGCGCGAACGCGTCCTCCCAGCCCGGCGCGGCGCGCAGGAGCGCCGCCTCGAAATAACGCAGCGTCAACCGCGGGGGTACCGCGCGGAAGAGCGCCGCCAGCCGGCGCGGCCGCGCCTCCTCCTCGCCGTCCTCGAGCGCCACGCCGGCCTCGAGGAGCACCTCGGCGGCAGCGGCGCCCGCCCCGACGAAGCGCGTGCCGGCGAGCAGCGCCTCGCGCCCGGCCCGCACCAGCGCGCAGCGCAACGCGTGCGCCATGCGCGCGTGCAGCACGATCACCGTGCGCGCCGCCAGCGGCCCTGCGGCGGGGAGCGACGCCAGCGTCTCGACCAAGGCGTCGCCGTCCCAGACGGCACTCACGGCGCGGCCGGGCCGGCGCGCGGGACCTTCCCTGCGCGGCGCAGCAGCAAGAACACCGAAGCGAGCACCGCGATGCCGGCGAGGCACGCCAGGGCGTCGGCCCCCAGAAGCCCGGCGCGCCCGCGCCAGGCGTAGCCCTTGCCGTCGAGCCAGGTCACGTAGCTGATGGCCTGATTCGACGCTCCCACGTAGAGCGCGTACTTCGTGGTGACGCCCGCGCCGTGGCCCACCATCTCCAGAACAAACGCGGCGAAGGCGGCGTAGGCGATGCCGTTGGCGAACGAGTAGGCCAGGCAGCCCGCGGTGAAGGAGCTCGGTGTGGCCGGCGCGAATGCCATCACCGCCGCGACCGACGCGGTGCACGCCCCCGCCAGCACGTAGCACAACCGCCGGTTCATGCGGTCGGCGAGGAACCCACCCACGAGGCAACCGCCCGCGCCGATGAGCCCGCCCAGAACGCCGTTCACCAGCTCTACCTGGTGCTCTCCAGCCCCGTAGTCGCCGGCGAAGGCGCTGAAGAGGTTCGTCGCGGCGCCGGTGCCCACCGGCGACAGGCAGATGAGCAGCCCCGTCCAGCCTTCGCGCCCGCGCAGCGACCGCCACACGTCCTTGGCCAGCGCCACGAACGCACCGCCCAGCGGGCGCCGCTCGGTCCGCGTCTCGGGCACCAGCAGCGCCGGCAGCCCGCAGCCGATGCAGCAGGCGGCCAGCAACCCCGCGGTCGCGCCGGCCGACATGTGCTGCGACAGCCACAGCGCCAGCGCGCCGCCGAGCCCCGTGCCACCGAGGTTGCCGGCCATCGACCAGCCCGCCGCCGCGCCCTTCTTCTCCTGCGGCAGGGTGATCGCCATGAGCGCGTCCACCGCGGCGGAGGACGTGGCGACCGCCGCCTGCGCCAGCGAAAGGACGCCGCCGTAGACCACCAGCAGCGAGACCGGCCCCCACGCCCGCCCGGGGTCGGGCGGGATGAGCGCGGTCAGCGCCAGCCCTCCGCCTGTGACGACCACCGCGCCCAGGTACCAGCTGCGCCGCCGCCAGCCTACGTCCAGCAGCGGCGACCACATGAACTTCCAGCCGTGCGGCCAGGTGGAGAGCGCCGAGACGGTGGCGATGGCCGCGATACTGACTCCGCGCGCATTCAGCAGAAACGGCACCGCTACCTGCGCATAGCCCACCGCCAAACCAAACGGCATCACCAGCACGCCGAACAAGACGGGGCTCGCGTAGGCCCGGGCTGGCGCGGCGGCGGCGGCAGCAGCGGCGGCGGCAGCGGCGGCGTCGGTGGGCTCGGCCACAGCGCCTTGTACCACGGCGCGCCGACCGCGTTGCCAGGTGCGCGAGCCTCTGGAATACTGCCACGCATGCTCAGCGCGCTGCTCGTCCTGGCGGCCGGCGCCGCCGGCGCCGCCGTCGCACCGGCCGAAGGGGCCGTGGTCAAGAACACCGCTCAGGGCTTCCAGGTCTTCGTGCCGGCGGGGTTC
This sequence comes from Myxococcota bacterium, assembly GCA_036004705.1. GTDB lineage: Bacteria > Myxococcota_A > Polyangia > DASYRF01 > DASYRF01 > DASYRF01. The sequence continues at coordinate 4,447 of DASYRF010000095.1, forward strand.
GAGCCGACGCCGCACCCGATGCCCTACGGCGAGGGCGGGCGCACCATGGGCGGTGTGGCGATGTGGCACCAGACCCCCAACCGCTACCTGATCGTCATGCGCCGCGACGCCGATACCGCGGCGCTGCTGCGCAAGTCGACGGCCGCTTTCGACGAGCTGGAGCGAGGCGTCAGCTCGACCGTGACGAACTACGAGGCAATCCACCGCAACGTGACGACGCTCGGCAAGGTACTGGCCGTGGACCTCTGGTTCAAGCACGGCGCCCCCGACGCGAAGCTGATCATGGGGATGCGCTTCCTCGTCTTCGAAGGACACGCCCTCTACATGGGCATCGACGTGCCGGCCGACGGCTTCGTGGCGCGCAAGGCGGAGATGGAGAAGGTCGTGGAGAGCTTCGTTCCCTGGACGCCGCCCAAGCCGAAGTAGCGGGTCAGCCCTTCCAAGTCGTCCCGCGAACCCAGTCCCACAGCGGGATCGTGACGTTGAAGTTCCAGCGTTGCATCAGCGCGGGGTCGTGGTGCGTGGCGTGGTGGCGGCGTAGAACGCGTACCAGCCACAGGCGTCCGAGGCCGCTGTCGGGCGGCAGGTGGTAGGCGAGGTGCAGCCACTCGTAGGAGACGACATAGCCCATCGTCGTCGCCACGTAGAGCGCCGCACCGTTGTGCAGGCCGGCCCACCACGCCAGCGCCGCCAGCGGCAGTGTGACGAGGAACGTGACGAGGATGCCGTACGCGGGGATGAGCACCAGGCGGAACTCGCGCGTCGAGCGCATCGCCATGTCCTCGGTGATGAACACGCGGTGGTGCTCCGGCGTGTGGCGGTCGTAAAGCAGCTCGACGAAGCGACTGCGGCGGTGAAGAACGTAGCGGTGCGTGCGCCATTCGGTGACGTTGGACGCGACGAACGTGAGCGGCACGACGAGTAGATCCCACCAGCGGACGTCGCGCAGCAAGAGCACCGCGACGACGATGAGCCCGAGCCCCACGACCGACGGGCAGGCGAGGTGCGCCCACGGCGAGTACCAGCGGGGGATCCGCGCGACCAGCGTGGCGCGCAGCGCATCGCGCGACGCCGGGTCCAGCTTCGTCTCGTGCGGGATCGACGCGATCGACGCGGAGGAGGCCATGGTGGCTACCTTCGTGCGCCCGCGCGCGCCTGGGCCAACACGCGGCGACCGCACTCGTCGAAGTAGGCCTCGGTGGCGGCGCCGGCGGCAGCTTCGTCGCCGTCCCCCACCGCCTCCTGGATGGTGCGCAGCTGCGCCGCCACCCACGCGCCGTCGCGGAACGGTGCCGCGTAAGTGGCGAGGTCGAGCTTGTAGGCGGCGCTCACGGAGTTCGTCACGAAGTTGAATACCTTGTTGCCGCAAGCTCGCCCCAGCGCGCGCACGAAGACGTTCTCCAGACGCTGCGTCTCCTTCGGGTCGTCCCGCCGGCGCTCCAGCTCCTGCAGCGCTTGCTCGAGCTCGGCCAAGTGCTTGCGCGTGCGGCGGCGGGCGGCAAGGCGAGCGATGGCGCCGCCGATGAAGCAGCGTGCTTCGAGAATCTCGCGCAGAAAGAGGAAGTCGCGCGACCCGTCCGGGGGAGCCAGGTACTTGAGGAGGTCGGCGCCGCCGTCCTGCTGGACGTCCTGCACGATGGACCCCACGCCGTGGCGCGTGCGGATGAGCCCCACCTCCTCGATCCGCACCAGCGCCTGCTTCAGCGAGGCGCGCGTGACCCCGTACTTCTCCGCCAGCTCCCGCTCGGACGGCAACGCCTGTCCCGGCGCCAGCCGCCCGTCGACGATCTCGCGCTGCAGCCGTCCCACGATCTCGTCGACGAGACTGGTGCGGCGGATGGGACTACCTGGGCCGGTGCTCATTTGCGCGCTGCTCCCGCCCGGGTCCCGTAGTGACCCAGTGGCTGAGCCACTATACCTCCTCGCGACTGGGCGCGCAAGCACGTTCGCGCAGACATCGGCCGCGCGCGCGCGCCCGCCCGCCTGCCTGCCTGCCCGCCTGATCGCCTGCTTGCCGCGCAGCGCTAGTTGGCGACAGCGTCCTGGTTGCGAACCGTGACGACCGGACACGGCGCTCGACGCACGACGTTCTCGGCCACGCTTCCCATCAGGAAGTGCGCCATACCGGTGCGGCCGTGCGTGCCCATCACCACCAGATCATACGCGTCGCTCGCGGCCAGCCGGGCGATGACGGTGGCAGGCTCCCCGACCTCCAGTCGCGCCCTGAGCGGCCCGGCGGCCGCCCCGTGGGCCGCCACGAAGGCCTCCATCTCACGCGCCGCCAACGCGCGCGTGAGGTCAGGCAGCGACGCATAGGTCGAGCCCGCCACGGTCAACATCAGGTCCACGCCGCTGTAGCGGGGCGGCTCGACGACGTGCAGCACGTCGATCGCCGCGCCGAACGTCTCTGCCAAGAAACGCGCGTACTCGAACGCCGCCTCGGCGCCCGTCGAGAAGTCCACCGGCACCAGGATCCGTTTCACGCGCGGCATGTCCGCCTCCTTTGACTACTGGGTCGTCAACAGCGTTGCGTAGAGGGGCTGCTCGTCCTCGTCCTGATCCGCGGTCGCCGCCGGCGGTGCACCCTCTAGGCGCCGCGGAAGGGCGGCCCTGGCCCGGTTTCCGCCGGCCCGCTTGGCCCGATACAGCGCGGCATCGGCCGCGCGACACAGGACTTCCGCCGGCGCCTTCGCGCTATCAAGCGTCGTCAGGTCGGCCGCGCCAATCGACAGACGCGGGGCACGGCGGCCGTAGGGTCGCCGTGCCGCGTCGAGCGCCTCGAGCGCGAGCTTTAGCCGCGCCGCAAGCGCCAGGGCCTCGCGGGCCGTGGTAGAGGGCGCCAGCACCGCGAACTCGTCCCCACCCCAGCGCGCCACGACGTCCGTGCCGCGACACGTGCGGCGCAACCCGTCCGCGACGTCGCGCAGCGCCTGATCGCCCGCCTCGTGTCCGCCTGCGTCGTTGATCGCCTTGAGCCCGTCGACGTCCAGCAGCAGCATCGCCAGAGGCGTGCGATGGCGGGTCGCGCGTGCGACCTCCGCCGTAACACGTCCCTCGAGGTAGCGCCGGTTGAAGAGCTCGGTCAGGGCGTCGTGCATGGACCCGCGCAGCAAACGGTCTTCGGCGCGACCGAGCAGCCAACCTAGGCTCGCCATCACCGCGGTCGTGGAGACGGCGAGATAGGCGTACGTCTCGGGGCGCGCGGCCAGCTCGGCACCGAGCCACGCCGGCGTAGGGGCGACGCCCGCCCAGACCGCTCGCAACAACGCGAGGCCGAGCGGAGCGCCGGCGGCAAGCAACGCCCCGGCCGCCGGGTACGTCCGACGCCTCGGCCACGCGCGCTCCATTCGGGACGCCATCATGTGACCTCGAATCAGCCGGTCTGCACGTCGATCCCAACCGGGTCGTCGCGCAACAGGTCGGCGTGGAGCAGGTCTCGCTCTTCGTGGTCCATGTCCTCGCGCAGGACGTCCCCGATCCAGCGTACGAAGCGCACGAGCTCCGTGGCCTCGGGCGGCGGCTCGTCGACCGCGTCGAGCAACGCCGTCAGCCAGCGCCGCTGTTCAGCGTGGTGCCGGGTCACCGCTTCGGCGCGCTGCGCGCCCCAGGCGTCCAGCGTACGAAGTGCAGGGACGAGTATCTCGTCCTCCAGATCGATGTGAGTGCGCAGTCGCTCCGCCAGGGCGCGACGGCCCTGCAGCAGCGCAACGCCGGCGCCGGGCGCAGCCGCCACGGCGGCGTGCGCGAGCCGATCCAACCGGCCGAGCATCCTCCTGATCTCTTGATGCTCCTCGATGATGCACGCCCTGACATCGCTTGGTCTCATGATCGCGGCTCCTCCTGCTCGCGTCGGGATCTCGGAGCAACTCCCGTGCCGCGCCGCCGCGGTGGGACGTCCCGCTACAAGATCAGCGCGTACGGCGGCCGCGCCGGCGCCCGTGCCGGCGCCGCAGCATCGCTTGCGTCTCGCTGGCGCGGCGGCGCAATCCATGCGGGAAAGCGGGACGCGCAGCCACTGACTGCGGTGGCAACCCGTGTCGGCGCCACCCGGCATGGAGGATGCACTGGCTGCGCCGCGAAGGCCGTCGCGGACGCGCGGTGCGTCGCCTGCGGCCTCAACGTGGAGGAACCATGCAGAGCTTCTTGACCGCTGCCTCCGGGCGGTTGCTGCTGGCGGCGCTGGGGCTGATGACGATCGGGGCGGCCGTGAGCGCCGCGCTGACCGAGCCGGGTGCATCGCTGGTGTTCGCCGTGTCCACCTTCGTCGGCGTGGTGATGGCGATCGTGGCGCTGGTGCTCGCCACGCACGAGGCGCACACGGGAGCGACCGTACTGGCGATCATCACGCTGCCGTTCGCGCTGTTCCTCTACCAGATCGGCGCGGGGGCGCTTCTGGCGACGACGCCGACCGCCACGTTTTTCTTCGCCCCCGTCGGGATGGCGGCACTGTTCCTGGCGACGGTGCCGAGGCGGCGCGTGACGGCGGGTTCGGGCCGCACCATGCACCGTCCCTTGCGCGGAACGCTCTGATGCCGGGTCCAAACGAACGGCGCGCCGAGGCGGTGAGGAAGGCGCCGGGACCTGACGGCGGATCCGACGTCCCGGCGCGGTGCGAGTCATGCCTGTTCTACCGGTTCGGCACGCTTTCGGGCCTGCGCGCGGCGCCCGGGGATCCTTGGCGCTGCGACCTCGTTCCCGGGCAGGCGCGCGGGCGGACAGTGCTGGCGTCCGAGTCGCGCCCCGCGCGCCGGATCTTTGCCATACGCACGGGACTCGGCCGCGTCTATCGGTCCATGCCGTCCGGACGATTGGTGGCGCTCCGGCTGGTGCGCCCCGGAGAGCTCGTTGGGATGGAGGCGCTCTCCGGTGACGACTACGCCGCCTCCTTCGAATCGCTCGGCGATCTGCAGTACTGCACCGGCGACCCGGCGCGCATCGCGTCCCGCGCCGCCGCCGACGCGGAGCTGGGGCGGGAGGTCCTGAAGCTGACGGCGCGGGAGACGGAAGCGTATCGGCGCCGCGTCGCTTCGCTCGCGGTGCTCGATCGCCGCGGGCGCATGGCCGAGCTGCTGCTCGACATGGAGCGGGCCGGAGGGCGGACCGACGGCTGGTGCGAGATGCTGCTGGCCCAGCAGGAGGCCGCCGAGCTGCTCGGCTCGACGCAGGAGACGATGAGCCGCGTGCTGGCCGAGATGGTAAAGCGCCGCTGGATCGAGCGGCGCGGGCGACTGTTCCACGTGCTGGACCGCGTGGCGCTCCGCGCGGCGGCGGCCGGCGAAATGGAACGCCCGGCGCCAGGCCGGCACGTCGCGCCGGCGTAGGCTACGGCCCGCGGGCGAACGCCCCCACCGCGAGCATCACCCGGCCGCGGGCCACGGACACCGTCACACCGTCGAGGCGTGCTGCGCCCCGGACCCGCGGTGACCATCGAAGGCCATGCAGACGTTGCGCAAGAACAGGCGCCCGAGCGGCGTCACTTGCACGCGCGCACCGCTGACCTCGACCAGGCCAAGCGCGGCGAGCGGGCGCAGCTCGGTCAGCGCCCTGGCGAAGTACGTTTCGCCATCGACCCCGTGGCGTACGCCGGTCGCCGCCAGGTCGACGGCGAGGTCGCACATGAGGCGCTCGATGACGTCGGCCCGCAGGGCGTCGTCGCCTCGCAGGCGATAGCCGCGCGCGGTGGCCAGGCCGCCCGACGCCACGCGCGCCTCGTACGGCCCCACTTCGCGCTCGTTCTGCACGAACGTGCCGTGTACTTCGCCGATGGAGGAGGCGCCCAATCCGACCATGGTCGCGGCGCGCGCCGGCACGTAGCCCATGAAGTTGCGGCCCAGCGTGCCCGCCCGGTGAGCGCGCCACAGCTCGTCGTCCTCGCGCACGAAGTGGTCGAGGCCCAACCAGCGATAACCGTGCGCGCCGAGCGTCGCCGCAGCCTCCAGAAGAAGGTCGAGCCTGGCGCGCGGCCCGGGGAGGTCCGCCGCCGCGATGCGGCGCTGGTTGGGAAAGCGCGCCGGAAGGTGCGCATAGCCGAACAGCGTCACGCGCTCCGGCGCCCAGGCCAGCACGCGTTCAACCGTCCGGCGCAGCTCGGCGGTGTTCTGACGCGGCAGCCCGTACATGAGGTCGACGTTGGCGCCCTCGAACCCGGCGTCGCGCGCCGCTTCCAGACAGCGGCGACTCTCCTCTTCGCCCTGCACGCGCCCTGCTGCCGCCTGCACCTCGGGGTCGAGATCCTGCACACCCAAGCTGACGCGCCGGAAGCCCGCGGCCGCGAGCGCCCTCAGCTTGTCGGGCGTGGTGACGCGCGGATCGACCTCCACCGACAGCCGTGCGCCCGGCAGCAACGGGATGGCGGCGGTGACGCCGGCGGCGAGGCGCGCCAGCTCGGCTGCCTCTAACGACGTCGGCGTGCCGCCCCCCCAAGCCACCTCGACGGCGCGCAGCCGGCCGCCGGCGCGCGCCTGCACGGCGACCGCCTCGGCCACCACCGCATCGACGTACCTGGCATGAACGCGCGGGTCACGGGCACCGGAGACGTTGAGCCCGCAGTACGCGCAGCGCAGCCGGCAGAAAGGCACGTGCACGTAGAGGCTGGCGGGGAGGTCTGCTGCCCCGGCGCGCGCCGTCGCCGCCGCCGCGGCGCCCAGCGCGACGTCGTAGTCCAGTGCAGCAAGGTCGCCCCACATGTTGGCGGGCGGGTAGCTGGTGTAGCGCGGCCCGGGAACGGCCAGCCGGCGCAACAGGTCGTCAGAGACGTCGCAGGCGCGCATGCTTCGCGTCCAGGTGCACGACGCATGCCGGCGCATGCCCGCGGGCCTACTCGTGCTTCGGAGGTTGGCCCAACGCGGCGACGTCGGGTGCGTCGGACGCCACGCGGGGCATGTGGCTCTCGTCCGCGTGCAGGTCGCCTTCGTGCTCGTGGTCGTGATGGCCCGACAACTCACCGCCGCGGTACTCCTTCAGCCGGTACTGGATCGTTCGCGGCGAGATGCCGAGCATCGTTGCTGCGCGCGACGTGCTACCCCCGGTCGCCTCGAGCGTGCGCATGATGGCGTAACGCTCGAGCTCGGCGAGCGTCGCACCGGGTATCTGCAGCGGCGAGGCGCCGGTCACCATCGGACGCACTTCGTCGGGAAGGTGGCGTTCGCTGATCGTGTCACCGTCGCAGAGAACCACGGCGCGCTCGATCACGTTCTCCAGCTCGCGCACGTTGCCGGGCCAGCCGTAGCCCAGCAGCCGCGCCAGGGCTTGATCGTCGATGCCCTTCACCGGCTTGCCGTTCTCCGCGGCGTATTTCTCCACGAAGTGCTCGGCCAGCAGCGGGACGTCGGCGCGGCGCTCGTTGAGCGGCGGGATGCGCACGCTGATCACGTTGAGTCGGTAGAACAGATCCTCGCGAAAACGCCCGCTGGCCACGTCCTGCTTGATGTCTCGGTTCGTAGCGGCCACCACGCGCACGTCCACGCGCACCGGCGCATTGGAACCGACGCGCTCGAACTCGCGTTCTTGCAGGAAACGAAGCAGCTTCACCTGCGTTGCCGCCGGGATCTCGGCGACCTCGTCGAGGAAGAGCGTCCCGCCGTCGGCCGCTTTGAACTTCCCCTCCCGCCGACCCTGCGCCCCAGTGAAGCTGCCGCGCTCGTGGCCGAAGAGCTCGCTCTCGAGCAGAGTCTCCGAGAGCGCCGCGCAGTTGATGGTGACGAACGGACCCGCGGCGCGCGGGCTTAGCTGGTGAATGGCACGCGCAACCAGCTCCTTGCCGGTGCCGCTGCCCCCGAGGATGAGGACCGAGACGCGGCTCGGGGCGATCTGCGTGACTGTCTTGAAGACCTCGCGCATGCCCGGGCTGGCGCCGACGATGCCTTGGAAGCGGTCGCGCTCCCGCAGCCGCTCGCGCAGCTCGCGCGTCTCGGCGCGCAGCTTTACCTTCTCCAGAGTGCGCTCGATGACGGCCTTGAGCTCGTCGAAATTCAGCGGCTTCTGGATGTAATGGTCGGCGCCCAGGCGCATCGCCTCCACGGCGCTATCCACCGTGCCGTGCGCCGTCATCATCACGAAGGCCGGGCGCATCGTGCGGTCGGCCACCCGTCGCAACAGCTCGACCCCGTCCATGCGGGGCATGCGCAGGTCACAAAGCACCAGGTCCGGAATCAGCTCGTCGATTTGCCGCAGCGCGGCGAATCCGTCCGCGGCCTCGAACGCGTCGTACCCCTCCTGGGCGAGAAGCTCGACAAGGGCGCTGCGCGCGTTGGTCTCGTCGTCCACAATCAAGATGCGCCACGCCATGGAAAGGCTCACTGCAACCTCCAGGCCGTCCTCACGCCCATTGCAACCAAGCGGACGACCCAGCTAGCATAACGCACACCTTGCGCGGTCGTCGCGTTTGCCCGCAACGTTTGCGCAGTCCAATGCAGACTGACCCGGACGGCGTGTTTTTCGCTCAGCTGGGTGCCCGGTCGGCCGAAGGGCTTCTTAACGTGATGAAGCACCAAATGCACAGCCCTGCGGACTTGGCGCGCGGCGTGCAGCAACGCCCCTTGCAGGAGCGCGACAGAAATGGCGACAGGATCTGCCGACGAAGGCACCTCGACGGAAGGCGCGCCGGAGCCCACGCGACGCGAGCTGCTGGACCTTGCGCTCGTGGGCGCCGGCGTGGCGCTGGCCGGGGCGGTCGGCTACCCGGCCGCGCAGTACCTCGTCCCGCCGATCGCGGCCGCGCCCGCGGAGACCTCGGTCGTCGCGGCGCGCGCGTCCGAGATGAAACCTGGGTCCGGCAAGAACTTCCGTTTCGGCGACAAGCCGGCCCTGCTGGTCCTGACGCCGTCCGGTGAGTTCCGCGCCTACATCGCCCTGTGCCCGCACCTCAACTGCATCGTCCAGTTCCGCGCCGACTTGGGACACATCTGGTGCGCCTGCCACAATGGGCAGTTCGGGCTGGACGGCTCGGTGCTCTCCGGCCCGCCGCCCAAACCGCTCGAAGCGCTAGAGGTCGTCGTGCGCGGCGATGACGTGGTCGTCCAGCGCGCATGACGGCGCGCGCGACAGGCGGCGCACCGCGCCCTGGCCGCTTGCGCCGATTCATCGAAGAGCGCGTTGACCTCGGCGCGATGCGCCACCTCCTCGAAGAGAAGCGCGTCCCCAAGCACCGTCTCTCGCCGCTGTACCTGCTCGGCGGGCTCACGCTCTTCCTGTTCCTGGTGCAGGTCGCCACCGGCGTGCTGCTGATGCTGTACTACCGCGCCTCGACCGCGGAGGCGCACGAGTCGGTGCGATTCATCATCACCGACGTCGCGTTCGGCGACCTCGTGCGCTCGGTCCACGCCTGGGGCGCCGACCTCATGGTGGGCGCGGCGCTGGCGCACCTCTTCAGCGTCTGGCTGCTGAAAGCCTACCGCAAGCCGCGCGAGATGACGTGGATGACGGGGCTCTTGCTGATGATGATCGTCTTGGGCTTCGGCTTCACCGGCTATCTCTTGCCATGGACCGAGACGAGCTACGCCGCGACCCGCGTCGGCACGGAAATCGCCGGCACCGTCCCGTTCCTGGGGAAGGCGCTGCGCACGTTCCTGCGCGGCGGCGACGAAATCGGACCGGTGACCCTGTCGCGCTTCTTCGCGTTCCACGTGGCTATCCTGCCGGCGGCGGCGACGTTCCTGCTCGGCGCCCATCTCTTGCTGGTGCAGCAGCAGGGGATGAGTGTCCCGCCGTCGGTCGAGCGCGCCGCCGCGCGCACCGGCAAGCCGCCCGCCAGCATCCGCTTCTTCCCCGACTTCGTGCTGCGCGATGCGATCGCCTGGCTGGTGCTGATGGCCGTCGTGGTGTCGCTCGCAACCTTGGTACCGCGCGACCTCGGCGTGCCTGCCGACCCCTTCGCGCCCGTGCCCGCGGGCACCAAGCCCGAATGGTACTTCCTGGCGCTGTTCGAGATCCTGAAGCTGGTGCCGGCCACCATCGCGCGCGTGCCGGGCGACGTGGTCGCGGTCCTCGCCATGGCCTGCGGCGGCATGTTCCTCATGCTGCTCCCTTTCCTCGACCGACCCACCGCGCGCGGCGTACGGTCACCGGCGTTCATGGCGCTGGGCTGGTTGGCCCTCGCCGTCTTCGTCGGCTTCACGGGTTACGGCCTTGCGCTCTAGCCGGCGGCCGGGGCACGCCTGGAGCGCCGCGATCAGAGCCACGGCCCTGCTGGGCGTTGCCTCCTTCGGTGTCGGCTTGACGGGCGCCGCACGCGCCGATGAGCCGCCGGGCACCGCCATGCCGGCGGCTTCCGGCGGGTCCGCCAAGCCGGACGAATGCGCGCACTGCCACGCCAGGCTGGGCGACCCGCGGCTCAGTGCACCCGTCGGGCTCGTCCGGTCGAGCGTGCACGCCGACGCTGCGCTCTCGTGCGCCGGCTGCCACGGCGGCGACGCGCGCCTCCCCACGACGCGCGCCCACGACGGCGCAGGATTCGTCGCCCGCCCCACGCCTCCCGAAGTCGTCAGCCTCTGCGGCGGCTGTCACGCCGACGCCGCGTTCATCCGCGATTTCGACGCCTCGCTGCGCATCGACCAGCTGGCGCTGTACCGCAAGAGCGGACACGGACGCGCGCTCGCCGCCGGCGACGAGACCGTGGCCACCTGCACGAGCTGCCATGGCTCGCACGGGATCAGAAAGATCGACGACGCCGAGTCACCCGTGCGTGCCGAGGCCGTCGCCGCCACTTGCGGGCACTGCCACGAGGACCCGGGGCTGACCGAGGCCCATCACTTGCCCGTTACCATCGTGGAGGACTGGCGTAAGGGCGTGCACGCCGAGGCGCTGGCGAAGGGCGATCGCTCGGCGCCCACCTGCAACGACTGCCACGGGAACCACGGAGCTCGCCCGCCCGCGGTGGCGTCGATCCATCGCGTCTGCGGGGCGTGTCACGCCGCCGAGGCAGAGATGTTCGCGGCCAGCGTGCACGCTGGACCCTACGCACGGCTCGGGCTGGGGGAGTGCGTGGAGTGCCACTCCAATCACGACATCGAGCGGCCGAGCGTGGCGATGCTCGGCGACGCGCCCGACACCGCCTGCAGCCGCTGTCACGCCGCCGGCAGCAAGGGCGCCGTGGCCGCCGCCGCACTGCGCGCGCAGCTGGACGGAGCGGTCGCGCGCGTCGCCGAGGCGGAGGCCTCGGTCGGGGCGCTCACTCGGCGCGGCATCAGCGCGCCCGACGCCACTGCCCTCCTCGCCGAGCTGCACGACGCGTCGCTGCGCTTGCCTGCCGCCGTGCACACCATGGATACGGTCAAGTTCGCCGCTGCGGCAGGTGCGGTGGTGAAGGGCGCCGCCGACGTCGCGCAGCTCGCCGCCACCGCGGCAGGACGCGTCGAAGGCCGCCGCCGTGGCTACGCCCTTTCGCTCGTGGTGATCGGCCTGTTGATTGCCTTGCTCGTGCTCAAGCTGCGGCGTCTCGATCGCCGCCGGCCTGCCCCCGGAGCGTAGGCATGGCGGCCGCGACGGGCGGGCCAGGGGCGGAGGCGGGACGCAGGGCCCGCTGGCGGGGCCGCCTGCTCGCCTGGTGGCGCCGGCGCGCGCGCGGCACGCGAATCGTCCTGGGGGCGATGGCCGCTGCAGGAGTGGTCCTGGTGGTGGGCACCTACCCCGCCTACAAGGTCGTCTCGCGCAGCCCGTTGTTGTGCATCCAGTGCCACTTGATGCGCGATCCCTACGAGGCGTGGACGCACAGCGCGCACAAGGACATCACGTGCGTCTCCTGCCACAAGTCGTCCATCGCCGGCGACCTCAGGCGCCTATTCATCACCGTGTTTGCGCCCCGCACGAAGGTCGGCAACCACGCGGAGGTGGACCGCGCGACGTGCGCTCGCTGCCACACCGGGGGCGGCGATCCGCGCTGGCCGTCAATCGCCGCCACCGCGGGCCACGCCGTGCACTTGGCGGACGCGAAGATGGAGTGCGTGCGCTGCCACAGCGCGGGCGTGCACAAGTTCACGCCGCCGGAGAAGGTGTGCACCGAGTGCCACGAGGGCGTCGCCGTCCACGAGAAGGAGATGGCACAGGTCCACTGCCTGTCGTGCCACAACTTCCTGGCGCCGGGCTCGAAGCTCGCCGCCCGTCCGAGCGCGTGCCTGTCGTGTCACGGCGTCGCCGGAGGCAAGGCGCCGGTGCCGGGCGCGCCCCGCGGCGTGCCCACGAGCGCGTCCCTCGTAGCGGCCGCCGCCCCGCCGATCCTCGCCGCCGCCGACGTGGTGCACGGCGGCGTCTCGTGCGCCGAGTGCCACTCGCCTCACGCGAAGACGGAAGAGGAGCGGCGGCGCGGCAAGGACTGCCTGCGCTGCCACAAGGGCGAGATCGCGGCGTCGCACGAGTCCGGACCGGTGGGTCACCGCGAGTGCCGGACGTGTCACGACCCGCACGCGCCGCGCAGCAAGCCGGCCGCCGACTGCGGCACCTGTCACGCGCTGCCCCACACGCTCGGGCTCGCCACCATCGAGCCGGGAACGACGCCCCTCCCGGAGCCACCGCGCTTCTCGTTCGCCGAGCTGCTTCACGGCGGGAAGTGCGCGACCTGCCACCTGCCCCACCGCTGGGTGGCGGACGAGGCCGACTGCGCGCACTGCCACGAGGACATCGCCACCGGCCAGGCGGCGCGCGCACCCGAGGGCCACGCGTCGTGCGTCTCGTGCCACAGCCCGCACACGCCGGTGCCCGCCACCGCGGCCTGCGCGCGCTGCCACGCCGCCGAGGGGGGAAGGGTCGTGGCATCGACGGCGGCGCGCGCCGCGCCGGAGCACGGGCGCTGTTCGAGCTGCCACACGCCCCATGCGGAGAAGGACCCACCCCTGCGTGCGTGCGCCGGCTGCCATGCGGCGGTGGCGGCTGGGCTCGCGGCGGGACCCGACGCGCACGCGCACTGCGACACCTGCCACGCGCCCCACGACGCAGGCGCCCCAGGGGCCGCGGCCGGCGCGTGCGCGAAGTGCCATACGCCGGAGCGCACCGCCGTGGCGCGCGCCGGAACGCCCGCTCCGCACGCGGACTGCACGAGTTGCCACGCGGTGCATCCGGGAGCCGGCCGCGCCCCGGCGACGCCGCGAGACGCCTGCGCCGGCTGCCATGTCGAGGCGGCGGCCGGCGCGGCGCTCGGCCTGGGCAGCCACCGCGGCGACTGCGTGACGTGCCACGTGCCGCACGGGCCGGCGACCCCGCGCGCCGCCTGCGTGAGCTGCCACACCGAGGTGAACCTGCGGCCGCCACCTGGCGCGGCCCCGCACGCGGCATGCGCGAGCTGTCACGAACCCCACGCGGCCGCCGCCGCCGCCGCGCGCGCCTGCGTGGAGTGCCACGGCAAGGAGGCCACGGCCGCCCGCGCCTGGCCGGCCGGGCCGCACCGCGCGTGCGCCGGCTGCCACGACCCGCACGGTGTGCGATCGAAGGACGCCTGCGAGAGCTGCCACGCCGGGCCGGCGCTGGCGGTGGCGTCGGGTACGCCCGCCCACCGGGACTGCAAGCGCTGTCACGAGGTGCACGCGCCGCCGCCGGCGAGCGCCCGGCCGGGCTGGTGGAAGGCGTGCACCACCTGCCACGCGAGCGAAGGGGCGGCCGTGAAGACGCGCGGCCCCACGCACGCCGACTGCAAGAACTGCCACGCCGAGCACCTCTTCACGGCGCCGGCCTGCACGAGCTGCCACCCGGCCTCGGCGCGCAGCGGGCTGCACACGCGCGCCGAGCACGCCGCCGCCGCCTGCACGGCCTGCCACGACACGCACACGTCGCCGGCGCTCGGGCGCGAGCCCTGCCTCGCCTGTCACACCGACCGCAAAGCACACGAGCCGGACGCCAAGCGGTGCGCGGCCTGCCATCCGTTTGCGGCGCCGACGGGAAAGTCGCCCAAGCCGAGTCACCTATAGTTTTCGATATGTCAGCTGTACTGGTGACAGTGAAGCCGCGCAGGTCGTTCGCGGGGAGCGAACCACAGGCGCAAACATTGCGGCGTCCACGCAAGCGATCCGCGGCTCTACGAGGCGGTCCACGTGGCACCCGCCGTGCAGGATATGCGTCCGGGGAGCCCAATCTGGAGGGGCAGCCGATGAAGCGACTGGCCGTGAACGCCGCAACCGCGCTGTTCGTTCTCGCTGCCGCAGCAGGATGTCGCGGCCCAGCGGGCCCGGCGGGCAACACCGGCGATCCCGGCACTCCCGGCGACCCGGGCCCCACGGGTAACACCGGACCCCCGGGCCCCGCGGGCCTACCGGGCGACCCCGGACCGATGGGCCTCCCCGGGCCGGCCGGCCCGCCCGGCGATCCAGGCGGCGTCCCGCACGAAGGAGTCAATGTCGCCGTGCTCGACGTCAGCGCGGCCCCCAGCGCCTCGCCGGTCGTCACGTTCCAGGTCACCGACGACTTCGGTGTGCCGCTGGACGTAGACGGCCTGCTGACGGCCGGCACCGTAGAGTTGACGTTCTTCCTCTCGTACGTCGTCACGGACGCGACGACCGGTCAGACCGAGTACCAGGCGTACTGGACGGTGCCCATCCCGCCGGCCACGCTCGTCGTGCCGGACGACGGCGGCACGATCACGCCGCTCGCCGCGCTGGGCGACTACACCTATACGTTCGCCTCTGTCTTGCCCGCGACGATCGACGACAGCGCGTTGCACACGCTGGGCGTCACCGCGGTGCGCGACGTCGCCGAGCCGCTGGAGCCGGCCGTCTACGAGTCGGACACCGTCTTCGATTTCGTGCCCGACGGCTCGCCGCCGCCGGCGGCGCCCGTCTCCGTGGAGATGGCCAGCTGCAACGAGTGCCACAACAAGCTCGTCATGCACGAGGACTTCGAGCCGATCATGGAGACGCGGCTCTGCGTGCTCTGCCACACGACGCAGATGGTGGACTTCGGCGGCGTGCCGCTGGCGTTTCGCCACTTCATCCACTCGCTCCACCGCGGCGAAGACCTGCCGAGCGTGGTGTCGGGCGGCGCCCTGGTGCTGGGCGGCCTGGACTTCTCGACCGTCGTCTTTCCCCAAGACATCCGGCATTGCACCAAGTGCCACACCGGCGCGATGGCCGACCTGCACCGGACGGAGGTCGCGCGCACCGCTTGCACCGGTTGTCACAACAACGTCGACTTCGGCGGCGGCGCCGCCGCCTCCTGCGTGCTGGACGCCGTCGACACCGCGCCTTGCAATCACATTCCGGCGCAAACGGACGACTCGACGTGCGCGCTGTGCCATACACCCGGCGCGCTCAACATCGGCATCGACGCGGCGCATCTCCTTCCAGCCGACGATCCCGTCAACCCGACGCTGACGCTCGCCGTCACCAGCGTGACCGGCGCGGCGGCGGGAGCGGCGCCCACCGTGAGCTTCCACCTGGCCGACGCCGCAGGCACGGCGCTGGCGTCGACGGACCTGAGCTCGCTGGCGCTGCTCACCGCCGGGCCGACCGAGCCCGACTACTCCAGCACTGTGCGCTGGGTGATTGTCGGCAGCGGCGCCGGCGGCACGCTCACCGCGCTGGGCGGCGGCGACTTCACGTACACGCCGGCAACCACCATCCCGTCCACGGCTACCGGCACCTGGGCCTTCGGCCTCGAAGGCCGGCGCACCGGCCCGGGCGGCAACTTCGGCGCCTTCAACCCGGTGGTCTACGCCGACCTCGCCGGTGGGACGGCTGTCCCGCGCCGCGCGCTGGTGAACGTCGACAACTGCAACATGTGCCACGCGGATCTCGCGCTGCACGGCGGGCTGCGACACAATACCGAGCTCTGCGTGATGTGCCACAACCCGACCGCGACGGACTGCGCGCGCCGGCCCGGGTGCTCGACCGTCCCGCCCAACCCGCTCGTGGACCCAACGCCGGAGAGCATCGACTTCAAGCGCCTCGTCCACAAGATCCACCGTGGCGAGGACCTCTACACCGACTACATCGTCTACGGCTTCGGCAACGTCGCGAACAACTTCGGCGAGGTCCGCTTCCCGGGCATCCTGAGCGACTGCACCACGTGCCACGAGCCGGGAACGTTCACCGCCCCGTCGACGGCCGCGTGCATCACCTGCCACGACGCGCCCTGGGAGGCGGCCCACGCCGAGCTCAATACGAGCGCCACCTACGGCGAAGCGTGCGTGACGTGCCACGGGCCCGGCGCCGCGTTCGACGTGGGGCTCGTTCACGGGCTGTGAGCACGCGCCGTTCGGCGCTGCTCCTGCTCCTGCTGGCGGCCACGCTGGCAGGTTGCGGGGAGGCGCGCGTACCGCGCCCCGGCGTGACGGCGAGTGGCATTCACCCGGCCGGCTGGGCGGACGAAGAGTCGCCCGACTTCCACGGAGCGTACGTCGCCGGCGTGGCCTGGGTGCTCGATGAATGCCGCGCCTGCCACGGCGAGGACGACCGCGGGTCGAGCACCGCGCCCGCCTGCACGCAGCAGGGCTGCCACGACTTGACGCCGCCATCGAGCTGCGGGTTCTGCCACGGCAGCGGAGACGACCCGGCGCCCCCGCCCGGGCTGGCCGGCGCCACGGGCCGCGACGATCCCGGCGTGGGCGCGCACGACGCGCACTTGGCGACGGGCGCCTTCGGCCCGGCCCTCGCTTGCGACGACTGTCACGTCGTGCCGGCGGGCGCCGGCGGAGGCGACGGACACCCGGCCGGCGACGAGCCGCGCGCGCACGTGACGTTCGGCGGGCTGGCCCTAGCCGGCGGGGCGACGGCAGCCACGCCGTCTTACGAAGCCGCCACCGGCACCTGCCGCAACACCTACTGCCACGGCGGGACGGCGGCGCCACGCTGGACCGACGCCGTGGGGAGCGTGCGCTGCGGCGACTGTCACGGCCTGCCGCCGCCGATGCACGGCGGCACGCGCTGCCGCGAGTGCCACGACGGCGTGGCGGACGAGACGACCATCCTCGACCCGGCGCGCCACCTCGACGGCGTCGTGGAGCTGGTCGACCTCGACCGCTGCGACACATGTCACGGCACAGGACCGCTGGGCGCGCCCGGGCCTGCGCTCGACGGGAGCACAGATCCCGAAGATCCGGGCGTGGGGTTCCACGCGGTGCACCTGTCGGGCGGCGCGTTGGGCGCCGCCGTCGCGTGTACGGACTGCCACGTGGTGCCGGCAGCGGCGGGCGACCCGGGGCACCTCGACGACGGCCCGCCCGCAGAAGTCACGTTCGGGGGGCGCGCGCTCGTGGACGGGGCGACGCCGGCATACGACGGGCTCCGCTGCAGCGGCACTTACTGCCACGGCGCGACGCTGGGCGGCGGCTCGAACACGGCGCCGCGCTGGGTGAGCGCGGCGCCCAACGAGGTGGGCTGCGGCACGTGCCACGCTTTCCCGCCCACCGGCCACCTTCCCGTGCCGGACGGCAACTGCGCGTTGTGCCACTCGGCGGTGATCGACGCGCTCGGCCGCATCATCGATCCCACGCGGCACGTGAACGGCGTCGTGGACTTCAACCTGTGAGCGGCCCCGCGCGCAGCGCACCGCCCTCAGGCGCCGCGGTCCCGCTGGCTCTCGCGGCGATCCTGGCCGCTGCCGCACCCGCCGGCGCCGCGGACGGCTGGGCGAGCGCGCGCGTGGTGACACGGCTCGTCCTGCTGCCGGAGGTGTCGCTCGCCGACGAAGGCACGACGATCCGCCTCGCCGCCCCTTGGGTGAGCATGGTGGAGGCGGACGCTGGGCGGCCCGCGGAGGGCTGGGCGCTGCGCGTGCGCGGCTATTTGATGACCGACGTGCGGGCGCCTGGCGCCGCCGGCGCCGAGGGGTTCGGTGCGGGCAGCGGTGGCGGCACGGGCAGCGGTGCCGCGCTGGCGATCGCCACTCTGGACTGGCAGGCGCCGGGGTCGCCGCTGGCGGCCACGCTCGGGCGGCAGCTGCTGGCGCTCGGCACCGGACGCCTGGAGCGCGGGGACGGGCTGCGCTTGACCTTCCGCGTGGCGCCGGCGCTCAAGCTCACGGCGTTCGTAGGCGCGGCAGCGCCGCCGGCCTGGGTCGGGCCTGGGCCCTTCGTGACCGACGTAGACCCGCGTGCGGCGCACCCGCTGCTGCTGATGGCGCGCGCCGACCTGCGCCCGTTGCGCGCGCTGGCGCTGGGCATCGCGCTGTCTCACCTGGCGGGCGAGCGCACCTGGCTCGGCGTTGACACCGCGCTAGCGCTCGGCCCCGCCGCGGTGCTGGCGCGCGCCGCTTACGACCCGGACGCACGCGACCTCGCCAGCGCGGCGGCGAGCGTCTCGGCGGCGGTCGGGCGCCTCAACTTCGCGGCCGGCGTGCAGCGCGTGCGGCCCGATCTGCTGCTACCGCGCGATTCGCTGCTACGCGCGTTCGCCGGGCCGCCGCGCGACGAAGCCTTCGCTTCAGCGCTCGCGGCACTGGGCGTTCTGCGCGTCGGCGCCGATGCCTCCGCCATCCTGTTCGAGGACGGCCCGGGCATGGACGCCCGTGTGCGCGCGCGCTTGACGCTGGCCGGCGGTCTGCGCCCGGCGGTCGACGCCGACGTCGGCTGGCTGGCGACGCCCTCGGGCGGTTACCTCGTCGCGCGCCTCGGGCTCCGCGCCGGCAATGCCCTGGCTTCGGCGTCGCTCGACGGCACGTTCTACTTGCGCGACGCGCCGCCGGCGCACGGCGGCTCGCCCTTCACCGGCGCAGTGCGGCTCGCGGCGCTCTGGCGCGCCACGCCGTGGCTGCGCGTCGGAGCGGACGGCGGCTGGGCCTCGACGCCTTGGCTCGTCTACGGGCTCAGCGCCGGGATGACGCTAGAGGGGAGCTACGATGTGGTGCGCTAGCCGCCGGCGCCGCACGCTCGCCTGGCTCGCCACCGGCGCCGTCCTTTCTGCCGCGTCAGGCTCGGCGGGTGGATGCGACCGACTGGGCCTGGCGCCGCGCTTCGACCACCGCGACACACTGCTGGGAGGCACCGGCTGCGAGCGTTGCCACGACGCCGCGCGCGTCGCCGTGCCGGGCGCCTTGCGCGCATCGCCCGCTCCCCTGCGCTTCGATCACGCCGCACACGCCGCGCGCTTCGCGGGCGATTGCATGCGCTGCCACTCGGCGGTTGCGCGCAGCGCGACGCACGCCGACCACGCGGCCTCGATGGTGAAGGGGTGCATGGACTGCCACGGCGGGGCGACCGAGGCGCTGGCGTGCCTGAGCTGCCACCGCACTGTTGGGCCCGGCGCCACCGTACCCGCCTCGCACGACGCCCACGGCGCCGGTTTCCGCCGCAGCCACGGCGCGGCGGCGCGCAGCGCCGACACCGGCGAGACATGCGCCAGCTGCCACGCCCGCCCGTTCTGCGGCTCTTGCCACGACACCAGCGCGCCGCTCGCGGAGGCGCGCCTTTGGCCCGCCGAGACGCTGCGGGCCGTCGCTCACGGCGCCGAGTACGTGTCGATCCACGACGCCGACGCGCGGCGAGCTCCGGAGCGGTGCCTCGGCTGTCACGTGCAGAGCGAGTGTGTGTCGTGCCACACCGCCGCCGGCGTTGCGGCTCTGGGGCCGACGAGCGCTTCGGGCCCGCGCGGCCTGTCGCCGCACCCGCCCGGCTGGGTGACCGTGCCCGCCGGACTCGGAGGCAACCTTCACGGCGAGGCGGCGCGCCGGGACGTGGTCGCCTGCGCCGCGTGCCACGGCGACGGCACCTCGTGCGTCGGCTGCCACTCGCCCGGCGGACCCGGCGGCTCGCCCCACGCCTCCGCCCCGCCTTGTGGCGCCCTGACCGACGCGGCCTGCGCGCCCTGCCACGCGCGCTGACGCCACCCTGCCCGCGCCGGGCCCGTCGGACCGGTAGTAAGATGAGGCATGAGCGACGCCTACCACGCAGGCAGCCGGCGCCTGCAGGATCGGTTCGACACGCGGCGGCTGGCGGACCGCATTGCCGAGCGGCTCGTGAAGGACCGCCTCGGGAGCGAGGAGCGCGCCCTCATCGAGGGCATGGACTTCTTCTTTCTGGCCACCGCCGATGCGCAGGGGCGACCGAGCTGCTCGTACAAGGGCGGCGACCCCGGCTTCGTGCGCGTCGTCGACGAGCGCACTCTGGCGTTCCCCAACTACGACGGCAACGGCATGTTCCGCTCGCTCGGAAACGTGCTCGAGAATCCGCACGTGGGGCTGCTGTTCATCAGCTTCGCCGAGCCGCGACGCCTGCGCGTCGAGGGCGACGCCACGCTGCACGAGGAAGACCCGTTGCTGGCGGGCTGGCCCGGCGCCCAGCTCGTCGTGCGCGTGCACGTTCGCGCCGCCTATCCAAACTGCCCGCGCTACGTGCATCGAATGCGAACCGAGGAGCGCTCTCCCTACGTTCCGCACGAGGGCTCTCAGCCGCCGGTCCCCGGCTGGAAGCGCGCCGACTGGGCGCGCGACGTGCTGCCGGCGCGGGACCCGGCGCGCGAGCCCGACGAGCCCGCCGGCCAGACGTGACTTCGGCCCGCTAGCGCCGCGGCGACGGCGCGCCGCCGTCGCCCGCCGCGGTGGGATTCGCGCGCACCGGCAGCCACACGGTGAACGTCGAGCCGCGGCCCTCCTCGCTCTCGACGTCGATGCGGCCGTCCAGCAGAACGAGCAGCCGCCGTACCACCGCCAGACCAACGCCGGCGCCGCCGTACGCGCGCTCGGGCGAGCCGTCGGCCTGCCAGAAGTCGTCGAAGATGCGCGCGCGCGCGGCCGGGGGGATGCCGGGCCCGGTGTCGCTCACCGCGATCGTCACCGCATCGTCTCCGTCGCCGCCGGCGCGGCGCACGCGAACGTCGATGCGCCCGCCTTCTGGCGTGAACTTCACCGCGTTGGTCATGAGGTTCAGCAGCACCTGGTTGAGCTTGGCGCGGTCGGTCCACAGGTGCGGCAGCTCCGGCTCCAGCGCGACGCCCAGCTCCAACGCACGGGTGCCCTGCATCCAGCGCACGACGCCGACCACACCGTCCACCAGCTCGCCGAGATCCACTTCGCCGGGCTCCAAGGCAATCCGCCCGGCGTCGCTGCGCGCCAGCGTCAAGAGGTCGTCGACCAGGCGCAGCAGACCCTGCGCGCTGCGCTTGATGTCCGCCTGCGCCTCACGCTGGCGCGCGGTGACGGGCCCGTAGACCTCGGTAGAGACCAGGTCGCTCAAGCCGCAGATGCCGTGAATGGGCGTGCGGAGCTCGTGGGTGACGTTGACCATGAACTGGCTCTTGGCGCGGCTGGCCTCCACGAGCGCCTCCGTGCGCTCCACCAGCGCCCGCTCGCGGCGCCGCAGGAGGCGTACGATGAGCGCGCAGAAGAAGGTCGGCACCCCCAGCACAAACGCGGCGTTCAATATGCCGGCAGCGACCAGGCGCGGCGCCTCCGGCAGCGGCGACGGTGCCGGCACGTAGGGCAGCGCGCCGAAGTACGTGGCCGCGGCCATGGCCGCGAACAGCAGGAGCAACCCTGCGGCCATCAGGATCGTCACGCCGAGGTTCGTCAGCAGCGCGATCACGGTGATCTCGATCGAATAGATCGCGATGAGTGGGCTGACGACACCGCCGGTGAGGTAGATCGCGCCCGTCATCGCCAGCGCGTCGGCGATCACGTTCAACGTGGCCGCCTCGACCACGAGGCGGTCGGCGCGCAGGCTCCACAACGCCAGCGTATTGGCAACGACCTTGAAGGCGACCAGCGCGTAGAAGCGCGCGTCGAAGTGGATGGCGCCCAGCGCCTGCGCCGCTGCCGCCAGCGCGGCGAACAGCGCTGCCAGCGCGTACCCCGACGTGACGCTGAACCAAAGCTTGTGCCGGTCGGCCGGCCGCGCGATCGCCGCGATGAAGGGCGGGTAAGCCATGGCCCGGTGCGGGGCGCCGCGGGCGCGCGGCGGCGCTACGCCTCGCCGACCAGCGCGTGCACCTGGGTCAGCAGGTCGTCCAGCTCGAACGGCTTGCACAAATAGGCGTCCGCCCCCAACGCCCGCCGCGCATAAGCCGGATCGCGCTCTGGGTGCCTGTAGGCGGCGCTGATGAGGATGACGGGCGTGGCGGGTCCGGGACGAGCGCTCTTCACCATGCGACACAGCTCGAAGCCGTTCATCACCGGCAGGAGCACGTCGACGATCATCAGATCCCAGCGCTCCTGCTTCCAGGCTTCCAGCCCCGCCGACCCCGTGCGCGCGGTTTCCACCTCGTAGCCGTGCGCCACGAGCAGATCGTGGAGCACGCGCGCGCCGACGTCGTCGTCCTCCACCACGAGTATCCGTTTTGCGGGTGCCGTCAAGCGGTGCTCTGTCTTGGATCGCACCGCACCTGGCTGCGCACGTCAAGCGGACGCGCCAGCGGGGCGCCGGCGCGCGCCGCCGGGCGCACCGTCACGCCGATGCGACGCAAGTCAGACCACTCGGTGGTCGCGCGCCGCGACCGCCGTACGTTCTATCGGGGCGGTCGCTCGACCGTCCCGGGAGGTGATCATGCTCGTGCGAGCGATCCTTCTGTCATTGCTGCTCCTGAGCCTCGCCGGCTGCCCGCGCGCCGTCGGGAAGCGCACCGACCTGGCCTCGACGTCCGCGCGGCCCGAGACCTCCGAGCCGGAGGGCTCGGCGCTCACCGCCCGGCCGGAGCCTCCAGGTCCGTCGCCGCGCTGAGGAGGAGACATGGACACGATGCGCGCGCTTGTCCTGAGCGCGGGGCTGGCGGTATGCCTGAGTGCGGGCGCATGCACGCCCGCGGCGGCCGCCGCCGCGATCCAGGAAGGAGGCCCCATGCTCGTGCTGACCTCTCCCGCCTTCAAGCCGATGGGCGCGATCCCCATGAAGCACACCTGCGAAGGGGACGACGTTTCGCCGGCGCTGTCGTGGTCGGGCGTGTCCGGCGACGCCAAGAGCCTGGCGCTCATCGTCGACGACCCCGACGCCCCCGACCCGAAGGCGCCACGCATGACGTGGGTGCACTGGGTGCTCTACAACATCCCGACTAGTGCATCCGGCCTCACCGAGGCGGTCGAGCGGCTGCCGCCCGGCACGCGCGACGGGCTCAACGACTGGAAGCGCACGGGCTACGGCGGGCCGTGCCCGCCCATCGGCCGCCACCGCTATTTCCACAAGCTGTATGCGCTGGACGTGGTGCTGCCCGACCTGGGCACGCCCGACAAGGCCGCGCTCGAGCGCGCCATGCAGGGCCACGTCCTAGGGCAGGCGGAGCTGGTCGGCACCTACCAGAAGCAGCGCACGTAGCGGCGCGGCGCCGGGTCGTCAGTCGCGGCCGCCGGCGCCCAGCGCAAGAACGGCGCGGTGCTCGAACGACAGGTAAGCAACGAGCATCGTGAGCTGCAGGACGTCGCGGTCGTCGAGGCCGAGCGTACGCAACGCGGCGACGTGCTCCTCGCGGGCCGCGGCCGGCTCCAGGGTCAGACGGCGCGCGTGATCCAGAACCGCGCGCTCGCGCCCGCCCTCGTCCGAGTCGTCTGCGGCACCGGCCGCCAGCGCGTCGAGCACGGCGCCGTCCACGCCGAGCCGTTCGGCCCGCAAGCGCGCCCACCGCGCCGAAGGCTCACAGTTGGCGAGCGCAGCGCAGTACAGGGCGATGCGTGCCCGCAGAGCATCGGGCAGAGCGGGCGTGCCGGCGAGATGGTAGCGGCGCCAGTCGCGGACGAGACGCGCGACCGCGGGGAGAAAGGCGATGGCGGACACGAGCTCGGGCGCCTCATCGGACGCGAGCCCCGCGGCGGCGTCCGCTCCGGCCGCGTGCGCGCCGGCACCCCTCGCCAGGAACGCCGCGGGGGCGCCGGGGGCCGCGAAGCGCGGCGGCGCGGAACGAGGCGGCGCGGACGGCGGTGTCAGGTGCCCGCTGGCGGCGAAGTCGAGGCGAATGCCCACGCCGTCGGCGACGCGGTTGAGGTAGTTGAAGTGCGCCGACCCCAGCGCGGCGCGCGCGATCTCGGCGTCGCTCCAGCCGTGCGCGCGCAGCCCGGCCCAGTGCGCCGCGCCGACGGTGAAGGGCGCCAGCGTCACGGTCTCGACGAAGTCCAGCAACGCCACCTCGCCGTCCGGCAGCCCGGCGTGCCGGTGATCGTCGCGCACGGCGCCTGCCAGCGCGGCGGAATCGGCAGCGACACGCAGAAACTCTGCGTGACAGGACACTCAATAGAAACAGTCGTTCGCGCGCGAGGTGACCGTATTGATCATCTCGCGAAGGCGCCAGGGAAGCGCCCCGTCGGCCCAATGCAAAGCCGTGGAGAGCGTGAAGGCGAGGCGCAGCCCCTCGGGGTCCAATCCGTGGCAACGGACGATGTTCGGCGCGTCGCCGCTGGGCGTCGTGTAGACCGCCGGGCGGTCCGTGCCCGCCGTGCGCATCGCGGCGTAGGCGCCCGCCAAGGCGCCACCTTCTGCCGCCGCCTCGGGAATTCCGACCACGCGAATCCACGCCTCACGGATACCCTCGCCGGCCGCCATGCGCGCAGAATACGTCACGCCCCGGCGCGATGCCAACGGCGGCCGCGCCCCGCCACGGCCCGGCCCCCGGGGCTCCCGCAGGCGAAACGGTTGCGCGCCCTCGCCCGCGTTCGCATCGGTTGCGCGCGTAGGGCGCGCCGCGCCTGGGGAATCACCTCCGGCGCTCCGGCATTGCGCTTGCTCTCCCTGCTGGTGGAGGACCGATGAACGCACCGGACAGGGAGCTCCTGCGGGTTCGGCGACTGAAGAGCGCGCCGGGAATCGGGCCCGAGCGCCTGATCGTGCACTGCCCCGCGACGCGCATGCTGGTCCCGGTGGACACCTGCGCCGTATGTCCGCACGCCCGAATGCTCTCGCTCGACGCGACCGGGTACGGCTCGTTTGTGAAGTGTCGTTTCGCCGGGTCCTGACGCGCGGGCACGAACGTTGCACACGATCGGGATGGAGGTAGCCATGCAAGCCACGCTCTCTGAATCTGAGGCCAAGAGAACAAACGCCAAGGACTTGGTGCGCGCCGTCATGAGCCAACCGGTAATCCGCGTCGCCCCTAACACGCCGATCCTCGATGCGTTCAACCTCATGTACCAGCGCGACCTTCGCCACCTCGTGGTGATGGAAGGTGGCGACATCGGCGGCAAGCTCGTCGGGATCGTGACGGACCGCGATCTCCGCCGGCCCGCCACCCACGGCCGGCTCTGGTCGCTGCAGGACATGTACCTGCTGGAGGAGAAGCTGGCCGTGAAGGACGTGATGTCGCGCCAGGTGATCACGGTGCCTCCCGACGCCACCGTCGCCCTCGCCGCCAGGTTGATGCTCCAGAACAAGATCGACGCCCTGCCGGTGGTCGAGGACGGCGACATCGTCGTCGGCATCGTCACGTCCACCGATCTACTGTCAGCGCTGATGTCACAGCGTATGCCCTAGCGCCCTTCCGCCGCGGGCGCCGAACGCCCGGGCGTACCAGCGCGCCCTGCGCCGACGCGCCGCGCCAGCTTGGCGAGCTCAAGCAGCGACACGGGCACGAGCCCGAGCCCGAACGTGAGCGCGCAGTCGCCGAACGTGAGCGGCACGAGGTCGAAAAGACGCCGCGCCACGGACCACTGGTGCAATGCGAGCTGCATGGCGACGCTGACCGCGACGACCGCGAGTAGCCGCACGTTCGTGAACGCCCCCACCTCCCAGAAAAGGCGCGTGGGGCTGCGCGCAGCGAAAGCGCGGAAGAGCTCGGCGAAGACGATCACGGAGAAGGCGAGGTTGCGCGCCTCGGCGAGCCCACGCGCGCGGTACGCCCAGGCATAGATGGCCAGCGCCAGGCTGGCCTCGAGCAGGCCGGTGAAAAGCACGTAGGCCCATTGCGTGCGCCCGAGCATGGGCTCGTCCGGGCGGCGCGGAGGGCGTGCCAGCACGTCGGCGTCCGAGGGGTCCATCACGAGGGCCAGCGCCGGCAACCCGTCCGTCGCGAGGTTGATCCACAGGAGCTGCAGCGGCAGCAGCGGGATCGGCAGCCCGAGCAGGCCGGCGCCGAGCATCACCGCAAGCTCACCGGTGTTGCCCGCGAGGAGGTAGACGAGGGTCTTGCGGATGTTGTCGTAGATGCCGCGCCCTTCACGCACGGCGGCCACGACGCTGGCGAAGTCGTCGTCGGCCAGGATCATGTCCGCGGCTTCACGCGTGACCTCGGTGCCAGTCTTGCCCATCGCGATGCCGATGTGCGCTTCGCGCAACGCCGGCGCGTCGTTCACGCCGTCGCCGGTCATCGCCACGACGGCGCCCTTCTCCTTCCAAGCGCGCACGATGCGCAGCTTGTCCTCCGGCGTGGCGCGCGCATGCACCACCTCCGCCGCTTCCTCCGCCGTGCGCGCAAGTCCCATCTCGCGCGCAATCGCCCGGGCGGTGGCCGGATGGTCGCCGGTGATCATCACGGTGCGAATGCCGGCAGCGCGCGCCTGGGCGACGGCCGCGACGGCCTCGCTGCGCGGCGGATCGGCGATGCCGACGAGCCCCAGGAGCTGCAGGCCGCGGGGCTCGGCGCCCGACCCGGCCGCCACCGCCAGCACACGCAGTCCGCGCGCGGCCATGTCGGCGTTCGTGGCGGCGGCGCCGGCGGTGCCGTCGGCGCAAAGCGGGAGCACCGCTTCCACGGCGCCCTTCACGTAGATCCGTCCGTCAGCACGTGCGATCCCCATGCGCTTCGTGGCGGGGTCGAACGGCTCCACCGCCACGCGCGGACGGTCGCGCTCGATGTCGGCACGCCGGATGTCACGCTCCGCGGCGGCGGCCAGGATGGCCAACTCCGTCGGATCGCCCGTGGCGCCGCGAGCGCCTTCGCCCAGATCCGCATCGGCGCATGCCGCTCCGGCGAAGAGGAGCGCGCGGTGATCCGGGCCCCAGAGCTCGCGGGTGGTCATGACGCCGGTGGTCAACGTGCCGGTCTTGTCGGTGCATATGACCGTGGCGCAGAGCAACAACAGGACGAAGACGCCTTTGAACTGCCGCGCCAGAACGACCCAGGGCGAGGCGCCAGCCTCACGCCGGATCTCGTTCGGCCCGTCC
>DASYRF010000096.1:0-33783 GCA_036004705.1 Myxococcota bacterium
GGCGCGCAGCTGCGCCAGGGAAAGCCCGAGCAGCCGCGCCACGTCGCGCGCCGTGTATCCCGTCGTGAAGGTGCTCTTCGCCATCGCGCCGCGGCGGAACGCGTGCCCCGCCGCGCGCGGCGTACCACGGTCGGCTACGACTTGGAAGATCCGCCGCGCCCGCCGCCGCGTCCGGCGGCGCGCGGCCGTCCCTCTTGCCCCGCCGCCTCGCGCCCGCCGCCGGCGCGCTTGGCCGGCTTGCGCGCGGCCGACTCCTCTTCCTCGTCTTCGCCCGCCGCCGGGGCCGGCGCCGCGGCCGCGCGCGCGCCCGCCCCCGGAGGCCCACCTGCCGCGTCCGACCCCGCCGCCGCCGCGGCCGCCTTCGCTCCGAGGCTCGCCTTGAGCGCCTCCATGAGGTCGATGATCTGGGCGCGCGGCTCTTCGGTCGCCGCGGCCGTCACCTCCTGCCCCTCGACCTTGCGCTGGATGACCTCGAGGATGCGCTTCTTCACGCCGTCCTCGTAGTTCTCCGGATGGAACTCGTCGCTGGAGATCTGCTCGACGAGCTGCATCGCCAGCTTGAGCTCCGCTTCGCGCACGTCGGTGCGGTCGAGCGGCACCTCGCTGAAGGCGCGCACCTCGTCGGCGTAGAGGAGCTGCTGCATCACCAGCCCGTCGGCCGTGGGACGCACCAGCACCAGGTACTGCTTGCCGCGCGCCGCCCATTTCGCCAGCGCGCAGCGGCTGGTGCGGCGCATCACCTCCGCCAGCAGGCTGTAGGCGCGCGCCCCGCCCTTGTCGGGGCCGAGGTAGTAGGCGCCGTCGAAATAGACCGGGTCCACCTTCGCGAGCGGTACGAACTCGGTGATGTCGATCGACTTCGTCGACTCCTCGGCCAGCTGCTTGAGCTCCTCTTCGGTGAAGGCGACGTACTGGTCCTTTTGGAACTCGTACCCCTTCACCATGTCCTCGCGCCCCACGACCTCGTTGTTGTCGCGCGGGCAGATGTACTGCTGCTTCAGGCGCGACTTGCACTTGCCGTGGAGCATGTTGAACGACACGCCCGAGGAGGGCTGGCTGCAGGAGAAGAGCTTGATGGGAATGGAGACCAGTCCGAAGGAGATGGTCCCGGTGCCGATTGCGCGTGCCACCATTTGATTATCCTACATCACCCCACATCGACCCGCCAGTTTCATGCGGAAGCGCGCCGGCGTCATTCTACGGGAAGACGACGCCGACGCCGACCGTCAGGGCGTGAATGGAGTCGACGAGCCGCACGTCCGGCTGGCCGCTCGTGCCCGTGCCGCGGAAGTGCGCGGTCGTCCGCTGCCAGCTCCAGCCCGCGCTCAGGCGCAGGAACGCAAGCGGCGTGACGACGACCTCCGCGGCGGCGGACCAGCCCAGGCTGCGCCCCGGCGCGAAGGCGCCGTAGGCGTCCTCGGCGTCAGCGCCGACGTCGAGCACCAGCCTCGCCTCGCCGGCGACCGACAGCGCCAGGAGTCCCGGGACCAGCGGCTCGCTCACGCGTAGCCCCGCGCTGCCGTACAGGTAGAAGAGGCTCACCAGCCCGAGCGCGTTCGGCCCGACGCGCAGGTCGAGCGCGCCAATCCCTGCGGCGGGCTCCAGCGTCGGCAGCCGCCCGCCCAGCGCGAGCTCACCGTGCACGCGCGTCACCACTTCGCGGTAGCCGACCGAGACGTCCGTCGGGGCGAACTCCCCGGTCGCCGGGTCGAGCGCTTCGTAGCGCCCGGGCAGGAAGCCTTGCACGTAGCGCACCTCGAGCCCCGGCACGGCCCAGGGCCCGTCGCCGGCGAAGGCGCCCGGGTGGAGGTCGACCGCGCCGTAGGCGGCGGCGAAGGGCGCGACGGAGAAACAGACGAAGCCCGCGCACAGATCGGGACGCGTGGAGGAGAAGCCGGGGCTCGACGCGCGGTGCTTGCGGAACAGGAGCCCCGCGCCCCCCTCCAGTCGCACGGCGCGGACACGGCCGGGGCGATCGTCCGTCCCGTCGCCTTCGCCGCCGCCCTCGCCCTCGCCCTCGCCGCCAGGAATGGGGACCACTGCGCCACCGGAGGGCTCGAGCGCGGGCGGCGGCCCGAGCGGCGTGCCGCCGGCGGCGGCGCCGCCCGTAGGACGCCGAGCGGGGCCCGCGGCGGCGAGCGCGGCGGCCAGCTCGCCGCTGACACGCGCCTCCGACTTGCCGAGCCGCCCGCCCGCCAGTGGGAGGTCGGCGCTCCACAGCGTCGCGCCGCCCGCGGCGCCGAACGACTCCAGCCGCAGCACCGCCCGCCCGCCTACGTTGACCACCACCCCGCGCACGACGGCGTCTACCCGGGCCGCGCGCGCGGCACGTGCGATGTCGGCAGGCCTGGTCAGCGCCGCCGCGGGGATCTTCGCCTTCTTCGCCGCGGCCAGGAACTTGTCGCGCGAGACGAGGCTCACCTTGCCGCTCGCCGCCAGCGCCTTCACCACCGCGGCATAGAGCGCCTCGGCGCCGGGGCCGACGAAGCGGAAGACCGTCACGGTCGTCTTCTTGGCGGCGGCCGGCGTCGCCGCCGCTGCCGTCGCCGGCGCCGGCGCGCTCGCCCCCGTGACGGTCGCGGCCACCAAGGCCGCCAGCACTGCCACCCGCCTGGCCATATCGCGCCGGATCGTACACCATGCCCCGTGGCGAGCCCATGCGCCTATCCGGCGGACCCCGCCGCGCGCTATGCTGCGCGCGCCAGGATCCGGCACGGCAGGAGGGTTCATGCGCAACGGCGGCCTCGCGCGGGTCGGCGTGTTTGCGACGCTCGCGGCGGGCGCAGCGGCTGCGGCAGCCTGCGTCGCGCCGGACCCGCAGGACACCGGCGACCCCGCGCTCGCCGCGCCGGGCGACGAGGCAGCCCCTCCGGGCGTCGCCGCCGCCGCGCTCGCCGGCGTGCCGATGAGCGGCTACCCCAGCTGGGACGAGCGCCTGCAGCTCGTCGCCATCAACCGCGGCCGCGCCGACCCCAACAACGTCGGCCTCGGCACCTCGTCGAGCTGCTCCACCGTGCGCACGGCCAGCCCGCCGCTCGTCTACAACTTCGACGCCGCGCAGGCGGCGCGCTTCCACTGCCGCAACCTGCTGCTGAACGGCGGCGGGCTGAGCCACGACTCCTTCTGCACGCTGCGCAGCGACATCGAAGCCACGATGTGCGACGGCGCGGCGGCGTGCGCCTGCATGGCCGGCACCGAGTGCTGGTCGTGCGCCACGCTGGGCGGCTGCGGCACCGACCCGTGGACACGCACCAGCTACTTCGGCTTCACCTCCGCGAGCGGCGAAGTCGGCGCCGCCGGCTACTCCGACTCCTGGACGGCGGTCGAAGGCTGGATCACCGAGTGCCCGGCCACCGGCGAGGGCCACCGCCTGATCCTCACGGACGGGGCCAACACCGTCGTCGGCCCCGGCTCTTACCAGGCCGGCGGCGGCTGCTGGTCCGGCTATTTCTTCTCCGACCTGGGCTCGATGCCCGTGACCATCCCGCGCATCCCGTCCGGCATCCACTACCCGGAGACGGGCGGCGCCGGTACGTCGTTCACCTTCTACGCGAACTACTACGACGGCGCGGGGCCGCCGTCGACGATCAGCGTGGTCATCGACGGGACCTGCTACCCGATGACGACGGAGCTGGGCACGGGCGGCAACCGCACGTACCTGTACACGACATCGCTCGCCGGCGGGTGCCACGAGTACTACTTCCTGGCGAACGACGCGGGGGGCGGGCTCGTCACCTACCCGTCGAGCGGCTCTTACCGCTTCACGGTGTCGGGCGGGACGGCGTGCGGCGCGGGCGACTACGTCACCACGCAGTCGCCGGCCTCGTGCGAGAGCCCCAACTGCCCCGACGGCACGTGCGGCGCGGGCGAGACCTGCTCGAACTGCGCGGCCGACTGCGGCGCCTGCCCGCCGGCCTGCGGCAACGGCGCCTGCGAGGCGGGCGAGACGTGCGCGAGCTGCGCGGGCGACTGCGGCGCGTGTCCTCCGTGCACGGACGGAGCGATGCAAGTGTGCGGGCTGGGCGCGTGCGCGGGGCTGCAGACGTGCGCAGGCGCGACGTGGGGCGCATGCGACGGCGCGGCGCCGGCCGCGGCGGAGACGTGCGGCAATGGCGTCGACGACGACTGCAACGGCCTGACCGACGAGCTCTGCGCCCCGAGCGACGGTGGCTTGCCGGTCGTGGAAGGGGTACCGCGCGTGGTGGTGGGTGGCTGCGGCTGCCGCGTCCGCACGGGCCGCGGCGCGGACGGTAGCGCCGGCGCTGGACCCGGCGGCGGTGCGGCCGCCGTGTTGGCCGCGGTGTTCGCGTCCGTCGCGCTCAGGCGCCGCCGCGCTTCCGCTCGAAGATCGCCTTGATCTCGTCGAGCGTCGTCGCTTCGGCGGCGCGCTTGTCAGGGCGGTAGCGCTTCACCCGGGCGAAGCGCAGCGCCAGGCCGGAGTCGTAGCGCGGCGAGCGCTGCACCTCGTCGAACGCGATCTCCACGACGCGCTCGGGGCGCACGCGCACCACGTGCTCGCCCTTGTCCACCGCCAGCGCCAAGAGGTCGTCGGTCTGCGCGCGCAGCATCTCGTCGGTGAGGCCCTTGAACGTCTTCCCCAGCATCGCGAAGCGGTCCGACTCGCCCGGCGCCGCCGCCGGCACGCGCGCCCCCAGGTGCAGGTTCGACAGCAGGCCACGGCGGCGGCCGTGTCCCCATTCGACGGCGAGGACGACGAGGTCGAGCGTCACCGACGGCTTCACCTTGCGCCAGTGCGCGCCGCGCCTTCCCGCCGCGTAGGGCGCGCCGAGCGCCTTGACGACGACGCCCTCGTGCCCCGCGGCGAGCGCCTCGTCGAACGCCGCCTTCGCCGCGGCGGGGTCGGCGACGACGCGCTGCCAGACGGTCTGGCGCGGCTCGCACAGATGCTCCAGTGCGGCGCGCCGCAGGCGGTAGGGGCGTTCGAGCAGGGACACGCCGTCGAGGTAGAGCACGTCGAAGAACAGCGCCCGCAGCGGCGTCTTCTCGCCCGCTTCGTTCGTGAAGCGGCTCATGAGGTCCTGGAAGGGGAGCGGGCGGCCGGCGGCGTCGACGGCCACGACCTCGCCGTCGAGGATGAAGGTCTCGGCGTCGAGCGCCCGCGCGAGCGCCACGAGCTCGGGCACGGCCTGCGTCACGTCGCGCAGGCTGCGCGTGAACACGCGCACCTCGTCCCCGGCGCGGTGGAGCTGGATGCGCACGCCGTCGAGCTTCCATTCGATCGCCACTGCGGCCGCCACTTCGGCCGCCGCTTCGATCGCCACTTCGGCCGCCCCGTCGGCCACCTTCGGGACTTCGATCGCCTGTTCGGCCGCCACTTCGGCCGCCCCGTCGGCCACCTTCGCCAGTTCGGCCGCCACTTCGGCCGCCCCGTCGGCCACCTTCGCCACTGCGGCCGCTTCGTCGGCCGCCTTCGCGACGCCGGCCGCCATGTCGGCCAGCGCCTCCTCCACCGTCGCCGCCGAAGCGGCAAGCATCGGCTCCACTGGGACGAGCGGCGCCACCCCGAAGCGCGCCAGCGCCGCCGCGCCTTCGCGCTGCACCGCCTCGGCCACGGCGCCCGGAGACGGCGCGAACATGCAGGCGCGGCGCAGCGCCTCGCCGTCCACTCCGAGCGCCGCCGCCAGCCCCTCGATCACCAGCGCGCGCAGCGCTCCCTGGCGCAGCTCCCCCACCAGCAGCGCGCCGAGGAACTCGCGCTCCTCCGGCGTGGCGCGCGCCATCAGCCCCGCCAGCTTGGCGGCCCGCCGGCGCGCCGCGCCCGCCCCCGCCACGCGCTGGATCTCGCCGAGCACCCGGTCGACCTCGCCGAGCGTCAGCGGCCCGGCGTCGCCGCCTGCGCTCGGACCTCCGCCCACGCCGGCGCCCCCGCCCGCGCCTCCTTCCGAACCGTCCGCCGCGCCGAAGAGCGACAGCGTCTCGCCCACCGCCGTCTCGCCGTTGCGCCGTTGCTCGGCCTGGACGATCTGCGCCCAGCCCACGCCCACGCGCCCCTGCGGGATCTCCCCCGCCAGGTAGCTCGCTGCCAGCGCCAGATCTCCCGGCGGCAGCGCCGCGAACAGCTCCGCCATCCGGGCGCGCTTGTCCAGCCGTCCCGGTGCCGCGCGGACCGCTCGCGACGTGTCGACGACGTCGCGCAGCCGCGCCGGCGCCGCCGCCGGCGGCGGCTCGCCTACCGCCAAGTCGAGTGGCACTCCTTACAGGTCGCCTTCATGCCGCTCAGCGCCGCGCGCGCCGCCGCCCCGTCCTTCGCCGCCGCCGCGCTCGACAGCTCCGCCGCCTTGGCGTGGAGCGTGTCGGCCAGCTTGTCGAAGTCCGGCCCCATCGAGAAGTCCTTGATGTGGGTGCTCGTCGCTTCGATGCGCGTCCCCAGGTCGGCGAACGCCGCGAAGTCCGCGTCGCTGTAGCTCGCCGCGCCGATCTTCTTGAACTGCGCGTCGGCGTAGGTCGCTTGCGTGTCCATCAGCTTCTTCAGCGTCGGGATCTTCGGCACGTCGGCCGGCTCGGCGTAGCTCTTGGGCGGCCCGCAGCCCGCCGCCACCGCCGCCGCCGCCACCAGCCCCGCCGCCACCACCGCCCGCACGGTCCGCATTCGGACCCCCTTTCGTCGGGCGTCGAGTCTATCATGTGTGCGGAGCCGCGAAGGATGCCGCCCCGCTCGAAGGCCCCGCCCCCCGGCGACGCGGCCGCCGCCGCCGACAAGCCGCTGAACCCCGACCCGCGCGATCCGCTCGCGCCCTACCGTGCCAAACGCTCCGCCGACCGCACCCTCGAGCCCATCGGCGAGCCCGTCCACGCCGCCGCCTCCGCCGCGCCCACCCCCCCCGGCGTCGCCGCGCCCGCCGGGCCGCTCCTGTTCGTCGTGCAGAAGCACGCCGCGCGCCGCCTGCACTTCGACTTCCGCCTCGAGTGGGCCGGCGTGCTGCGCTCGTGGGCCGTTCCGCAAGGGCCGTCGCCCGACCCGGCCGTGAAGCGCCTCGCCGTGGAGGTCGAGGACCACCCCATCGAGTACGCCGGCTTCGAGGGCATCATCCCCAAGGGAAACTACGGCGCCGGCCCGGTCATCGTGTGGGACCAGGGCGAGTGGCTCCCCGTCGAGGACCCCTGGCAGGGCTACGAGAAGGGCAAGATCCTCTTCGAGCTGCGCGGCTACAAGCTGCGCGGCCGCTGGCAGCTCGTGCGCACGAAGGGCAGCGGCAAGGAGTGGCTGCTCATCAAGAAGCCCGACGCCTGGGCGGGCGCGGAGGGCGCGCGCGCCATGACGCCCGAGTCCATCCTCTCCGGGCTCACGCTGGAGCAGCTGCGCGACGGGCAGAGCCCCGCCGACGAGGTGCGCGCCGAGCTGCAGCGCCTGGGCGCGCCGCGCCGCCGCGTCGCCGCCGCCGACGTCGGGCTCATGCTCGCCGAAACGCGCGACGCGCCCTTCTCCGAGCCCGGCTGGGTCTTCGAGCTGAAGTACGACGGCTATCGGGTCCTGGCCGCGCGCGACAACGGCGAGGCGCAGCTCCTGTACCGCCGCGGCAGCGACGCCGCCGCCGCCTGGCCGGAAGTGGCGCGCGCCGTGAAGGCCCTCCCCTACGAGGGCCTCGTCCTCGACGGAGAGATGTGCGTGCTCGACGCCGAGGCACGCCCCAGCTTCCAGCGGCTGCAGAAGCGCGTGGCGCTCGGACGCCCGCGCGACGTCGCGCGCGCCGCGGTGGAGCTGCCGGCGACGTACTACGCGTTCGACTTCGTCGCGTTCGAGGACTTCGACGTCCGCCCGCTGCCGCTCGTCGAGCGCAAGCGCCTGCTGCGACGACTCCTGCCGCGGGCCGGCCCGCTGCGCTGGTGCGACCACGTGGAGGAGCAGGGCGAGGCGCTCTACGCCGAGGTCCAGCGCCGCGGGCTGGAAGGCATCATGGCCAAGCGCGCCGAGCAGCCGTACCGCGCCGGCCGCTCGCCACACTGGCTGAAGATACGCGTCGACCGCACCGCCGACCTCGTCGTCGCCGGCTACACGCGCCCCGACGGCGCGCGCACCGGCTTCGGCGCGCTCCACGTCGCCGCCTACGAGGCGGCTCCCAGCGGCGGCGGCGACGTGCTCGTCTACTGCGGCCGCGTCGGCTCCGGCTTCAGCGACGCCGAGCTTGACCGGCTGCGCGCGCGCCTCGACGCCCTGCGCCGCGACGGCCCCGCCTGCGCCGGCGTGCTCGTCCCGCGCGGCCCCGACCACGTCTGGGTCGAGCCGCAGCTCGTCATCGAAGTCCGCTTCAAGGAATGGACCGACGACGGACAGCTCCGCCACCCCGTCTACCTGCGCCTGCGCGACGACAAGCCGCCCGCCGACTGCCGCCGAGACCCCGCCGCCCCCCGCCCCCCTGCGGCCGTCCCCTCCGGCGCCGCTGCCGACGCCGACCCCGAGGCCGACGCCGACGCCGACGCCGACGCCGCTGCCGACGCCGACCCCGACGCCGCCGCCGCGCCCGCAGCCACCGCCGGCTCCAAGCCAGAGCCCGCCTTCGAGCGCAAGGTCCCCTTCTCCAACCTCGACAAGGTCTTCTGGCCCGAGGAGCGCTACACCAAGGGCGACCTCATCGAGTTCTACCGCGCCGTCTCGCCGTGGCTGTTGCCCTACTTGCGCGACCGGCTCGTGGTGCTCACGCGCTTCCCCGACGGCATCCAGGGAAAGAGCTTTTTCCAGAAAGACGCCCCCGGCTTCGTGCCCGGCTGGGTGCGCCTGGAGCGCATCTGGAGCGAGCACGCCCAGCGCGAGATCGACTACTTCGTCGCGGACGACGTCGAGACGCTCCTCTTCCTCGTCAACATGGGGACCGTTCCGCTGCACATATGGTCGTCGCGCATCGCCACGCTGCAGGCACCGGATTGGTGCATCATCGACCTCGACCCCAAGGGCGCGCCGTTCGCGCACGTCGTGCAGGTGGCCCTCGCCGTGCGCGCCCTGTGCGATTCCATCGACCTCCCCTCGTTCGTCAAGACCAGCGGCTCGACCGGCCTGCACGTGCTCCTCCCGCTCGGCCGCCAGGTCACCTACGAGCAGTCGCGCTCCCTCGGCGAGCTCCTCTCGCGCGTCGTCGCGGACGAGCTCCCCGACATCGCCACCACCGCGCGCGTCATCGCCGCCCGCGGCGGGCGCGTCTACCTCGACTACCTGCAGAACGGCCACGGGCGCCTGCTGGTGTCGCCCTACAGCGTGCGCCCGCTCCCCGGCGCCCCGGTGTCCACGCCGCTGCGCTGGAACGAGGTCGACGAGAAGCTCGACAACCGCGCCTTCACCATACGCACACTGCTGCCGCGTCTCGCCTCCCTGGCCGACGACCCCGTCCTCCCCGTGCTCGACGCGCGCCCCGACCTCCCGCGCGTCCTCAGCCGCCTGGGGGAGCGGGTGGCGTCGAAGCCGCCGCCGAAGCGAGCAAAGCGCTGAGGCGCGCCGCCAGCGCCGGCCCCTTGCCCGCGTCCTCGTGCTTGAAGAAGACGAACGCCTCGTCCCACGGCTGCGCGCGCAGCCGCTCCGCCCACGCCGCCAGCGCCGCGTCGTCGTAGTCCGCGCGGCGCAAGCGCAGGTATCCCCAGCGCGCCGTCGCGTCCATGCGCAGGTCGTGCTCCGCCGCGTCGTCCGACTCCGCCAGGCACAACGCCGCGCCGTGCGCGCGCAGCGCTTCCAGCACCTCGTCGTCGCGCCACGACGCGTGCCGCAGCTCGAACGCCGCGCGCGGCCACGCCGGCAGCGCCGCCAGGAAGTCCTTCAGCAGCGCCACGTCCTTCTTCAGATTCGGCGGCAGCTGGAAGAGGACCGGCCCCAGCTTCTCGCCCAGCACCCCGACGTTGTCGAGCAGGAACGTCACGCTGTCGCGCGCGTCCCTCAGCCGCCGCATGTGTGTGATGCGCTGCGACGCCTTGATCACGAATCGGAACGCCGGCGGCACATCTGCCGCCCACGCCTCCAGCACCTTCCGCGTCGGCATCCGGTAGAAGGTGCTGTTCATCTCCACCGTCGGCAGCCGCTCCGCGTAATACCGCAGCATCCCCGCCGCCGGCAGGTCTTGTGGATAGAAATACCCCTTCCACTCCTTGAAGCTGAACCCGCTCGTCC
This sequence comes from Myxococcota bacterium, assembly GCA_036004705.1. Classification (GTDB taxonomy): domain Bacteria; phylum Myxococcota_A; class Polyangia; order DASYRF01; family DASYRF01; genus DASYRF01. The sequence continues at coordinate 10,109 of DASYRF010000096.1, forward strand.
CGACCAGCACCCTCACCCCTGCAGCCTAACCGACCCCACCCACCCATGCGACCCAGGCTTTGTACACCCGTCCCCTCACCGATCCTCCCGATTCATTTCACTACCGTGCGTCGATGTCAGGAGCCCAAGTCACGTTCTGGGCGCTCCCTTTCCGCGCGTGCGCAGGATCGCGCGGGCGACGATGGGCTTGGCCCATTGCGGCGTGCGAGGCAACGGGCAGACGTAGGCGACCTTCCCGCGCACGAGGTGAAGGACGAGCTTGGGCTCGGGGGCGGCGCCGGCGGCGGGGTCGGCCTCGTCACTGTTGTCGTAGAGGCGCAGCTCGGTCAGCCTGGGCAGGAGGCGGACGAGGTTGAGTCGGCTCTGATCGTAGCGCTCGCGGATCTTCTCCTCGGGGATGTCGTGCCCGCCACGGCGAACACGGGAACGGACGCGCGCGACGTGGAGGTCGGCGTTGCGCAGGCCGACGTACCACATCCGTACCTCGAGGCCCGCTGCCAGCGCGGCTTCCAGCAGGCGCGTGATGGTCTGGCCGCCGAGCGTGGTCTCGAGGGCGAAGTCGAACCGCTCGGCGATGGCACGCTCCAGGAGGCGCCGGCCCTCGTGCCACGCGGCGCTGTTGGCGGCGTCCAGGTCAGCGCCGGGGTTGGCGGCGAGGATCGCGCGCATGGCCTCGTCGGGGTTGAAGTAGTCGGCGCCGCGCTTGCGGAACATCGCGCCGGCAATGCTGCTCTTGCCTGCCCCGTTGGCGCCGGCCAGGACGTAGATGGCCGGCGCGGAACGCGCCTCAGCCACGCCGGCGCGCGGCCGCCCGCGCGGCCTTGCCCAGCTCCTTCGGCGAGGCGGCGAAGGCGGCCCGCAGGCCGGTGCGCGCCTTCGGCGTCTGCAGGCGCGCCAGCAGCTGGTCGAACTCGCCGCTCAACGTGTCGAGCGTTCCCTGCCGCGCGCCCGCCAGCGCGTTGAACTCCTCCACCGGCAGCATGACGGCCTTGGGATGGTCGTGCTTGGTGATGACGACCACGCCTCCCTGGATGACCGCCTCCAGGACTTGGCCGAAGCCGTTCTTGGCCTGCGTGGAGGTATACGACGACGGCTCCACGCGCGCGCCTCGCTGGTTGCGCAGGGCCGCCACCGCGCCGTGCGCTCGCTGTCTCTTGGAACCGGCCACCGTAGCCACGCGTACCTCCTTGCCCCGAGCGAACATGACCATTCTAGCCGTTCTGGCCAAAATGACCACTGTCAGGCCGGACGATCCCGAGTCCTCCCGGCGGCGCCCGGACTCGAGGTTGAGCAAGCCGGTTGCCCGGCTGCGCAACTCTTGCGCGAGCGACGCTCGCGTCGGCCGCCGCCTAGTGCACGACGGCTTGGGGGGCGATCGACTCGAACGGCCGCGCCTCCAAGTTGGCGTGGAAGCCGCTGACTCGATTGGAGATCGAACGGGGTCGGCGGGACGATCAAACGCGCCGCCCGGCGCCCCGCCGTGGCAGGTGTGGATCGCCCGCCGGTCACCGGCACGCCGCTCCCCGCCGTGGGTTCGCGGTTCGGGTCGCGCGTCGGACCTCCGTGATCCCGTGACTCGTCCGGCGCCCGGCCGCCGGATCGGTCACGCGCGCGGGATCGTCGCTGCCGGGGCCACCCGCAGGCCGTGGTCGGCGTGACCACTTCCGGTGGCGCCGCCGCCGCTCCCACCACGACGCGGTGGCGCAGCGGGTCATCGGCGCGCCGCTCCGCGGCGGCGCGACTTCCGTTCGGCGGCCTGAGCCGCGCCCGTACTCCTTGGGGCCAGGCCGGCGCGTCGCGGGCCCTCCTCACATCGCCGCGCACGTCCTTCGCTTCGAGCCGAACGACCTCCAAGACGACGTGACCGCGGCGCCTTCGCAGCCCATCGACCTCCAAGACGACGTGACCGCGGCGCCTTCGCAGCCCATCGACTTCCAAGACGACGTGACCGCGGCGCCTTGGCAGCCCATGGACCTCCAAGGCGACGTGACCGCGGCACCTGCGCAGCCCATCGACCTCCAAGTCGACCTGACCGCGGCGCCTTCGCAGCCCATCGACCTCCAACACGACGTGACCGCAACCGCAAACAACTCGCCCCCGTGCGAGAGGCAGGGGGACAGCCTTGCGGCCCCCAACACAAGGCGCACCGCCGCGCCACGATCGCCGCCGGTTGGCTGCCGAGCCGTTCGGGCGTACACTGCAGACGATGGGCGATGGACCGCGGCAGCTTCCGGTGGTTCTGCGTAGCGGCGAGGATGGATGGATCGTCGCGGTGTGTCCGATCATCCCTGGCTGCATTACGCAGGGTCGTACTCGGGAAGAAGCGCTCCGAAACATTCGCGAGGCGGTGGAATTGTGCCTCGAAGCCCAACCAGATGAAGGCTGGACGCTCCCGGAGGCCTTCGAGGTGGTACACCTCGATGTCTCGTTTTGATTATCTTTCGCTATAGCTAGCGCCGTTTCGCGTTGCTGCCTTGTCCGCTTAGCCGTTGGCCATTGTGAGGCCCAGGGGCCCCAAGTGCTTGGCACAGCGATGAATCTCCTCCGGGTGCCATCCCGACCGAGGTCATGGGTCGTTAGCAGCCGACTGCCGCTGGGTAAGTAACCCCATGGCAACCGACTCGGTGGAGTTGCCATATGCCTTAAAATCACTGGAGTTTCATGCTATCAGACCGCCAGCGCTTATGCTAGGTTGGTTTCATGAAGCGCGACCGAGAGTTCTGGAGCGAGCTGCGGCGCAGCCTCTTCCCCACGTACGAGCGAGCCACGTTCAACGCGGACAAGACCGAAGCTGGGAACTTCGTGCCCCTTCCCAAATTGATGCGCGTCTTTGCGGCGGTACTCGAGCATACGACGCTCAGAACTCTGATCGGCGTGATGTGCCGCATGGACGGGCCGTCGCAGCTCGCCGAAATCGACCTGGACGAGCTCTGTCTGGACGCCGGAGTCTCACGCGTCTCGAACCTGAAACCTCATCTGGAACGACTTGAGGAAGTTCGGTTCATCGTTACGCGCCTAGGCCGGGGTCCGAAGAAGATCTACGTACTGCTGTTGCACCCGTTCTTGGCGGCGGAAAGCCTGCGGGATCGCGGCTACTTCGACGAGCGGCAGCTCAACGCTCTCAACGAGTTGCTGCTTGCCATGAAATGGGAGCCATTGGCCCACGGGCCGGGCGGCTCGGAGGGTGTCACTCTCGGCGCACGGGCCAAGAAGCGACGATGGGAGCGCCCGGCGATCGACTCACCGCCGGGCGGGAGCGCGTAGCTCCATGGTTGCGCTGCCCATACTGTCCGGTGCGGAGTGCATCAAGGGATTAGCGCGCCTGGGATACGTCGTGGTCCGGCAGCGTGGTAGCCACGTGCGGCTCCGCTGCCCGAATCGCTCCCCCCTCACCGTGCCCCTGCACGGAGTGCTGGACCGAGGCACGTTGCGCGCAATTCTAAGGGCGGCGGGGCTGACCGTAGAGGAGTTTCTGACACTACTGGCGTAACGGATGACGTAGGGGATGCGCTGCGAAGGCTACGGCGTGGGGTTCGAGATGACGGGCCAGTCGAGCGGCGGGGTGAAGGAGACGATCGGCGCGAACCTGGTCACGTCGACGATCGGATCGGGGAGCGCGCCGAGCCAGTCGGACTTGCGGGCGGGATGCGTGGGGACGACGTCGCCGCCGGTGGCCATCACCAGCGCGCTGTTCGCCGCGACGCGCGGCTGGCCTGCGAAGAACGGCAGCGCCAGCCACGAGAGCGTCGGGTTGGCGGCGTAGTCGATCCGCCCCGGCTCGTCGAGGAGCACGATGCGGAACTGGTCGGCGTGGAGGAGGCGCCCCAGGCCCGTCGCGTCCTCTTGGGTTATGCCGAACTCGACCGGGAACACGCCGGGGAGGGGATAGCTCGCTCCGCTGTAGTCGCCGCAGTAGGAGCCGTCGGGGAAGTCGATGCAGGCGTGGCCGCCGGAGAAAACGACCAAGTGGTCGCCGTCGCAGGCGCCGCAAGCCGACCCGGTGCGGTCGCCGACGCGCACCACCTCGTCGGGAAGGTACGAGCCGTCGGAGGAGTGGAACGAGAAATGATAGACGAGCGGCGTCTGGTTCGCGGTGGCGGCGTCGAAACGCGCGGCGCCGCTGCCGGCCAGGCCCAGGACGACCGAGACGTGCTCCCAGTCACCCTCGTGGTTGTTCACGAACTTGTTGTACGGATAGTAGAACCAGTACTGCAGGGCCAGAAGCTGCGCCCCGCGGTCGTACCAGTAGGCGTGGAGGTAGTGCGTGGGCGGAAAGGCAGCGGCGGTGGGGTCGGCGCCGAACGCGCCCTGCAGCATCTCCCACTCGAGGTTCCAATCCATCTCGTCGGCGCCCGGGCCGAGGTTGTCGCCGGGCCCGTCCACGAAATAGGCGAGCGCCTCGCCGGTGGACGGGTCCGTCGCCGGCAACGCCGACCAGTCGGTCGTGGAGAGCGCCGCGTTGGTGACGACGGGCGTGCGCACCGGTGGCTCGATCGGGTCGCCGCCCGTGTCGTAGGTGGTGGCGTAGAGGTCGGAGCCGCCGGCCCAGGCGTAGGCCACGTCCACGGCCCAACTGTCCACGCCGGTGTGCACGTGGCACGGTTCGAACTTCGCGCCGAGCGCAGTCAGCGTGATGGCGGGGATCTCGCCGGGGTCGAGCGGCTCGGGCGTGCCGTCTAGCGTTCGCGGGTCGGGGCCGGCGTCGGCGTCGGCCGGCGCGGAATCGGCGCCGGCACCGGAGTCGGCGGTGCCACCGTCGGAGCGGGCGGCGCAGCCGCCGCAACCGGAGAGCGAGAGCGAGAGCGAGAGCGAGAGGGAGAGCGAGAGCGAGAGCGAGAGCGCCGGCGCCAGCGCGAGCGCTTGCGCCACGGCCCCCGGAACCGCCGTCGTGCGCGGCTTCATTCGGCGATTGTACCCCGGCGGCGCGCTGCGAGCGCGCCCGCCACGCCAGCCGGAGCTGCTACGGAAGGGTCACGTCGTACGTGTAGCGCTCCAACGGGAACGCCTTGCGGGAGAGGCGCAACGCCCAGGCGGCTTCGGCCAGGCACTGGGTGAGCGGCTTGGGCGCGGTCGACTCCACGGCGGCCACGTCGACCACCTCGTCGAAGGTGGTCTCGATCTCCAGATGCACGCGCCAGCCGGCGGCCGGGGCCGGCTTGCTGGCCGCCACGCAGGCGTCGGCGCCCGCGCGCAGCATCCCGGCGAGGTCGGGCAACAGCGGCGGCCCCCCGCCGTGCCCTGTCCCGAAGCCCGGCAAGCCGCGGTCGTAGCTGCCGCCGTCACCCACCATGCCGATCCCCGTCAGCCACAGCGGTCGGGTCCCCGGCTCGGTGGACACGAAGGACGTCAGCGCGGAGGCGGCGCCGGCGCGCCTCGCCAGCGCCAGCAGCTCCGGGTCTGGCGGCGCGAGCGCCAGCGCGGCGATCGCCGCCAGCCGCGAATCGGCGGGGCGGGCCGGGACCAGCATCGCGCTGGACCGCCGCCACAGGCGCGACTTGACCGAGACGGAAGCGGGCGGCGCCGCGAGACGCACCAGCGCAGACCAGCCGTCGCCGGCGGCCAGCGAAGCGGGCGCCGACTCGGCGTCACTTGCCAATTTGAGAGAGACCTCCACGTGGTCCACCGACGTGGGCACCAGCAGCGCGAGCAGGGCCGCCCCCAGCGCCTTCTCGTTCGGCGACGACGCGCCGCTGAGCTGCCACACCAGCCCGGGCCGCGACGGCTCGAGCGGGTGGCCGTCGGCGCGGTCGAGCGCGGGCGCGCCGCCAGCTTGGGTCACCACGACTTGGATCACGGCGTCGCGCGGGGCCGGGGCGAGCGCCTTCTCCAGCGCGTCGTGCGCGAGCGACGAACGCACGAGCGCGTCGGTCAAGGCGACCGCGTAGCCTTCCTTCACGCCCGCGAGCAAACGAGCGGCACGCGCGTACGCCTCGTCGAGCGCGCTGCCGTTGCCGGGTGCGAGCTTGCCGGCGGCGCGCGCCGCGGCCACGACCGCGTCGAAGTCGGCGGCCGGCCGCATCTTGGCGGGCGTGTCGGCGCCGCCCAGCGCCTCGGCCTTGCGCCGGAACGCGATGATCTCGAAGCGCGTGGCGGACGGTGCCACGCGCAGGAGCGCGCGGGCGGCGTGCAGCTGCGCCTCGATGCCGGCGGTCCCGACCGAGTACGAGGCGTCGAGCAGGAAAACGACAGACGGCCGTTTGGGCATCGGCGCCAGCGCGGCCGCCGCGCCGAGCTCGAGACGCACCCACGCGGCACCCGCGCCCACGCCCGCCACGCCCAGGCGCGCGCGCAACGCGCCGGGCAACGCCGCCGCCACGTCGATGCGCGCCTCGTCGCCGCCGTCGTAGCGCGCGGCGTCCTCGCGGTCGGCCCGCGGTGCATCGGGCACGACCAGCGGCCCGCCGTCCCACGGCTCCGCCGCGACGTCGCTCGACGCGCCGGCTTTGGGCGCGCGCACCTTCAGGCGCAGCGTGGCGTCGACGACCGTGCCGGCCTCCCCTGGGTCCACGTCCCAGACGGCCAGGCGCCAAACCCCGTTGGCGGGCGTTCCCTTCGGCAGCGTCAGCGCGAAGCTGCCCTTCAGGCCGTCGCCGGGGAGCGCGTCGGCGGCGCGCACCAGCAGCGGCGTGCTGGCGTCCGCGCCGGGCCCCGCGGGCGGCGGCTCCAGCGTCACGTGCAGGTCGCCGCGGTACGGGTGCGCCACCTCCAGTCCGACCGTCGCCGACACCGCCTCGCCGCCCGCGTGGACCGTGAACGGAACCTCCAGCAGACCGGCGAGCGCCCCCGTGTCGGGAAAAGCACTCCAGGCCGGCGCACGGTCGCGCGAAAGCGCCACCGGCTCGCCGGGCGCCGCGGGGTGGCCGTCGATCCAGACGCCGGCTCCGGTGGTGGCCGCGCCCGGTACGACGCGAACGACGGGCGCGGGTGCAGTCGCGCCGCCGCCGCCGCCGCCGCCGCCGCCGCCACTGCCGCCGCCGGCCCGAGGATACGACGCGACCCAGTGGCCGCCCTCGTAGCCCGCCGGAACCGTGAGCTCGTACTCGATGGCGCTCGTGCCACCCGACGGCACGGGATACCAGCGCGCCAGCGCCAGGTCGGGGCCCGCCGCCTCCAGAAGGGCGGGCGGGCCGGGGGGAAACGGCGGCGCACCGGCGAGCTCCTGATAGAGGTCGCGCGCCCGGTCCGCCTCCAGGAGGTGGGTCTTCCACCAGCGTCCACGCGCAAACACGCGGAACGCCGTGACCGCGGCGCCGTGCGGCAATGCGAGCAGCAGGCTCACGTCGCCCGCGACCGTGCCGGCGTTCCGCACGGTACGCCGGACCACGCACGTCACGGCGCCGTCGGCCACGCGCATCTCGACCGTGTGTGCCAGCTCGACCACGGGCACGACGGCCTCATCGGCCGCGGCGGTGGCATCGGCCGCCGTGCCGGCGGCCCGCGCCAGGCCCCAGCCAACGAGCGCCGCGAGCACGCCCGCCACGCCGACGGCGGCGGCGAGCGGGCGCGCACGAGTCATCGCGAAACCGTATCACGTCGCCGCCTGCGGGGTGGACCCGCCTGGTGCGCCGGGAGGGCCACGGCCGCGCGGCCGGCGCGAACGCCGGCGGGCGTCTCGGCGCGCGCAGATTGACACGGAACGGGCCGCTGCTACCTTGCCGACCATGCACCTCGTCGAAGGCAAGAAGGAGCGCTGGGTCGATCGTTGATGACTGGCCGACCTCTCCGCTCGGTTCCGCGCCGTTCACCTGGACGTCGGAACCGGCGACGGGGCCTACGTCATCCGTCTCGCCCGCCGCTACGCTGATCGCCTCGTGATCGGCGTGGACGCGAATGCGGATCCCCTCCGGGCGGCGTCGCGCCGCGCCGCGGCCAAGCCCGCGCGCGGCGGTGCGGCGAACGCGCTCTTCGGACGACTTCCGTTCGAGGAAGCGCCCGGCGAGCTCGCCGGCCTCGCCGACGCCGTCTCCGTCCTTCTCCCCTGGGGATCGCTCTTGCGCGCCACTGCGCTGCCCGAGCCCGAGGCGCTCGTCCGACTGCGCGCCCTGTGCAAGCCCGACGCGGAGCTCCACGTCGCCTTCGGCTACGGCGCCGCCCGCGAAGCCTCCGCCATTCGGGACCTCGGGCTGCCTGCGCCCGGCGCGCCCGGCGCGCTCGCCGCGCTCGAAGCCGAGTATCGCCGCGCAGGCTTCGCCGTGCGCGCCCGCGCCGCGCCGCTGGACGAGATCCGCGCGCTCGAGACCACCTGGGCGAAGAAGCTCGCCCACTCAGGACACGACCGCGCGTTCGTCTCGGTGCGAGGTCGCGCGATCGACGCGGACGGCGACGGCGACGGCCCGGAGCCGGGCAGCGCCAAGACCTCGAAGTACTAGCCGTAGGTCCGCCGTTCTCCCCGCGCCGGGTGCCCGGCCTGCGGCGACGGCTCTGCGACGGCCCCAGCGGAGAAGACTGCGCGAGCTGCACGACCGACTGCCGGCCGCCGTCAGAGCAGGCCGCAGAGCTCGTCGGCGAGGGCGAGGATCTCGGCGCGGTCGGGGACGTTCACGAGGGACGACCGGTGCAGCTCCGGGTCCAGGATGTGCGTGGCGCGCTCCAGCACGCAGGCCCGGCCGGCGGCGGCGGCGGCACGTGCGTCGTCCAGGCGGCCGGCCGCGCGCAAGGCGCGAATACGCGCGAGGTAGAAGCGCGGGCGCCCGACTTCGCCGTCGCCGAGCACGGCGGGCGGCGGCACTTCCCCCTCCGTGGCTTGCACCGCCTCGTCGGGGCGGCCGAGCGCGAGGCTCAGCTCCGCGCGCATCGAACGTAGATCGAGCCAGCCGAACACAGCGCCGGCGGCGGCGGCGCTGTCCAGGCCGATCTTCAGCTCGGACGGTCCCGCCTCGAGGTCGCCGGCCCGGAGCAGGAAGTGGCCGCGGACCAGATGAATGAAGACCCGCTCCGAGCTGCCGACCGGCACCATGGCGAGCGCTCTTTCGAACAGCATTGCCGTGACGTCCTGGCGGCCGGTGCGCGATAGGCCCGACAGCAACGGGCGCGCGACCACCTGGATGAGCCGGTAGAGACCGAGCCGCTGGCACTCGACCATCAACGCCGAGCCCTCCTCGACGAGCATTTCGTTGAGGCCGAGGTCCGCCAGCGTATACAGCCGGTCGGCGCGTTGCGCCATGGCGTTGCGCTGGTCGCCCGCCTCCTCGAAAGAGACGGCGGCGGCCTCGAAGAGGCTCTTGGCCTGGTCCGTCTCGCCGCGCGCGCCGGCGCGGAAGGCGCGGCACTGCAAGAGCCAGCCGGTGAGGGCCGGATCGCGCGCCGCCAGCGACGGGGCGATCCGTTCGAGCTTGTCGTACAACGGCTCGGCGCCCACGTCCAAGAACATGATGAACAGCTGCGAGGCGGTGCGGGCGGCGCAGACGACCCAGTCGGCCATGAGCGTGCCCTCCGGCTCGCCCTCCAGGAGCGCGCGAGCCACCTCCAACGCCCCACCCAACGTCAGGGAGAGCTCCGCGGCGGCGCGGTACCAATAGGCGGAGTCGCGCGGCAGCTCCGCGAGGAGCGCGCGATGCCGATCCGCGCCGTCGCGTCCGAACGAGCCCCACTTGCGCGCCTCCATCTGCAGCGCCAATAGGCCGAAGCGGTCGTCGCCTCCCGCGCCGGCGCGCAGCCCGCGCTCGGCGCGCTGCAGCGCGCCCGCCAGGTCGCCGCCGTCCAGCGCCTGTTCGGCGGCGCGGCGATACCAGCTCACTGCCGCCGTCGCGTCGCCGGCGCGCTCGCGGTGCTCGGCCAGCAGCAGCGCGTCCGTCTCGCCGGCGCGCTCCAGCCAGTCGGCCGAGAGGCGATGGCCGAGCGCGCTGTCCGATGGCGTCAGCGCCGCCAGCGCCGCGTCGTGCAGCAGCGCGTGGCGGAAAACGTACTCGTCGGCGTCGCGGAAGCGGCCCTCGGGGCGGCGTTCCACCAGCTCGCGCTCCACCAGTATGGGCAGCCACTCGTCGGCGGCGTGGGCGCGGTGGCCGAGCAGCGCGCACACCCCTTGCTTCCAGAAGCGCTCGCCGAAGACGGCGGCGGCGCGCAGCACGCGCCGGGCGTCCGGCTCCAGCGCCTCGTAACGCACCTGCGCCATCGCCAGAACGGACTCGGGGAGCGCGTCGGAGCGCCCGTCGGCTACTACGCGGATCAGCTCCTCCAGGTAGAAGGCGTTGCCGCTGGAGCGCGCGACGATGCGCTCGACGACGTCGTCGCCCACGCCGTCGCCCAGCACCTGCCTCACGAGGCGCTGCCCGGCCTTTCGGCTAAGCTCCGCGAGGCGGATCTCCTGCACGCCGCGCTCCGCCCAGAGACGCGGGAAGGCCTCGTGTACCTCGGGGCGCGCGGTGGCCAGCACCATCAGCGGCCGCTGGGCGAGCTGGCGCAGCGCGGCGTCGAGGAACTTCACGCTGGGGAGGTCGCCCCAGTGCAGATCCTCGAGCACCACCAGCAGCGGCCGCGCCGACAGCTCCGCCTCCAGGAAGTCGAGGAAGGCGCGTGTGAGCTGATCGCTCATGAGCTGCGGGTCGCGGCGCGCGGCGCGCAGCTGCACCGAATCGTCGTCGGCGAAGGCCACGCCGCAGAGCTCGCCGAGGAAGGCGGACACGCGCGGCGCCTCGGCGGCGGGCACCTGCCGGGCCACGCGCGCGCGCAGCTTGCGGGTGCGCACCACGTTGGGCTCGCCCTCGCGCACGCCGGCGGTGCGGCGGATGAGCTGCCCGAGCAGCACGAACGCCGAGCCGGCGCCGAGCGGGTCGCCGCGGGCCAGCCAGACTTGCGGCGGGTCGTCGCGGTGCTCGAACTGCCGCAGGAACTCGTGGCGCAGGCGCGACTTCCCCACGCCCGGCGGCGCGGTCACCAGCACCGCGCGCGCCACGTCGTCGTTGACCGCCTCGGCGAGCGTCCCCGCCAGGATGGCCAGCTCGCGGTCGCGCCCGACGCAGGGGCTGGGGCGGCCGAGAAGGCGCCGCACTTCGTCGGTGGCCTCGCGCTCGTCCAGCAGCGAGAGCCCGTGGGCGTCGCCCTCGACGGCGAAGCGCAGGTCGAGCAGCCCCGCAGTCGCCTCGTCCAGGCGCACGCGCGGCGCGGCGGGGGCGGGGGCGCGCAGCAGCGACACGGCGCGGTCGATCACCTCGCCGAAGGGGAGCGTGGCGCCCATCACGCCGCGCCCGGTGGCGAGGCCCATGGGCGCGTGGGGCAGCTCGGCGCGCACCGCCAGCGCGCAGCGGGCGGCGCGCGTGGCGGCATCGGTGGCGGCACCGGGTGCGGCGAGCGTGGCCACGACCGAGCCGTCGGCGAGGCCCTCGATGCGCGCCTCGTGCGCCTGCGCGACGGCGCGCAGCCGCTCCCAGAGCTCGCCGCGCTGCAGGGGGATTTGCGTCGAGGCGAGGGCCGCGTCGGGTGGCGACGGGCTGAGCGACGCCGGCTCCCCGCGCCCGCCGGCGAGCACAACGAAGAGACGCCGTTGCTCCTGCTCGCCCAGCGCGACGCGCAGCGGAAACGCGGCGGCGGCGGCCGGCTCGGCGTCGTCGAGGTCGACGGCATCGAGGTCGCGCACCACGGCGGCCGCGTCGGCCGGGCGCGACGTCGGCTCCTTGGCCAGCAGGCGCGCCACGAGCGCCTCGAGCGCCGGCGGCGCATCGGGCCGCAGCTCGCGAACCGGCGGCGGATCGCTGAAGAGGACCTTGGCGAACACGGCGACGAGGTGGTCGCCGCTGAAGGCAGGCACGCCGGTGAGGCACTCGTGGAGAACGCAGCCGAGGGCGAAGAGGTCGCTGCGCGCGTCGACGCCGCGCTCGCCACGCGCCTGCTCGGGCGCCATGTAGCCGGGCGTGCCGATCATGACGCCCGTGCGGGTGGCGCGCGACATGCCGCGCCCGGTTCCAGCCGGCGTGCCGCTGCCGGCGCCGAAGCCGCCGCCGCCGCCCCCCCCGAGGCGCGCGATGCCGAAGTCGAGCAGCTTCACCGCACGGACGTCGCCGCCGGGGAGGAACAGGTTGGCGGGCTTGAGGTCACGGTGCACGACACCGCGCGCGTGCGCGGCGCCGAGCGCCTCGGCGACGCGACGCGCCAGGGCGACGCCGTCGGCGAGCGGCAGCGGCCCGCGGTCGAGGCGCGCGGCGAGGTCCTCCCCGTCGAGCCACTCCATCGCCAAGTACGGCCGCCCCTCGGCGACGGTGCCGTGCGCCACGTAGCGAACGATGCCCGGATGGCGCAGCTCGGCGAGCGCGCGCGCCTCGCGGGCGAAGCGCGCCGCCACGTGCGGGCCGGCCTGCAGCACCTTCACCGCCACTAGCGCGCCGCCCTGCCGGTCGCGGGCCAGGTACACGTCCCCCATGCCACCCGCCCCCGCCAGGCGAATCAACTCGAAGCGTCCCGCCAGGACGTCGCCGACCGTCGTCAAGATCATGACAGTATCGTCCAAGGCGTCGGGCGCCGCCAAGCGCCGCGCCACGCCACGCTGATCTACGCGGTCGGCGCGCGCCCCGTTACGCGGCGGCGCGAAGCACCGCCGTTACGCCGCGGCGCGAAGCACCCGCCATACGCCCCGGCCAGCCGCGTCAGCGGTCGCCGCCACCGCCGGCGCCGCCCGCGCCGCCGGGCATCATCTTCTGGAGGAAGCGCGCCATGCCGTCCTGGTCGAGCATGGCGACGCGGTTGAACATGCCGCCCACGAGCCACTGGCCGCCGTCGATGGTGATGCAGTCGCCGTTGATGTAGCCGGAATAGTCCGACAAGAGGTACGCGGCGAGGTTCGCCAGCTCGGCATGCTCGCCGAAGCGCTTCATGGGGATGGCGGCGCGCGCCTCCTCTTCGGCCTCGGGGCTGGGGACGAGCTTCTCCCAAGCGCCCGGCGTGGGGAACGGGCCGGGGGCGACGGCGTTCACGCGGATCTTGTACTTCGCCCATTCGACCGCGAGCGAGCGGGTCAGGGCGAGGACGCCAGCCTTGGCGGCGGCGCTGGGGACGACGAAGCCGCTGCCGGTCCAGGCGTAAGAGGCGACGATGTTCAGGATCGATCCGCCGCGCCCGCTCTCGATCATCTTGCGGCCGCAGGCGAGCGTGCAGTTGAACGTGCCGTTCAGGACGATGCCGACGACGGCGGCGAAACCGTTGTAGCTGAGGAGCTCCGTCGGGCTCATGAAGTTCCCGGCGGCGTTGTTCACCAGCACGTCGAGACGGCCGAAGCGCGCCAGGGCGGCGTCGACCATCGCCTCGACCTGATCCGACTTGCGCACGTCGGCCGTCAGCGGCAGCGCCGCGCCGCCCTTCGCCTCGATCTCGTGGGCCGCCTCCTCGACGTGCTCCTTCTTGCGGCTCGCCAGCACCAGCTTCGCACCCAGCTCGGCGAAGCGGAGCGCCATGGAGCGCCCCAGCCCCGTACCGCCGCCGGTCACGACCACCACTCTATCCTGCAGGACTTTCTCGGCGAACATTCGCGGCTCCTTTGCGTGCGCCGCGGCCTGCATATCACGCGCGGGGCGGCGGTGCGCTATGATGAGCGTACATAGATGGAGGAACGATGATTCACGGCGGCCGGATGGCAGCGGCGCGGTTGGCGCTCGCCGCGGCGCTCGCGCTCGGGGCGGCGGGGGCGACGGGCGGGTGCCGCGGCTGCGGCTGCGCGTCGGTGGAGTCGAGCGACTCGGGCGCGGCGGCGACCGACGCGGGCGACGCCGGCAACACGTTGGTCGACGCGGGCGACGCCGGCGCCGGCTGCGACGCGATCACCGGCGAGGGGTGCACCTGCGCCGTCGTCGGCGACGTGCGCGCGTGCACCACCGGGGCGGTGGGCGCCTGCGGCATGGGCACGCAGACCTGCGCGCTGGAAGGCAAGCTGCCGACCTGGGGACCGTGCGGCGGGACGCCGGCGGCGATGAGCGAGACGTGCAACGGGCTGGACGACGACTGCGACGGCATGACGGACGAAGACCTGGGGGACCTGACGTGCGGCACCGGCGCGTGCGCCGCCGCGACGCCGGCGTGCGCGGCGGGCGTGATGCAGACTTGCGTCCCCGGAACGCCGGGCACGGAGGTCTGCAACGGCGTCGACGACGACTGCAACGGCATGACCGACGACGGGCTCGGCGACGTGTCGTGCGGCGTGGGGGCGTGCGCCGCCACCGTCCCGGCCTGCAGCGGCGGGCTGCCGGGCATGTGCATCCCGGGCTTGCCGTCGGCCGAGACCTGCAACGGCGCCGACGACGACTGCAACGGCATGACCGACGAGGGGCTGGGGAGCACGAGCTGCGGGATGGGCGAGTGCGCGGTGACCGTGCCGGCGTGCACGGGCGGCGCCCCGACGGCGTGCGTCCCGGGAATGCCCTCGATGGAGGTGTGCGACGGGCTCGACAACGACTGCAACGGCACGATCGACGACGGCTTCGGCACGACGGTGTGCGGCGTCGGGGAGTGCCAGACGATCGTGATCGACTGCAGCGGCAGCGGCACGATGACGTGCGTGCCGGGCACGCCCACGACGGAGGTGTGCGACGGGCTCGACAACGACTGCGACGGCACCGCCGACGACGGCATCGCCGACGTGAGCTGCGGCACGGGGGCCTGCGCGCGCACCGTCGCCGGCTGCACGGGAGGCACGCCCGGCGTCTGCACGCCGGGGCTGCCGAGCGGCGAGGCGTGCGACGGCGCCGACACCGACTGCGACGGCATGACCGACGAAGGGCTGGCGCCGCTGGTGTGCGGCGTGGGCGCCTGCGAGACGACCGTGGTGGCGTGCATGGCGGGCGTGCCGTCGACGTGCACGGCGGGGACGCCTTCACCGGAGACGTGCGGCAACGCCGTGGACGACGACTGCGACGGCATGACCGACGAGTTCTGCGGGTGCGACCCCACGGCCGACGGGGACTTCGACGGCTTCAACGAATGCACCGATTGCGACGACACGAACGGCGGCGTGTACCCGGGGCAGACGGAGGCCTGCAACGGCCTGGACGACGACTGCGACGGGCTCGTCGACGAGACGTTCGACGCCGACGGCGACGGCTTCGGGACGTGCTCGCCCGACCCGATGCTCTTCGACTGCGACGACGGCATGGCGACCGTCCACCCCGGCGCGACCGAGACCTGCGGCCCCGCCGGGCTGGGCGACGGCATCGACCAGGACTGCGACGGCTACGTGGACGAGACGTGCGCGCCCTGCACGACGACCGACGCCGACATGGACGGCGTGAGCGAGTGCGGCGGCGACTGCGACGACGCCGACCCGCTGGTGGCGCCGGGGCTGCCGGAGGTCTGCGACGGCGTGGACACGGACTGCAACGTCTACACGACGGAGAACTGCGGCGTGAGCGACCCGTGCAACTTCCCGGGCGACGCCGACGTTTGCGAGGAGGACCTGCTGTGCGGGTGCGTCGTGACCGGCGGCGGCACCTGCACCGGCACCTACGTGTGCACGTCGTTCTGCGAGGGGAGCTTCACCGGCGCGCTAGGGGCCGGCTGCACCGCCACGGAGACATGCCTGTACCGCGTGACGCTGACCGACAACCAGCACGGCTGCGCGGAGAGCACGGGCACCATCGGCACGCTGGGCGCCGGGGCGGTGTGCACGTCCGACGCGATGTGCCGCAGCGGCAACTGCGACAACTACTGCGTCGGACCCGGCTGCATGACGCAGCACTGCGTGGACTACTGCGACCACGACGACCCGGGGGCGCCGGGGAGCTGCGCCGCCGGCACGGTGTGCGAGATCGTCAGCAGCACGTTCATGGGCGGCTTCATGTACGGGACGTGCCGGCTCGACGACAACGGCAGCGGGACGACCGGTGCCGCTTGCACCGGCGCCGGCAGCACGCCGTGCCGCTGGGGAACGCAGTCGTGCGTCGCGGGCGTCTGCGCCGAGCCGTGCGGCATCAACGACCATTGCCCCAGCGGCTATCATTGCTCCCTGCGCGGGAACTCCGTCACCGTGGGAACGTGGGGCGCGGGCTCGCCCGCCTACATCACCGGCCTGTCCGCGATCGAAACGGTGCCGGTGTGCCTGGTCGACTCCGGACCCGGGCTGCACGACCGGCAGTCGGGCGCCGCCTGCAGCCAGAACGGCGACTGCGTGGGCCAGTTCTGCGAAGCGACGCTGGGCGTGTGCATCGACACCTGCACCACGGACGCGGACTGCCCCACCGGGCTGACCTGCGAGCTGGAGTACGTGCGCACGCCGCCGTCCACCGGCGGCGTGACCCTGACCCGCGTTTGCATGAACGCCTCCGTCGACGGACTGCTCGAATCGATGTGACGTAACGCTTGACGCCCGTCAGGGCGGCAGGTTGACACCCCGGCGCAACACTTCCATATTGGCGGTGCATGATCGCACGCGCGCGGCTGGGTGCATTGACCGTCGCCGGGCTGCTCCTGGCCACGGCCGGCCCGGCGGCGCGCCTGATGCTCTGCCCCATGACCGGCCGGGGGATCGCGTGCGCTTGCCCGACCGAGCGCCCGGCCGCGCCCGCCGTGCGCGAGATGCCGCGGTGTGCGTGCGAGGTGACGGAGTCATCGCCGCTACCCGCCGGCGAGCCGCTGGCGAAGTCCGTTGCGCCGGCGCCGGCGGCAGCGCCAGTGGTGGCGTGGCTCGCGGCCCCCGCCGCGGCGGCGCGAGGCGCCGAGAGCCCGGGCGCGGGCCGCGACCGCGGACCGCCCGGCGGGTCGGGCGACCTCGTGGTCCAGCTACAGTCCTTCCGCCTGTAGCACTCTCCTCCTGACGACGCGGGTGCGCGCCGCGAGACGCGGGCGCGGGCACCGGTGCGCCGTCACGTCGCTTCAAGTCACAGGCGAGGGCCTCGGGCCCAGAAGGAGAGAGCCGATGGGAACGGTGTCGAGGTGGGCGTGCGTCACGCTGGGGGCGAGCGCGCTGGTGGCGGCCGGGTGCGGCAACGTGGGCACGGCGGGCGAGGGCGGAAGCGCGGCCGCAACGGCGGTGGCCACGGAGGGCGCCGGCGCGGCGACACCGGCCGGCGCCGTGGTGGAGGTGAAGGTCACGGAGAAGGGCTACGAGCCGGCGCGGCTGACCGCGGCGGTTGGCAAGCCCCTGACCTTGCGCATCACGCGCACGACGGACAAGACGTGCGCCAAGGAGATCGTGCTGAAAGACCCGCCTCTGACGCGCGAGCTGCCGCTCGGCGTGCCGGTCGACGTGACGATCACACCGGCCAGGGTAGGTGAGATCGCCTTCGCATGCAGCATGGACATGTTCAGCGGGGTGATCGATGTGCGCTAGGCGCGCGACGGGCGCGGCGCCGGCGACATCGGCGCGACGGGCGGCGGCGGTTCTGGTGGCCGCGCTCGTAGGCGCCGTTGGCGGCGGGGTTGGAGGCGGCGCAGCGCGCGCGGCCGCGCCTGTGCCCGCGCCCGCGCCCGCGCTGGCAAAACCGGGAGGCGCGGCACCGCCGAAGGGCCCTGGGGTGCCGCCCGCGGCGGCGCCAAGGCCCGCACCAGAAGCGCCGCTGCGCGACGGAACGGCGGCCGTCGAGGCGCTCGTCGCCGAAGCGCTGCGCGCCCATCCGACGCTCGCGGCGCGCGCGGCCATGGTGGAGGCGGCGGTGCACGCCGAGGCGCGCGCCGGGGCCTGGCCAGAGCCGTCGGCGGGCGTGGGGTTGATGTCCTTCCCGCTGATGCGGCCGGGGTTCGCGGAGATGAGCATGACCGGCTTCTCCTTCATGGTGGAGGAGGAGCTGCCGATGCCAGGACTGCTGGCGGCGCGCAAGGCGGCCGCGGCGGCGCGCGTACGCGCCGCGCGCGCCTCGGCGGAGGGCGCGGCCAACGAGCTTGCGGCGGCGGTGCGGCGCGCCGCGTGGGCGCTGTGGCTGGCCGACGTCTCGGCGGTGCAGTGGGCCGAAGAAGTGGAGCTGCTGACGACGCTGCGCGACCTGGCGCGCGCGGCGCTCGCCGCCAAGGGACCCGGCGAGGCGGTGGCGGCCCTCGACCTCGAGCGCATAGTGGCGACGGCGCGCACCGAGGCGCTCGACGCGCGCGCCGGGCGCGCCGAGGCGGCGGCGTCGCTGGCAGCGCTCGTGGGACGCACGAGCGCGGACGGCCTGACGGGGTCGGCGCTCGCACCGGCGCGCCCTGCGGCGCCGGCGCCGGCGGAGGAGCTGCTGTCGGCGCTCGGCGGCCACCCGACGCTGCGGGCCGGCGCGGCCCGCGTGGAAGCGGACCTGGCCGAGGCCAAGGCGCGGCGGCGCGAAGCGTTCGGCGGCGTGACGGTGCGGCTCGAGTACCTGTGGCGCTCCGACGCCATCGCCGAGGCGGCCGGTTCGGATCTGCTGTCGGCCACGGTGATGGTGCCGCTTCCGATCTTCGCGGCCGGACGAGAAGGGCGCGAGGCCAAGGAGGCCGAGGCGGAGGCGGCGGCGGCACGCGCGGACAACGAGGCGATGCGCCTGGAGCTGACGCGCGCCGTGATGGCCGCGGCGGCCGGGCTGCGCGAGTCGCTGGCGGCGATCGACGTCTACGACACCGAGCTCATCCCGGCGGCGGAGGGGGCGTTCAAGGCTTCGCGCGCGGCGGTGCTCGCCGGCACAGCCGGCATCGACCGGCTGATCCTGGCGGAGCAGCCGCTCATCCACATCCGCCACGGGCGCGCCGCGGCGCTGGCGCGGGCCGCCGCGCTGGCAGAGGAGATCCGATCGCTGCTGGGCCGCTCCGCTGCGGCCGAGGAGAAGTCGCGATGAACACCGAGAAGAGAGACCGCCGTTGGCCGGGGCGCGTGGCGGCGGCCGCCGCTCTCGCCGCCTCTCTCGTGATGGCCGTCGTCTTTCGCGTGGAGCTGCGTGCATGGTTCTTCCCGGCCGCTCGCGGCCCGTCGGCGGCCGTCCCGTCCGCGTCGGTGGCGGTCGTGGCGAGCGATCCGACGCACGAGCGCGCCACGCTGGAGCTGGCGGTGCCCGGCGCACCGCCGGGAACGAGCGTGACGGTCGACGGCGTCGCCGCCGCGCCGTCCGGAACAGCCGACCGCTGGCGTCTGGAAGTCGCCGTGCCGTTGGGCGCGCGCGAGATCACCGTCGCCGTCGTGACGCGGGGGGGCTCGAGCACCGCGCGCTGGACGCTGGCGGCCGGCACGGCCGGCGTGGCGGTGTCGCCGCTCGGTGCGGCCTCGGCGGCGACCGCGGCCGGCGGCGCCGGCGGCGCCGCGCCGGGACCAGGGGAGACCGGCCACGTCCACGGGACGATGCCGCCGCCGGCGAGCAGCGCCACCGCGGCCCCCGCCGCCGCGCTGGCGGGCGGCCCGTTCGCCGCGCTCCCCGGCGCCGCGCTCCCCGGCGACGAAGAAGTCGATCACTGGACGTGCACCATGCACCCGTCCGTCCACGCCCTGGAGCCGGGCACCTGCCCCATCTGCGGGATGACGCTCGTGCCGGTGACGAAAGGCGACCTGCGCACCGGGACCGTTCGGTTCGATCCCGTCCGCTTGCCGGCGCTGGGCGTACGCATCGGCGTGGTCGACCGCCGCCCGATGCACCGCCACATCCGCGCCGTGGGACGAGTGGAGTACGACGAGACGCGCCTGCACGACGTCACGCTGAAGTACGGCGGCTTCGTGAAGCGCCTCGTCGCCGACACCACCGGTAAGAAGGTGAAGCGCGGCGAGCTCTTGATGACGGTCTACAGCCCCGAGGTCTACGCCGCCGAGAGCGAAATGGTGGAGATCGCCAAGGCCCTGGGCAAGGAAGGCGCCCTGGCCGCCGCGGCGCGCCGCAAGCTCACGCTCTGGGACCTGCCGGCGCGCTTCCTCGACGAGGCCCTCGCCACCGGCAAGCCGCACGATGCCGTGCCGGTGTACGCCCCGGCCGACGGCGTGGTCGTGGAGAAGAGTGTCGTGGCCGGCAGCCCCGTCACTGCCTCCACGCCGCTCATGCGCATCGGCGCGCTGGACGCCGTCTGGGTGCTCGCCGACCTGTACGAGGCGGAGCTGCCGTCGATCGACGCCGGCCTGCCGGTATCGATCACGCTGCGCGCTCTGCCCGGCCGGGTGTTCGAGGGGAAGGTCTCCTACGTCTATCCGTACCTGAACGGCGCGACCCGCACGCTGCGCCTGCGCGTGGAGCTGACCAACACCGACGGCGCGCTGCGCCCCGACATGCTGGCGCACGTAGAGCTCGCCGTTCCGCTCGGCGAGCGCCTGGTCGTCGCCGACTCCGCCGTCGTCTACACCGGCGAGCGCCGGCTCGTCTTCGTCGACGTCGGCGGCGGGCGCATGCAGCCGCGCGAAGTGCGGCTGGGGCTGAAGCTCGACGGCGGATACGAGGTACTGGCAGGGCTCGCCGAGGGCGAGCGCGTGGTCGAGAGCGGCAACTTTCTGATCGCCGCCGAGAGCCGCATCAAGTCGGCCCTCGAGCGCTGGTAGGCGGCGCCATGATCGCCGCCGTCATCGCCTGGTGCGCGAAGAACCGGCTCCTGACGCTGCTGGGCGTGGGCGCCGCCGCCGCCTGGGGCGTGCTCGCCTTGCGCAGCGCGCCGCTCGACGCCGTCCCCGACCTGAGCGACGTGCAGGTGATCGTCTACACGGAGTGGCCGGGGCGAGGGCCGATGCTGGTGGAGGAGCAGATCACCTACCCGGTGGTCACCGCGCTCTTGTCGGCGCCCGGGGTGCGCGTCGTCCGCGGGCAGTCGCTATTCGGCGCGAGCTTCGTGTACGTGATCTTCGAAGACGGCACGGACCTGTACTGGGCACGCAGCCGCGTGCTGGAGTACCTGTCGTCGCTGGTAGGGCGCATCCCCGAAGGGGTGACGCCGCGGCTCGGCCCCGACGCCAGCGGTGTGGGCTGGGTGTTCGAGTACGCGCTCGTCGACACGAGCCACACGCACGGCTTCGAAGAGCTGCGTGCGCTGCAGGACTTCAACCTGCGCTACGCGGTCGGTGCGGTGGAGGGCGTCGCGGAGGTGGCGAGCGTCGGCGGGTTCTCCAAGGAATACGACGTCGACCTCGACCCCGATCTGCTGGCGGCGTTCGGCATCCGCGTGAGCGACGCCGTCGAGGCCATCCGCCTGTCCAACGGCGACGTGGGCGGGGGCGTGCTGGAGCTCTCCGGCCACGAGTACGCCGTGCGCGGGCGCGGCTACCTGCGCAGCACCGAAGACCTCGACGAGGTGGCGCTCTACGCCAAGGACGGCACGGCGGTGCTGCTGCGTGACGTGGCGGTGGTGCACGTGGGCCCGGCGGAGCGGCGCGGCGTGACCGACCTGGACGGCGAGGGGAACGCCGCCGCGGCGATCGTGGTGATGCGTTACGGGGAGAACGCCGCCGACGTCATCGCGCGCGTGAAGGAGCGGCTCGCCGAGCTCGAGCCGGGGCTGCCGGCCGGCGTGAAGATCGTCACGACCTACGACCGGTCCGACCTCATCGAGCGCGCGGTGCTGACGCTGCGGCGAACGCTCGTCGAGGAGGGGATCATCGTCTCGCTCGTGATCTTCGTCTTTCTCTTGCACGTGCGCAGCGCGCTCATCCCGATCCTCACGCTGCCGCTGGCCGTGCTGCTCGCCTTCGTGCCGATGCTCTACCAGCACTTGACCGCCAACATCATGTCGCTCGGCGGGATCGCCATTGCCGTGGGCGCGATGGTCGACGCCTCCATCATCATGATCGAGAACGTTCACAAGGGGCTGGAGCACTGGGAGGGCGCGGGACGCCCGGGCGGCGACGAGGCGCTCCCCGGGGTCGTAGTGAAGGCACTGCAGGAGGTCGGGCCGTCGATCTTTTTCTCGCTGCTGGTCATCACCGTGTCGTTCCTGCCGGTGTTCACGCTGCAGGCGACGGAGGGGCGCCTCTTCAAGCCTCTCGCCTTCACCAAGACCTACTCGATGGGGTTCGCAGCGGTGCTGGCAGTGACCGCCACGCCGGCGCTGGCCGCGTTGCTGGTACGCGGGAAGATCCGCCGCGAGGACGAGAGCCCGCTCAACCGGCTCATCGTGGCCCTCTACTCGCGCACCACGCGCTTCGTGGTGCGGTGGCGCTGGTGGGTGCTGGCGGGGGCGGCGGCAGCCGTGGCCTTCACGGTGCCGGCGGCGCTGCGGCTGCGCTCGGAGTTCATGCCGCCGCTGAACGAAGGGACGATCCTCTACATGCCCACGGCGCTGCCAGGCATGAGCGCCACCGAGGCGCAGGCCATCGTCAGCGAGGTCGGCCGCGAGCTCCACGCCTTCCCCGAGGTGGCCCGCGTGTTCGGCAAGATGGGCCGCGCCGACACCGCCACCGACCCGGCGCCCATGTCGATGGCGGAGATCGTCGTGCTGCTGCGGCCGGAGGAAGACTGGCGCCCGGGCGTGACGTTCGAGTCGCTCGTCGCGGAGATGAACGACAAGGTCCGTTTCCCCGGCATGGCCAACGTCTGGTGGATGCCCATTCAGACGCGCACCGAGATGCTGTCCACGGGCGTGCGCGCGCCTCTGGGCGTGAAGGTGTTCGGCGACGACCTCGCCACGGTCGAGCGCGTGGGGCTGGACGTCGAAGCGGCGCTGGCGAAGGTCAAGGGCACCAGCAGCGCCTACGCGGAGCGGCTGACCGGCGGGCTCTTCCTCGATGTCGACGTGGACCGCGCCGAGGTGGCCCGCTACGGGCTGCGGATGGGCGACGTGCAGGCGGTCATCGAGACCGCGGTCGGGGGCATGCACGCGACGACCACGGTGGAAGGGCGTGCGCGTTACCCGGTGATGGTGCGCTACGCGCGCGACTTCCGCGACGACCCCGAGGCGCTGGGGCGCGTACTGGTGCCCACGCCGACGGGCGCGATGGTGCCCCTGGGGCTGCTGGCCGACATCCACTTCGAGGGCGGACCGCCGATGCTGAACGAAGAGGACGGCCAGCTCACCGGGCTGGTCCTGGTGGACGTCGCGAAGGACGAGGCGCTGGGCGAGTACGTGGCGCGTGCCAAAGCGGCCATCGCCGCCGAGGTGAAGCTGCCGCCCGGCTACCGCATCGCCTGGGCGGGGCAGTACGAGTATTACGAGCGCGCCGCGGGGCGGTTGAAGCTGGTGGTGCCGCTGACGCTGCTGCTGGTGGTGTTCTTGCTGTACTTCAACACGCGCAGCTGGACGGAGACCGGCATCGTCATCCTGGCGGTGCCCTTCTCGCTGGTCGGCGCGGTGTGGCTGCTCTACGCGCTTGGATACCACGTGAGCGTGGCGGTCTGGGTGGGGATGATCGCACTGGCCGGCCTCGACGCGGAGACCGGCGTGGTGATGCTGCTGTACCTGCGGCTGGCGCACCGCGCCGCCGCCGCCGCCGGGCGGCTGCGCAACCACGAGGAGCTGACCGAGGCCATCGTCCACGGCGCGGCGCGGCGCATCCGTCCGAAGCACATGACGGTGCTGGCGGCGTTCGCGGGACTGTTGCCGATCTTCTGGTCGCACGGCGCCGGCGCCGACGTGATGCGCCGCATCGCCGCCCCCATGGCCGGCGGCCTGGTGACGAGCTTCGTGCTGGAGCTGCTCGTCTACCCCGCCATCTTCGCCATCTGGAAGGGCCGGACGCTACCGACGCCCGCGGACGCCGGAGCGCCGTCGGCCGCACCGGCACCGGCGCCGGACGCGCGATGAGGTCAGGCTCTAGCTCGTGAGCGCGACACCGCGTTTCTGCAACCGCGGGCTCTTGAGGCCCGTGTCGAGCTTGGTCGTGACCTCGCGGCGCACACGCGCGGCCAGCGCGCCGGCATGGC
>DASYRF010000097.1:0-5783 GCA_036004705.1 Myxococcota bacterium
TGCGGATGGTCTCGGAGACCTTTTCGACCGACTCCGGCTCCGCCTCGCGGCCGCGGTCGTCCTCCAGCGCGATGCGCCAGGAGGAGCGCTCTTTGCGATCGAGGTTGTTGTAGTAGGGGCGGCTGCTCCAGGCCGCCACGACGAACTCGTAGCGGGCGCGGTAGGCGTCGAGGTAGCGGGCTTTGAGCGCGGCCTTGTCGGCGGCGCGCAGCGCGCGCGCCTCGGAGAGGCGCTCCACGGCGGCGTGCGTCCAGCCCCAGGACTTGAACGTGGCGGTCACGCGCAGGCGCACCTCGAGGTCGCCGTACGCCTTGCCGCTTCGCGTCCACGACGCCAGCGCGGCCCCGTAGTCGTCGGCGTCGACCGAGACGTCCCCCTCGGTGAACGGCACCTTCGGCGCGGCGCAGCTCACCAGCAGGAGCGCCAGGCCGAGGGCAGAAGCGGGGGCGAAACGCGCCATACCGTCAGTGTACAACGGCGGCGGCCGCGCGCGACTTCCCGGGTCCCGCGCGCCGTTGTATTAGTGGAGCCATGCGCGCCGCCGCCGAGGTGCCAAGGTCCGCCGCGTCGAACGGCTCCGTCCCTGCCGCCCGTCCCGCCGTCGCGCTCGCGCTGTCCGTCGCCGCTGCCGCGGCGGCGGCGACCGCCGCGTTGGGCGGGGCGGCTTGCGGCGGCGACGGCGCCCCGGCGGCGCCGCCGGAGCTACTGGACGTGGTGCCACCGGTGAGCTGGAGCGGCGCGGACACGATGCTGACGCTGCGCGGCCGCGGCTTCGTGGGGTACGGCGGCGGCGCCGCGGCGCGCTTCGGCGTGACGTTCGACGACGCTTCCGGCGGCGCGCCCGTCGCGCTCGGCGCCGCCGAGCGCGTGTCCGACGAGGAGGTGCGCGCCGTGCTTCCGGCCGGCGCCGCCGCCCCGGGGATCTACGACGTCACGCTGGAACGGCCCGACGGCGCACGCGCCACCCTCGCCGGCGCCTTCCAGCTCTACGCCGGCCCGCCGCCCGAGATCCTGTCGGCGTCGCCCGCGGCGATCCCGTCGGTGCGCGAGAGCTACCTGTACCTCCAGGTCGGCGCGTTGCAGCCCGGCTTCTTCGTCTGGCTCGGCGCCACGCCGGCAGCCGTGTGGGACTGGGACGGCGCGTCGTACCTGGTGCTGCAGATCCAGTCGGGGATCCCGCCGGGGATCTATCCGCTCCTGGCGCAGAATCCCGACGGCCAGTACGGCGCCTGGAACGGCACCATCACCGTGGAGCCGCCCACCCTGGAGGCGACCCTAGTCGCGACGCCCGACGGCGCGCCGGTGACGAGCTTCGTGGCGGTCACGCTCACAATCACGAACGTGGGCGACGCGGCCGTGGCGGGCGTGACGCCCGATCCGATCGACGCGTCGGGCACCGGGCAGCTCGACCTGGTCGACGGCCCGGCGCCCCTGCAGCTCGGCCTCAGCCCTGGCGCGACCGGGACCTTCACCTACGCCTACGTGGCGGCCTTCCCCGGAACCGTGCTCCTCCGCGCGACCGCCGCCGGCTACACCGCCGCCGGCGGCGCCGCCTACGCCGCCCCGGCCCTTGCGACCGTCGACGTGATGTAACGGTCACACCGCCCCGCTATTACGTTGCCGCCCCGGTAACATCTCCGGTTCCGGCTCCGGTGGCGCGTACGCTGGGCAAGAGCGCGACGACGGCAGCCGAGGGCGCGATGCTATCGGCGCTTCAGCAGTATCTTCTTGCGGCGCCCGCCGGGCGGCGAAGGCGGCTTGGGCGCGGCCGGCGGCCCGCCGCCGCCCGCCGCCGAAGCGCCCATCCCGGTCGGCGCCGAAGGCACGTCCGCGGCCGCACGCGGCGCCGGCGGAGGCGCCGGACGCGGCGGGGTCGGACGCGCCGGCGATGACGGTCTCGTCGCGGGACGCGCCGCCGCCGGACG
Organism: Myxococcota bacterium; assembly: GCA_036004705.1. Taxonomy (GTDB): domain Bacteria; phylum Myxococcota_A; class Polyangia; order DASYRF01; family DASYRF01; genus DASYRF01. Next base: position 1,926 of record DASYRF010000097.1, read on the forward strand.
AGGCGCCGGGCGCTCCACGCGCGCCGGAGCGCCGGGCCGCCGCGACGCCGCCGCTCGCGCGCGCGCGTCGGCCAGCCCGCTGTCGTCGGCCTTTACGTCGCCCATGTCGATGCCGCCGCGGAAAAGCGCTCCGTCCGTGAGGATCACGCGCGGCGCGGTGATGTCGCCCACCATCCGCCCGCCCTTCAGTATCTCGACCGAGTCGGTCGCGGTGATGTTGCCGACGACCACGCCGCTGACGACGGCGTTGGCCACCTGCACTTCCGCCTCGACGATGCCGGACGGCTCGACGATCAGCGACTTGCTGATGTTGACGGTCCCCTTGATGCGCCCGTGGACCGTCAGGTCCTCGTCGCCCTGGAGGTTACCGTTGATGAAGATGCGGTCCCCAACGACCGTGGCCATGGCGCCTCGCTCTCTGTGGCTCGTGCCCGCGCGCTCGGAAGAACGGCGCGCCGGTCAGCGCTCCATGTCGATGTGGCCCTTGAACATCGCGCCGTCCGCGATCAGCACGCGCGGCGCCTTGATGTCCCCCACCATCCGGCCGTCGGACTTCAGCTCGACCTTGTCGCTCGCCACCACGTTGCCCGTCACCTGCCCCGAGATCTCGACGGCGGCGACTTGGATGTCCGCCTCCACGGTGCCCGAGCTCTCCACGAACAAGCTCTCCTTCAGGGAGACCTTCCCCTTCACCGTCCCCTGGATGACGAGATCCTCTTCGCCCGTGATCTCGCCGTCGATCGTGATGGAGCTGCCGATGATCGTATTTGCGTTCGCCATGTCCGTCGCGCCTCCTACCCGCCTTGGCCCGCCTCCACCCCCGCCCACACCTGCGCCCGCGGTCCCGCCGCCCGTCGGTTTCGTCGCCATGGCCTAGCGCCCGCGCCCGCCGCCGCTCGGGGCGCCCAGCCCCTCCGGCAGCGGGACCTCCATCTCGATGCGCCCCTTGAAGCGGGCGCCGTCCTCGATGATCACGCGCGGGGCGCTGATGTCGCCGATGACCCGTGCCCCGGCGTTGATGGACACGGCCGCGTTCGCCGCCACCGAGCCCGTCAGCTCGCCATAGACCGTCAGGTTCGCGACCTGCACGTCCGCGCTGACGCGCCCCCCCGTTTGCACCAGGAGCTGGTCGCGCAGCTCGATCGTCCCTTCGACGGTGCCTTCCACGACCAGGTCGCTCTCGCCACGCAGCGTTCCGCGCACCGTGATGCTTTTCCCGATGAAGCCCGAGCCCTCGGCGGCCATTACGGATTCTCCGTGGAAGCGGCTGCGCGTTTCCGTGAGGTCGCGTCATATCGCGGCCCGCCCGCCGGTGTCAAACATCCGACGCACTGCGGCCGGCGCGAACCTTGCAAGTCGCTTGATCCGGGTCATATTGGAGGAAACGACCCGATGAGCTCCCCCCGTGTCAACGACGCCGCCGCCTCGCCCAACCTGCTCGTCATCAGCGACGTGCACCTGGGCGCCGATCTCCAGGAAGGGCGCTACCGCCGCCTGCGCCGGCTGGCGCAGCTCGACCACGAGCTGAGCGAGTTCCTCGACCACTACCGCGCGTCGCCCACGGACGGCCGGCCCTGGCGGCTCATCATCGGCGGCGACCTCATCGACTTCATGAACGTGCACATCCGCCCGACCGCGGCCGAGCGCGAGGACCTGCGCGCGCGGGCCGAGGAGCTGAAAGAGGACGCCGACGTGGCCGAGGGCGAGACGGTGCGGCGCAAGCTCGTACGCGTCATCGTCCGCCACCGCGACGCGTTCGCCGCGCTGGCGCGTTTCATCGCCGCCGGGCATGAGGTCGTCATCGTCCACGGCAACCACGACGCCGAGTTCTACTGGCCGGAGGTGCGCGCCGAGCTGATCGGCCGGCTGGCGGGGCTGTGCGCCGAGGCGCTGGGCGTGGAGTTCTCCGACGCCGCCGAGCGCGTGCAGTCGGCGGTGACGTTCACGCCCTGGTTCTACTACGAGCCGGGGCTCGTGTACGTGGAGCACGGCCACCAGTACGACGAGTTCTGCTCGTTCGACTATCTGCTCGCCCCGGTCGACGACACGGCGGGGCGGCTGGTGGACAACACCGCCACGCTGGCGACGCGCCGCGTGACGCTGAACGTGCCAGGGTTCGTGGGCGAGGAGACACGCCACTGGACGCTCCTGGACTACGGCCGCTGGCTGTGGCGGCTGGGGCCGCGGCGCGCGGTGGGGATCGTGGCCTTGTACTTCGTGCTGGCCGCGGGCCTGCTGGATCTATGGTGGCAGACGGTGCGCGGGCGGCTGGCGGCGGCCAAGGGCCTGCACCGCCGGAACCTGCGCGCCTTCGCCGAGCGCATGCGCCTGCCGCTGGAGACGGTGCTGGCGATCGACGGCCTGCGCCAGCGCCCGGTGCAATGGTATCTGGGCAAAGTGGTGCGGCTGTTGTTCCTGGACGGGCTCTTCATTTTCCTGACCGGGGCAGCGCTCGCGTGGTTCGCCATCACGAGCGAGGCGACGGGCCTGCGCGGGACGCTCTTGGGCGTGGCGGCGGCGGCGACGCTGGGGCTGTCGATCGCGCGCTTTGCGCGCCGCGGCTACGGCGACGGCGGCACGCTGCAGGCGCCGCGGGCGCGTCTCATTCGCGACCTGTTGTCGGTGCGGTTCGTGGTGATGGGCCACAGCCATGCCGCGCGCGTGCAGCCGCTCGGGAACGAGGGGTTGTTCTTCAACACCGGCTCGTGGGTCGAGGGCACGCCCATGCACGTGCTCATCCGGCGCGCCGCGGACGACGGTCCGCACGCCGAGCTCCTGCCCTGGACGACGCGGGCGTAGGCGCGCCCGCCCGCCCCGCCCGCCCGCCCGCCCGCCTGCCCCTGCCGCCGCGCGGCGGCGGTGTTACGATGCACCAATGAGTCGGCGAGCGGCGCGACCCGCAGCGGCGCTGGCGGCAGCAGCGGTATCGGCGGCCCTGCTGGCACTGGCGCTGGCGACGGTGGCGGCGTCGGCGGAAACGCCGCTTCCCGCCGGTCCGGTGGCGGGCGCGGCGCTTCCGCCCTACGCCGGCGCGGCGCCCTTCCGCTGGGAATATCCGGACACCATCGCCGCCGTGATGACGGACCTCATCGGCCAGGCCGAGACCATCGCCGCGCCCATCTACGCGGAGCTCGGCCTGACGATGGTGCGGGGCGTCGTCGTGCGCGTGGCGCGCGACCATGCCGACTTCCTGAAGCTCGCGCCGCCCGGCGACGCCTTCCCGGAATGGTCGCAGGGCATCACCATCCCGCCGCGCGGCGAGATCTATTTGACGGTGTTCGACGCGCGCGGCGCGGCGACAGACCTGGGGCGCACGTTCGCCCACGAGGTGAGCCACGTGGCCGTGCACGTCGCCTCGGGCGGCAAGCCCGTGCCGCGCTGGTTCGTCGAGGGTTACGCCATCCTGCAATCGGGCGAGTTCTCGATGGACCAGGTTGAGACGATGGCGCAGCTGGTGGCGCGCGGCGGCGTGTCGCTGCGCCGCATGGACCGCGCCTTCCACGACCACGCGCCCAGCGCGTCGGCGGCTTACGGCGCCGCGGCGGACTTCGTGCGCTTCTACCGAGACGCCTGCGGGCGCCCGGCGCTGGCGCGCGTGGTGGCGGCGGTCCGCGACGGCGCCGATTTCTACGAGGCGATGGGACGGCTCTGCCACGCGGGCGCCGCCGCCGGAGCGCCTGTGCCGGGCGAATCGTTCGACGCGCTCGAGGCGCGCTGGGCGGCCGGGCTGCGCGAGCGCTATCCGTGGTGGATGGTCTTCCGCGACGACGGCCTGCTTTTCGCGGCCGGCGGCGTGCTGGTGGTGCTGGCGTTCCTCGCGGTACGCCGCCGCCGGCGCGTGTCGCTGGCGGCGATGGA
>DASYRF010000098.1:0-10151 GCA_036004705.1 Myxococcota bacterium
CAACGGCCACCTGAACCACTGGGCGCCGAAGGGGCAGGTGACCTGGGAAGCGAAGAACATCGAGATCAACGTCGGCGGCGACGTGACCTTCAGCGTCGGCAAGACCCACACGGTGCAGGCCGGCTCGACGATGAGCATCGAAGCCGGGCCGAAGATGACCTGGAAGGCGCCCAAGATTCAGCTGAACCCGGCCGGCGCGACGGCCGGGTCGGTGGGCGGTATCAGCGTGGGCGCGGGCACGGCACAGGAGCGCACCGACAGCGAAGCGGTGGAGTGGGTCGACTACACCGCCGCCGCCGCCGCCGCGGCTGCCGCAGTGGACATCGCCCCGGCCGACCCGCCGCCGGAGCCGCCGCCGGCCGTGGTTTCCGCCGCCTGGGGCCAGAGTGAGCTGACGCTTGGACAGGGCGATGCCACGCTCTCCGCCCAGGTGGCGAACATCGACGATGGGGCCAGCGCGAGCTTCGAGATCAAGGACCGTGACGGTAGGACCCTTGCGACCGTGAACGGCTCGGTGAGCGGTGGCGCGGTCGCGGCGCAGTGGACGCCCGAGCTGCCAGAGGGTTCGCCTCCGGAGCTCGTCTTCGAGGTCACCGTCGAGGGGAAGACGTCCAAGAGCGGCGTTCTGAAGCTGGTGACGTGGGTCGACGTGACCATTACCGACCCGGACGGCCAGACGTTATCCGGCGCCGAGTACGAGCTCGTCCTGGATGACGGCTCGCGGGTCTCCGGGATGGTGGACAGCGAGGGTCACGCCAGACACGAGCGCGTCTATCCGGGTGACGTGAAGGTCGTGCGCGTTTCTTGGGGACCCTCGGGGGTCCCAACCGCGGCCGTAGCCCCGTTGGGAGGAAGCGCTGCTGCGGCTGTAGGCGGCGGACCTGAGGTCGCGGGCCCTGGGACGGGCGCGCCGGACGAAGCAGAGGAGCACTACGTCGCCGAGAAATTGCTCGACAGCGATGGCGAGCCGCTCATCGAGTTCCCCATAGCGCTCATCGCGTCGGACGGCGCCGTGGCTGGTCGGGCGACGACCGACGAAGATGGCGGCTTCGCGATCAAGGTTGACGCCCCGGGCAAGTACACGGTTCGCGTCGAAGAGCCGGACCTCCTGATCGAGACGTTCCCCGTGAGCCCGTCGACCGCTTCCCCCTGCGGCGACCACGCTGGAGAGGACGTTTAGGCGATGGCGCGGTTCGAGCCGGTAGGAGACGGCCACTCGATCATCGTGGGCGGCCAACGCTTTCCGGTTGGCGGGGGCACGCGTGTCGTTCTGTGGAACGAGATGTGCGACTACCCCCGGTCCTATTTTCGCAATCCGCGCGCCTTCCCCTCGTTGAACCTGTACGCCACGGCCGACCCCTTTGGCGGAAGGCCCGTGCCGCGCCTCTACGACGCAGGCGGACGCGGCTACATCGTGAATCGACGCGTGACGCTGGCGGGCGTGGGCGACGGCGGCGATTTCGACCTCACGACCGTGGAGTGGGACGACCCGTTGCCCGAACCGGTGTTGCGGCACCTGCGCGGCATCCGCCAGGTCGTGCTGCATCACGACGTCGCCCGATCGAGCCTGTCCTGCCACAGCAGCTTCTTCGGCTCGGGCCTGAGCGTCCATTTCATGCTCGACGCGGACGGGACAATCTACCAGGCGTGCGACCTGGCCCACGTCACGTGGCACGCTGGCGACGTGAACGACATCGCCATCGGCGTCGAGATCAACCAACCCGCCTACTGGTACACGCCGTGCGTCGTCGGTACGCCCGACGATCCCGCTCGGCAGGTTGGTGGCGTTCCGACGCCTGCACCCGCCGCGCCGGCAGGCGCCGGGGCGGAGACCACGTTCCTCAACGATCTGGTACGCCTCGGTGCACGCCGCGTCGCGCTGCCCGGCGATCGAACGCACTACCAGATCGCGTGCCGACGCTCTCACGACGGCTTCGGTGCATGGCCGGTCCCCATCGTCTTCGATGGCTTCGTCGAGGGCCCGCAGTATTCCTGGGGCGTGGTTGGGGGAAAAGCCGCGGCGGTCGCGTGGAAAACGGGCGGCCGCGTCGGAGCCGGGCCCGCCATGACCCCGCACACGGACCGCCACGTTCAGCCGACCTACACCGCCGCGCAGGCGATGGCGATCCGCGCGCTGGCCCACGCCCTGACGAGTTGCCCGCTGATGAGCATCTCGCGCGCCGTGCTCGGCGACGCGGATCACTGGGAGAGCCGACTCACGCTGCCTGCGCTCACCCTGCGCGACTACGTACGCGAGCGGCGCGCGTTCTCCGGCGTTCTGAGCCACGCGGCCGTCGATGCGCTCGGGAAATGGGATCCCGGCCCGTCGTTCCCCTGGGACGGCGTCCATGGCGTCTTCGCCGGAGCGGGCGGCGGGGGACTCCCACCGGGCCCAGACTTTCTGACGGGCGCGCCGGGCTCGTGGTTCGCGACGGAACTGACGTCCCTCGTGAGCAAGGACGCGGGCGCGGACGTGCTGGCCAGCGCGCGCGGCGTACAGGCACGACGGGGCGACGGGAACGATGAACGCGTCCGGCAGGAGCGGCTCGACGGCGCCCTCGAGTCACTCAACTACGTGGCCGCGGCGCAGATGCGTTTGAAAGTGCTCTTCGGCCTCGGCTACCTGGACGTTGACGTCGGCGACGTGAGCGGGCATCAAGGCGACGGTCTGCGAGACGCCTTGCGGGCGTTCCAGTCGAAGGAAGCGTTACCCGCGAGTGGCAAGCTGGATGGTGCAACCCGAGCTCGCCTGCGTGAGGTGTGGGCGCGAGAGGTCCGCGCGTTTCACGACGCGCGCGGACGCGGCTCGCCGGGAGCCACCGGGTGATTCGGCGCCGCGCCGCGTGGCTAGCCGTCCTCGCGGTCAGCGGCTGCGCGGGGTCATCGGATCCAGCGCCTTCCGCGGCGGCCGCGCCCGTGCCTGCGTTGCGGCCGTCGCCGTCCGCCGGCGTGCCAGCAATGTCGTCCGCGGCAGCGAAGCCGCCGGCCTCACCCACGAGCACGCCCGTGGCCCTCGACGAGCGGCTGTGGGCCCTAGGCTGGACGGAGCGCGGCGAGCTGGTCGTGGCCCGCGATGGGGCGCTGAAAGACGCGGACGACGATCTGCTGGACTACGAAGCGCCAGAGGCGGCGGCGAAGCACGCGTGCGCGCTCGTGGAGACGTTGGGCGCCACGCCGCTGCATCACCTCGCTGCTTTCGAGTGTTCCTCGACGGTGGAGGGACTGGCGCGGCGTGGCCGCTATCCGATCGCACATCCGGCCGGCGCGGTGCGGTGGCTGGGCGTCCCTCTGCCGCTGGCAAGCGGTCCGCCGCCGTGCTCGGCCCCCGAGGCGATCGGCACGTCTGAGGCGTCCACCACGGTGCCGCTGGCACCCGATCGCCTGGGCTTCGTAACGCGTGGGACGAGCTGCGAGGGGCCACGCGAGTCGGTCACGGCGGGCTGGGCTCCCACCGGTTTCGGAGCACCGATGCCGGGCGACTCCGTGGGGCCTCGGTCGCGGCCGCCGCCGACCGGACTTCGCCTTCTGGGTGTTCTTTCGGGTCCGCTCGGCGTCGTCAGCGCACTCGTTGTGGGCGGGGTTGCACCGTACGGGCGCAGGGAGGTTCTCGTCTATCCGCTCTTGACGCGAAAGGTGGACGGCTTCGATGGTTTGCCGGCGGGTGCGACCGCGGTTCCCTCGGAAGTCGCGCTGGCGCCGGCGGGCATCGCTTGCGCGGTGAAGGCGCGTCGTGGACCGGACGCGCTAGGTGCCGCCACCCAGCCGGGCGCGTGTCGGGGTGCGGCGGCTGCGCTCGCGGAGGGTGTGGTCTTCCGCGGCGCGCATGCGCTGTCGGAGGCGCTCCTGGCGGCCGGCCGCGCCGTCGAGGCGCACTGGGCGGACCCTTGGTCTGAAGCGCCTCTGGAGCGCCTCTTCGAGCTGGTCGGCACCGGCGCCCGCGTTCCATGCGGCACGCCCAAGTGCGAGGACGAACGCCGCACGGCGCCCGCGGAGGTCCTGCGCAGCTTGGTCGAGCTTCGCACGCCGCGAGCCGCGGCCTTCGTACACCGTGTGGCTACCGAGGCTCGGTTCGCGCGCGCACGCTCAGATCCGCTCGTCGCGGCCCTCCTGACCGCGGCACCCAAGTGACCTAGCGACCTGCAGGACCGACGTGCGTGAAGCGACCACCGCGTGGCGATGGCAACGGCGATCGCGGCGGCTGGCAGCGAAGGGTTGGTAGCGCGCGCGCTCGTCCTCGGGCAGCGGCACGATGCCGAGCGCGGCGCGGACGCTGGGCTCCACGTCCAAACGGCGTCTTCCCGCGGTGGGGGGCGAAACGTTACCCTCGCGAGATGTCCGCCGTCGCTCCGGACCTCGTCGGGCTGCGCATCGGCGGCTATCGGATCCTGGCGCTGCTGGGCGAAGGGGGCATGGGCGCCGTCTACGAAGCCGAGCAGGAACAGATCGGCCGCGCCGCCGCCATCAAGGTGCTGCACGCGCACCTGGCGCTGGAGCCGGGCGCGGCGCAACGCTTCCTCGACGAGGCGCGCGCCACGAACCGCGTGCGCCACCCGGGGATCGTCGACATCTACGACAGCGGCCGCGCGCCCGAGGTGGGGACGTACCTCGTCATGGAGCTGCTGCGCGGCGAGAGCTTCGCCGCGCGCCTCGCCCGCGCGCCGCGGCCGTCGTTCGCCGAGGTCGCACGCGTCGTCGACGAAATCGCCGCCGCGCTCGCCGCCGCGCACGCGGCCGGCATCGTCCACCGCGACCTCAAGCCCGCCAACGTCTTCCTGCATCGCGACCCGCGCGCCCCGGACGGCTGGTGCGTGAAGCTGCTCGACTTCGGGATCGCCAAGCTGCAGGGCGGCGACGCGACCGGGCAACGCACCGCCACCGGCGCGATCGTCGGGACCCCCGTCTACATGTCGCCCGAGCAGTGCGCCGGCGCCCGCGCCGTCGATCATCGCGCCGACCAGTACGCGCTCGCCGTCCTCACCTACGAGGCGCTCGCCGGGCGGCCGCCCTTCGTGGCGCCGGGCTACGGCGAGCTCATCGCGCTGCACCTCGGCACCGACCCGCCGCCCCTGCGCGCCCAGCGCGCCGACGTCTCCGAACGCCTGGAGCAAGCGATCGGGCGGGCGCTCGCCAAAGAGCCGGACGCGCGCTTCCCGGACGTCCTGTCCTTCGCGCGCGAGGTCGCCGCCGCGCTCCGCGCGCACGCGGCGTCCACGCCCGCCTTGGCGCTCGAGGAAACGATCGCAAGCCCACCGCGCACGCCTCCACGCGGCGCGACGGTCTCCGGCTTTCCGCGCGCGGGGGCCCCGGACGCCCCGATCGCGCTGGCGCCGGCGACGCCGCCGGCCGCGCCCGCCGCCGCGGCCGCGCCCCGATTCTCTGCCCGCGTCGTGGCGGCCGCCGCCACGGCGGTCGTCGCGTTGGCCGCGGTCCTTTTCTGGAGCGCGCTGTCGCGATCGGGACGGCCGCCAGGCGCCGGCCCCACGGCGCCGGCGGACCCCGCGGCCACGGCCACGTCCACGGCCACGTCCACGTCCACGCCCGCGCCCACGCCCGCCGCCCCCGCCACGCCCAGCGCGCTCGCGCCCGCGCCCGGCGCCGGAATCGCTCCCGGCACCGCCGCCGCGGCCTCCACGACCGCCCCGACCGGCGCCGCCCTCACCGAGCGCCGCCTCACCTTCTTCGCCGACGAGCTCGGCCCTCCTTCCTTCGTCCTCACGCCCGACGGGGCATCCTTCTTCGCCGCCACGCAGAGCGACCTCTGGCGCGGCGCCGTCGCCGGCGGCGAGCCCGCCAGCGTCCTGCACTTCCCCGCCACGGGCTACAACATCCTCGGCGTCTTTCCCGACGGCGCGCGCCTGCTGGCCACGCGCCGCGACGCGGGCTCGGCGCTCGTCGCCCTCGCGCTCCCCGCCGGCGCGCCCGAAACGCTCCTCGACGGCGTGATCACCGCCGCCCTCTCGCCCGACGGACGCACGATCGCCGCCGCCGTCGACCACGACGGCCTCTCGCTCCTGGACGTCGCCACGCGCGCCGCGCGCCCACTGCTGGCCACGCCCCCCACCGACACGATCCGCGCGCTCGCCTGGTCGCCCGACGGCGCGCGCCTCGCGCTCGTCCGCGACAGCGGCGGAGCCTCGGCGACGCTCGAGCTGCTGCGGCGCGACGGCAGCCGCCTCGTCACGCTGCTGAGCGATCGCGCGCTCATCAGCTTCAGCTACACCTGCGCCGTCGTTTTCGCCGGGCCCGACCGCCTGCTCTACGTGATCGACCACGCGCACGATCCCGGCGGCGGCGCCGAGCTATGGGAGCAGCGGCTCGACGCGGCCGGCGCCGCGGGACCCGCGCGCCTCGTGCGCGTCTGGCCCGGCGCGAGCCTCGCGGACGTTCGCTGGGATCGCGGCCGGCTCTTCTACGTGGTCTTCCAGGAGCAGCAGGACGTCTACGTCGCGCCGCTCTCCCGCTCCCTCGGCGCCGGCACGCCGGTGCGCCTGACGAAGCACGACGCGCACGACTGGCTCACCGCATGGGCGGGCCCGGACGCCGTGCTCTTCGCGTCCACGCGCTCCGGCGACATCGACCTCTTCGCCCAGAAGCTCTCCGCAGGCGACGCGACGCTCGTCGCCGGCGGTCCCGGTGCGGAGGAGGGTGGCGTCCTGGCGCCGGACGGCGCGCTCGTCTTCCTTCGCCGCGCGCCAGGTGCGGGCGAAGCCGGCGCGGGCGCCCGCACGCTCTTCCGCCGATCGGCCGCCGGCGCCGAGCAAGCGCTCTTCGACCTCGACCTCGGAACGGGGCCCGGCGTGTGGTCGGGCGTGCGTTGCGCTCCGAAGCGGTGCGTCCTGTCCGGAACGCGCGAAGGCGGCATCGTGTTTCTGACGTTCGACCCGGTCACCGGCGCGCGCGCCGCGCCTTTTCACGTCGAGGTCCGGTCGTTTCCCAACGGCGTGCCGTGGGACCTCTCGCCCGACGGCGCTCGGCTGGCGATCTTGGGCGTGGACCACCGCCTCGCGCTCGTTCCCGTGGACGGCGGCCCCGCGAAGAGCGTCACGCTGGCCACGGCGGCCAAGCTGCAGCGAATCCGTTTCGGGCACGACGGAACGTACCTGCTCGCCTCCGGGACCGGCGTCGGCGCCTGGCCGTCGGCGCTGCTGCGCTTCGACTTGGCCGGCAAGGCCACGGTCCTCTACGGCGAGGACGGCGCCTGGCTCTCCACGCCCATCGCCGCGCCCGACGGCAAGCACGTCGCGTTCGGCCGCCTGATCTGGTCGTCCGACTGTTACGTGCTGGACGGGCTCGACTGATCGGCTCCAAGCCGCGGCTTCGTCCGGCGCGCGACGCTTCGACCAGCACGCGTGGCGTCGTCCTGCCGTTCGCTTGTTGCCGGTTGAGCCCTCGTGGCACCGTCTTCGAGAATGGCGACCGCGCGCACGCCGGCGACAAGTCAAGGAACCGCCGTCGTGGGCGCGGCCGACCACGCCGGGTGGGCCGTCCTGATCACGGTCGCGCGCGAGGCTCGGCTGGCGCCTTGGCTGGAGGCCCGGCCGCCGGCAGGCCTTCCGGCTCGCTTGATCGATCGCCGGCGCGTCGCGCTGCTCGACGGCGACCTCCCGAAGCTCCCGCATCACCACGAAGCGCAGGGGCTCGCGCCGCGAGAGGGCGTGGCGCTGGTCGAGCGCGTGCGGAGCTCCGCGGAGCGATGCGCGCGCGCCGCCCTGGACACGCTGGCCGCCGCAGTGCCGGTGAAGATCGCGGGCATCGCGCTCCGCCGCTGCCCCCCGCTGCCGGCGACCGTCGCCGAGCGGATCGCGAGCTACCGCGCGCAGAACGTGGCCGACTCAGTGATGTACCGCGAGGCGCTCGCCGGCGCCGCCCGGGCAAGAGGCTGGTTCGTCGCCTGGTACGACGCCAAGCAGGTGCTCGCGGACGCCGCCACCGCGCTCGGTCGCGCGACGATCGAGGACGACCTGAAAGAGACCGGCGCCGCGCTCGGGCCGCCCTGGCAGAAGGACCACCGCACGGCGATGGCCGCGGCGATCGCCGCGCTGGCCCGAAAGGGTTGACGAACGGTATCTGCGGCGCGGCGCTGCGCCGCGTGCGCGCGGCGTGGAGGCTAGTGGCGCGCGCGGGGCGGGTGGAGCGTGCAGTCGCCGCCGGGCGTGTACATGGTGCTGTAGGAGCCGACACCGCGGGCCGATGACGCACGCTTCGTCGACGCGAGGGCCGGGCTTGGCCGGCCTCGACGCGCAGGAGAGCGTAGCCGTCACCCTCGGGATGGGAGACGTCGAACAGCAGCTCGGGGCGGCCGTCACGGTCGACGTCGACGGCGGCGACGGGCCGGTAGCTCTCGAAGGCGGATTCCAGCAGCGTGGTCACGCGGTGCGGCGGGCGGCCGCGACGCACGACGAGGGTCGACGACTGCACCGGGCCGTACGCCCGCCAGGGCTCGTCCTTTTCGTCGTCCGGCGGCGCGGGCTCGTTGGGCTCCGTCAGGACGAAGACGCGATCGAGCGTGCCGTCGCGGTCGAGGTCGAGCAGGCCGACGCGATCGACCTCCGTGCGCTTCGAGCGGCTGCCGAGGGAGGCGGCGAGCTTGCGGTCGTCCTCCCGGCCGTCGTCGAGGTCGGGCTCGAAGGGGGCCTCCAGGTCAGGCGGCCAGACGGCCAGGCTGCCGCTGCCGGGCGGCTTGTCCACGAACACGCCCACCCACTCGCCGCCGTCGCCCTCCTCGCCGTCCCGCGGCGCGTCATCCTCGCAGGTGCGGGCATTCTGTCGCTGCCTCCGGCGGACGCGTCAGCGTAGCACCGCTCGCGCCCGACGCGGCACGGGCGTTCTCGCGGGGCCCGCGGGAACGTCAAAATGGGACCGCAAGCGTCCGCGCTTCCGCGGGAACGCCGCGCGCGGCACTCGGGCGGCCGTTCAGCACCACAGAGCCATGCCTGCCTGAAGCTCGGGCGCGGGAATGCGCCGTCGAGGGCCGCCGGGGACGTGTCGGAGGCCGTGCGTGTCCAGCACGCGCGCGACGACGGCGGTCGGCCGGTCACACCGCGCCGCACCCGCGCCCGGGTTAGCCGGTTGGCCGCGTGCGAGACGCAGCAGGCGCGCCAGAAGGACTGGCGGAGCGGCCGGTGTACACACCAGACGCTCGCCGAGGCTCCGGAAGCCGTCTGGTGTGCACAGCAGCCGCGCGCCGGAGCTCCGGTAGCCACCTGCTGTGCGCAGCAGCCGCGCGCCGGAGCTCCGGTAGCCCCCTGCTGTGCGCCGCAGCCGCGCACCGGAGCTCCGGTAGCCGCCCGCTGTGCACAGCAGCCGCGCGCCGGAGCTCCGGTAGCCACCTGGTGTGCACAGCCGCCGCGCGCCGGAGCTCCAGTAGCCACCTGCTGCACGCAGCAGCCGCGCGCCGGAGCTCCGGTAGCCGCCTGCTGTGCACAGCAGGGGGTGGGTCGAAAATTACGGACCGACGCAGGGCGTCACGTGGCGCGGGCCGGCGGGGGGCGGCGCCGCATCGGCCAACTCTTGACCGATGATCGGCCAACTCTTGGCCGATGATCGGCCAACTCTTGGCCGATCCGCGGCGCGCCAAGCGCTAAGTGCCCGAAAACACGTACCCGTTGCGCCGGCTCGGAAGGTGCTTTGGGTGGGGTTCGACGGCGCACGAGAACAGCGCCGCCGGATAGGCCGGCCGCGGGAAGCCCGGGCGGAACCGTTGGTCGCGTGAAGGCACGGTGCAGGAGCACCGGCCCCGCGATCGTCAGGGAGCGTCCGGCTTCGGCCGGACAAGGAGAAGGGCCATGGGATTCATGGTTCAGAAGAACAGGGGCGTCGCGGCCATCGCGCAGGTGATCGCCACGACGCTCAGGCAGGCGCGCCAGCGCACGGACTTCGTGCGCGAGCGCGTCGAGGAGAAGCTCGGACCGTACGAGCCGATCCTGGAACGGACGGCGCAGGCGCTCGCGGAGGCGCAAGAGGTCGCACGCGACGCGCAGGCGCGGGTCGACTACCTCGAGGCGGTGGCACATCGCACCGTCGGCGAGGTGCGCGACGAGGTGCGCAACGCGCTCGGCCGTCCGGCGCGCCACGACCTGCTCGACATGCTCTTCCCCGAGGGCATCTCGACGGTCACCGAGGCGCCGGTCGCGCGCGCGGCGCTGGCGATG
>DASYRF010000099.1:0-11241 GCA_036004705.1 Myxococcota bacterium
CGCGCGGGTCCGCCTGCACGCGGCGCTCGACCCCTTCGGGCGGCGCCGCGCCAGTGCCGCCCTCGCGCATCGGCGCGGCGGGCGCCGCGAGGTCGCCCGCCGGCGCGACCGTCGCGTCGGCGTCGAGCGGCAGCGGCGTCGGCTGGGTTGCCGCGCCGTCCGCCGCGTCGCCTGGCGGCAGCTCGGGCGAGGTGCGCTTCGCTTGCAGGCGCGCGTCGGCGTCGGCCTCGGCCGCGGCCGGAGCCGCCGGCGACGACAGCACCGTGCTCGTCGATTCGTCGACGGCCGCCTCGCCCAGCAGCACCACCTCCGCGCACAGCAGCGCCAGCAGCAGCTGCTTGCGGCGCAGGGCATCCAGCCCGCCTGCTCCGGGCGGCCCGCCGGCCGCGGCGGCAGGCGCGCGTCGTGCCCCTTCCGCGGCCAGGATGTGGCCCACGGTGATGCGCCCTTCGAGCTTCTGGATGTTGTCCAAGAAGCGGCGCTCGGCGTCGTCGAGCCCCAGGTCCTGGAAGCGGTACAGCGGGTCCGGCGCCACGCGCAGCTTGCGGTGCGCGTGAGGCTCCAGCTCGGCGCGCACGCGCTCGTCGTCGAAGGCGAGCGTGATGCCTTCGCGGATGAGCTCGCCGGGCGAGGCATCGAACGCTTGCGCCGGCGCTGCCGGCTCGTGGCCGTCGGCGAAGGCATACTCGCCGCCGCGCCAGGAGAAGACGTCGTACAGCTTCAGGCGGAGCTGCAGGTCGAGCGCGTAGGCGAGGTTGTGCGGCGAGATGCAGCCCATCTCGATCAGCACCGTGCCCTGCTGGCGGCGCGAGCTGCGCATGAGGCGCAGCGATTGCTCGCACTCCTCCTCGGAGATCATGCGCTCGCGCACGAGGATGCGGCCCAGGCACTCGTTGAGCAGGTTGGACTTCACGCCCATCGGGCGGCCTTGCCGGATGTAGACGATCTTCTTGGCCTCCTCCCAGCGCACGTACAGGGCCCCGGTCATGGACCGGCGATACAGGTCGTGCAGCAGCCGCGGGAAGCGCGCTCCTTCCAGGCGTCCCCAGCGCAGGCTGAGCGACGGCACTGACTCGCTCAGCTCCTCCTCCACCTCGGCGCGCTCGCGGCGCTGGGCGGCGTCGGCGAGGCGCTCCGAGACCGAGTCGTCGCGCGGAGGAACGGCCACGGCGGGGAGGGGCGCCGAGACCGAGTCGTCGCGCGGAGGGGGAGCCACCGCAGCCGGTGCGCGGGCGCCCGCGACCGGACGCGCCGGGTACCGCTCGCGCAGATGGCCCAACAGCATCGCGCGCAGCGCGTCCAGCCGCAGCGGCGCGCGCTCCAGCACCCCCAGCGCCGCGCGCCGGGCGGCGTGCTCGGCGTAGCGCCCCGGGCTCCCCGGGGCCGCCAGCAGCACCAGCGCCGCCTCGCGCCCCTGCGCCGTGCGGCGCACGCGGTCGCACAGCTCCAGCCCGTCCATCCCCGGGAGCTGCACGTCGACGAGAACCACGTCGATGGGCCGCGCCTCGAACGTCCGGAGCGCCCAGCGCCCGTCGATCTCGGTGATGACGCGGAACCCGTCGCCCTCGAGGAAGTCGGTCAGCGCGCGCTGGACCGCGCGGTCGGGCTCCACGACCAGCACGATGGGGCCGCGCAACGGCGGCGGCGGCGCGCCGCGCAGCGTTCCGGGCCGTGTCTGCGTTCGGTCGCGCCCGTTCATGCGATGGGCCCGAGCGCGCGCTCGCACAGCGCGCGCACCGCCTCGCGCGTGCGGCGATAATCGGCCAGCAGCGCCTCGCCGGGCGGACGCGCGCCGCCTCCGCCATAGCCCAGGCGGCGGGCCAGCTTCGTGAGCGCCGCCGGAGCGACCGGCAGCTCGTCCGAGGCGCGGTCCTGCACGATGCGGATCCGACTCTCCAGGCGCCGCAGGAAATCGTAGGCCGTCCGGGCGAGCGCGACGTCGTCTTCTCCCAGCAGCCGCGCGCGCCCCAGCCGCTCGATCGCCTCTAGTGTCTCGGTGACCCGCAGCTCGGAGCGGCGCGCGCCGTGCTGGAGCTGCAGGAATTGTACAAGGAACTCCAGATCGAGGACACCGCCGCGCCCCGCTTTGACGTTGTAGCGGCCGTGCGCCGGATCCTCGCGGGCGATCTCGCGCTCCAGGCGCGCGCGGAGGCGCGCGATCTCCGCCGCCGCCGCGGCCGACTCCACCGCCAGCGGCACTTCCCAGACCGCCGCCTGCAGCACGCGGCTCGCGCGCGCGCGCAGGGCGGCCGACCCCGCCACCGGCCGGCCGCGCACCAGCGCCAGCCGCTCCCACAACCCCGCCCGCTCCGCGTGATACGCGGCGAACCCCGCGAGCGAGCTCACCAGCGCGCCCTGCGACCCGTCGGGGCGCAGGCGCGTATCCACCTCGTAGAGCGCCCCGCCCTCCAGCGGCACGTTCAGGAGAAAGAGCACGCGCTGCGCGAGGCGCGTCGCTTCATGCGCGGCCTCCGCGCCTTCGCCCTCGTAGAGGAAAAGAAGGTCGAGGTCCCCCGCGTAGCCCAACGAGCGGCCGCCGAGCTTCCCCAGCGCCACGACGCAAAGCTCCGTCTCCGCGCCCGCACCCGCGCCCGCGCCCGCGCCCGCGCCCGCGCGCGCGCCCGCGCTCGGGGCCCCCGCAGCCGTGCCCGCGCCCGCCCTCGGCGGACCCGCTCCGGCCAGCGCCTCTTGCGCGAGGTCCAGGCAGGCCTGGATGCACGCCTCCGCCAGATCCGAGAGCTGCCGGAACGACGTCTCGATGTCCTGCGCGCCTGCCACGTCGCGCAGCCCTACTTGCAAGATGTGCTCGGCGCGAAAGCGGCGCGCCACCACGCAGGCCGCCTCGGTGGCATCGGCGGCGCGCGCCAGCAACGACTCGGACGGCCGGCGCATGCGCGCTTGCAGCTCCGCGCCGAGGGCGTCCCGCGTCGGCGGCGGCCGCGCCGGATCGAGCAGGCCGTCGAGCAGGTCCGGGTGGCGGATGAGCTGCCGCGCGAAGATCTCGCTCGTGCCGAAGAGCGTCACCAGCAGCCGGCGCAGGTGGACGTGGTCGCGCAGCAGCGCCGCGTAGGCGGGCTGCCGGCCGGGCCCGCCGACGAAGGCGCGCAAGGTGCGCAGCGCCAGGTCGGGATCGGGCGCCGCCGCCACGGCGTCGAGCAGCGGCGCCGCCAGCTCGTCGGGCGGCGCCAGGGCCGTCGGGGCGAACGGCGAGAGCGGCGTGCGGCGCAGGGCTGCGAGGTTCCCCGCCGCCTCGTGCGCGTCGGCGAAGCCCAGCGTCCGCAGCGCGGCCTCTTGGTGTGCCGGGTCCAGCTCGCCAGGACCGGCCAGCGACCGCGCCGCCTCCGACGCGCCGGCCGCCGGCGCCGCCCCTTCGGGCGGAAGCAAGCTGTCGGCGGCGCGCCGCACCGCCGCGCGATGCGCGTCGACGTCGGCGGCAAGGCGCACGGCGTCGGTCCCCAGCCGCGCCGCCAGCAGCGCGAAGCCCGCTTCGTCGTGTGGCGTGCGGTGCGTCTGCCGCTCCTCCGCCATCTGGATGCGGTGCTCCAGCCGCCGCAGGAAACGGTAGGCGTCGCCCAGCTCGGCGTGCTCGCGCGCCGACACCAGCCCCGCGTAGAGCAGCCGGTCGAGCGCCGCCAGCGTGGGCCGCACGCGCAGCGCGCGATCCTTGCCGGCGTACAAGAGCTGGAGCGCCTGCACGAACAGCTCGACGTCGCGGATGCCGCCGGCGTCGAGCTTCGTATCGAAGCCGCGCGCCCCGCCCGCGCTGTCCGCGCTTCCGCGCCGCGCCGCGACGGCGCTCTGGCGCCGCGCCCGCAGGTGAAGCGCCTGCACCTCGCGCAGCATTGCCTCGTCCGTCGAGCGCCGGTACACGAACGGCTCCAGCCGCCGCAGCAGCTCCTCGCCCACCTCCAGATCGCCGCCGACGGGCCGCGCCTTCAGCCACGCCTGCCGCTCCCAGGGCCGCCCGCGCCCCCACGTCTCGTAGTAGCGCTCCGCGCTCGCCAGCGCGTTGCACAGCGGCCCGCCCTCCCCTTCCGGCCGCAAGCGCAGATCCACGCGGAACACGAAGCCGTCGCCCGTCGGCTCGTCGAGCGCGCGCACCACCAGCTGCGCCAGCCGCCCGAAGTGCTCGTGCAGCGTGCGCGGCCCCGCGGCGCCGTCGTCTGTCTCGTAGAAGAAGCACAGGTCGACGTCCGACGAGAAGTTCAGCTCCTCGCCGCCCAGCTTCCCCATGCCCATCACCGCGAAGCCGCACCGCGCGCCCGCCCCGGTGAGCGCCGGCGCGCTCTCCGCCTCCAGCGCCTCGCGCAGCGCGCCGACCGCGGCGTCGATGCACGCGTCGGCCAGTCCGCTCAGCTCGCGCGTGACCTCCTCCACTGGCGCGCCTTCGACGTCGCGCAACGCCAGGCGCCGGTACTCCTGGTGGCGAAACCGGCGCAGCGCCTGTTGCAACGCCGGCAGCCGCGCGGCCGTCTCGAGCGGCACTCCGCGCAGCGCCGCTTCGAGCCGCTCCGCCAGCGCGGCGCGCAGGCCCGCCGCGGTCGCCGGCCGCGACACGACCTCCGGCAGCGCGCGCAGCGACGCCAGCGCCGCGGCGTCGCGCGCCAGCGAGCGTGACAGCGAAGGGCTGTGCGCGGCCAGGCGCACGACCAGCTCGCGCACCGGCGGCAGCTCGAGCGACTCCGTCAGGTCCACGCCCGCGTTGCGCGCCGCCACCACCAGCCGCAGCAGCACGCGTGCGGCGCCGCGCGGGTCGGCGCACGCGGCCACCGCGGCGGCCGTCCCCGCCCCCAGCGTCCGGGCGACGTCCTCCAGCGCGGTCGGGGCCACGGCCTGTTATAACCCCGCCGCCGCGGCGGCAGGGATGCCGGTGGCAGGCGGGGCGCAGGCGTGGACACGCTGTTCGTCACCGGAGGGACGGGATTCATCGGCGCCGCCTTCGTGCGGCGCGCGGTGGCGGCCGGCCATGCGGTGCAGGCGCTGGCGCGCACCGCGCAGAGCGCGCAGAAGCTGCGGGCGGCGGGCGCCGCGCCGGTGCTCGGCGACCTGGGCGACCCCGGCGGCTGGCGTGAGGCGGCGGCGGCGG
This sequence comes from Myxococcota bacterium, assembly GCA_036004705.1. Taxonomy (GTDB): domain Bacteria; phylum Myxococcota_A; class Polyangia; order DASYRF01; family DASYRF01; genus DASYRF01. The sequence continues at coordinate 5,087 of DASYRF010000099.1, forward strand.
CCGACGGCGTGGTGCACCTGGCGCAGCCGGAGACCTTCGGCGCGCGCATCACGCTGAAGCGCGCGCAACGCTACGAGGCCTTGCGCTTGCGCCTCGACGCGGCGCTGCTGGACACGCTGCGCCCGGAGCGGACGCGACGCGTGCTGTACGTGTGCGGAACGAACTACTACGGCGACCAGGGGACGCACCCCCGCGACGAGGACGCGCTGCCGAATCCGCGCGGCTGGGGGCGCTACGTGGCGGCGGCGGTCGACGCGCTCGCGCCGCACGCCGCGCGCGGACTGGCGATTGTGGAGGCCTACCCGGGGTGGGTGTACGGCGCGGGCTCGTGGTTCTCGGAGTACATCCTCGCGCCCATGCGGCGCGGGCTCCCGCTGATGTTGCTGGCGGGACCTGACCGGCTCGTGCCGCCGGTGCACGTCGAGGACTGCGCGGCGGCGCTGCTGCACCTCTACGGCCACGGCGCGCCGGGGAGGCGCTACTTCGTCGTGGACGATCGCCCCAGCCCCGTCTTGGCGATGCTGGAGCTGGCCGCGTCTACGCTCGGCGTGAGGCTACGCACCTGGCGGGCGCCGCGCTGGCTGTACGAAGCGCTGGCCGGCCCGGTCGTGGCGGAATCGTCGACCTACGACTGCGCGCTGAGCAACGCCCGACTGCGCGCGACCGGATTCGTGCCGCGCTTCCCGACCGTCGACACGGGCGTCCCCGACGTGGCGCGCCGCTGGCTCGAAGCGCGCTGACCTGCTCCCTGCGGCTCCGGTTCTCGCGGCGGCTCCGGTTCGGGGCTCCGGACACGGGATCCCGGTTCCGGCTTGGGACGCGCGAGGCTATTCCGCGGCGGGCGGGTCGACTTCGACGCCGTGGAGGTCGAAGGCGAGGTCGGACATCTGAACGAGCTCGCCCCACGACCAGAACGTGCCGTCGAGATGGCCGCTGAGGTCGGTGCGGAGCAGGCCGTCCTCGCCGCCCCACACGTGCAGCGCGACGGGGACCGCGAGGGTCTGCGGCATCAGAGGCACGAGGGTGCCGTCGGCCGTGAGCGCGGCCCATTCGAGCACCAGCGTGGCGGTCGGCTCGGCCCACGCTTCGGCGCCGGCATCGTCCCAGTGCGCCATCGCCAGGGCGGGGTCGTCCAGGCGCAACGACAGCCCGGTCATCACCAGTCCGTCCGGCGGGACCTCGTCGGGACCGAGCGTCAAGTCGTCGAAAGCGCCGTCGAGCGCGTCGACGACCAGTGCGCCGTCCGCTTCGGCGTGGAACACGCCGCTGCCGTCCACGACGGCGACGGTGTGAGCGACCGCGACGGACGTGGCGCTGGTCCCGACGCGCAGGGTCAAGGCGTTCGACAGGCCTGTGGCCAGGGCGAACGCATGTGGCGTGGCCAGGCGCTCGCGCGCCGAGGTCGGCGCGGGGGCGGCGCCGGGGTCCACGCCGGGGCCGCCGCCCGGGCTCGCCACACCCGCACCGCCGCACCCCGCCAGAAACAGGGGAACGCTCGCCGCCGCTACCATCGCCCCCGCCGCCGCCATCGTCGCCGCCGCTGCCATCGCCGCCGCCGCCAGTCCGCCGTGTCGCCTCATGTCGACCTCCCGTGGTCGGGTCCCCTTACGGGGAATCTGAAGTGGTCTTACCTGTTGGCCGGACCAGTGTAAGCAGCGGCCTGACCATGTCAATCGAGAAAGTGAGACTTCGTTCACTTTCCATATAAAACCTTCTAGTTCAGCATATTAGGACGACGCAGGCGGCTCTTGCCTAGACGGGATGTCTGCGGTACTGGTCTAACCACTAACCAACGGAAGCAAGAACCTTGCCTCGCGCCAAGCACCCTCATCGTCCCGCCCGGCCCGCCCGGCCCGCCCGGCCCGCCGCCGGCCCGGTCCGCCGCCCGGCGCCCGCCCGGCCCCACCCCGCGCCCACCGCGGCCGCGCGGCCGGCGCGGCCCGCGCGACCCGCCAGCTCGCTGCATTCGGTCTTCGACGCCCTGCTGGCCGACATCCTGGGCGGCCGGCACGGGCCCGGCGCGCACCTGCCCGCCGAGCGCGACCTCGCGCGCGCGCTGGGCGCGAGCCGCGCCACCGTGCGCGAGGCCCTGCGCCAGCTCGGCTCGCTGCGCCTCATCGAGGCGCGTCACGGGTCGGGTGTCGTGGTGACCAGCGTGCGCGATTGGTCGTTCGGAGTGCTGCCCGCCTACCTCAAGGCCGGCGCTCCGCTCACCCCGCCCGAGCGATACGGCGCGCTCATCGCCGAGCTGCTCGACCTGCGCCGCGTGATGGCCCTGGAGTTCCTGCGCCTGGTCGCGCCGCGCCTCGGCCCCGGCGTGCCGCTCGACCGCGTCCGCGCCCTCATGCTGCACGCCTGGGAGGCGCGCCACGACAAGGCCGAGTTCATCCGCCGCGACGTGGACCTGTTGCGCGCCCTGCTGGAGACCGCCGGCATGCTGCCGTGCCTCTGGCTCCTGAACGGCATCGCCGACGTCTACGTCGAGCTGTCGCGCGCGTTGGGCGCGCACCTCGGCGTGCCCGAGGGCTACCTCGACGTGCATCTGACGATGCTGCGGGCGCTCGAGAAGGGCGACGCCGCCGCGGCCGTCACCCGCATGACGGCGTTCCTGGAAGAGAACGACCGCGTCATCCTCGACGCGCTGGGCATCCAGCGCCCGCACGGCGGCGGCGCGGCGAGCGGGGGCTAGGCGCCGCGGGAACGGCGCGTGGTACCCTCACGGAGGGTAGGCCATGCCGCTGCTGCTAGTCGAACGGCTGTTCGCCGCGCGGGCGTCGCCCTCGGTCTCGGCGTCGGCTTCGGCGTCGGCTTCGGCATCGGTCTCGGCTTCGCCGTCGGCGTCGGATTCGGCGTCGCCTTCGGTCTCGGCGTCGGCTTCGGCTTCGGCGTCGGCGTCGACCTCGGCTTGGGCGTCGACGTCGGCTTCGGCTTCGGGGGCGGCGTTCGCGGCGGCGCTCCTGTTGGCCGGGGCAGTCGGCGGTTCGGGGTGCCGCTGTCCGGGCGGCACGACCGACGCGGCGCCCCCTGATGCCGCGCTGGCCGACGCCGGCGTTCCCGCGTGCCTGACGTTCGACGATCCTGCCGGCCAGCTCGAGGTCTGCAGCGACCCGTTCCGCTTCACCCTGCGCGGCGCCGACGGGCGCCCGCTGACCGCCAGCGCCCCCGGCGGGGCGCTCTCGTACGTCGCCCTCGCCGGCGCCGACGTCGACGAGTCCACCGGCCCGTTCCTCGACCCCGCCGCCCCGCCCGGCGGGCTCGTCTGGCGCACCGCCGGGCCCGCCGTCGCCTACGACTCCGCCACCGCCACCTTCACGCTCGCCACCGACGAGCCCGGCCGCACCGTCGCCGTGCGCGTCGTGTCGGGCCCGCCCGGCGCCGCCGCCGGCGGCGAGCTGTCCCTCGAAGCCGCGCTCTCCAGCGCCGAGGACATCGCCCTCGTCCGCTGGTCGCTCGCCGCCCAGCCCGGTGAGGCGCTCTACGGGCTCGGCGAATGGTTCGACGCACTGGATCACCGCGGCCGCGTGCGCCCCATGCAGCTGCGCGTCAGCGGCGTGTCCGACTCCGGCACCAACGAGGTCCACTACCCCGTGCCGTTCTTCGTCTCGACGCTCGGTTACGGCGTCTTCGCCGAGTCGTACTACCCGGGCGCCTTCGACCTCGGCGCCGCCGACCCCGCCGTCTACACCATCACTTATGCCGCCGCCGCGCTGCCGCTGCGCCTCTATCCGGCGCCCGCCGCCGACCCGCTCGCCGCGCTCGACCCCTACACCGCGCGCACCGGCCGCCCCGCCGTCCCGCCCGACTGGTCGTTCGCGCCGCAGCAGTGGCGCAACGAATGGGCCGACGCCGCCGAGATGCTCGCGGACGCCATGGCCATGCGCGCGCTCGACCTCCCCGGCTCGTGCATGTGGATCGACAACCCGTGGCAGACGGCCTACAACGACTTCAACTTCAACACGCTGCAGTTCCCCGACCCGCCCGGGCTCCTCGCCGCGCTGCACGACCTCGGCTACCGCGTCATCGCCTGGTCCACGCCCTACCTCGACACGAGCAACGACTCCGGCGTGCGCGCCGGCATGAATCCGAACACCGGCGGGCTGCGCGAGACCGCCGAAGCCATGGGCTGGCTCGTCACGCTCCCCAACGGCGAGCCGTGGCCCATCCCCTGGGGCAGCGGGCGCGTCGGCACGCCCGTCGACTGGACCGTCCCCGACGCCGCCGCCTTCTGGCAGGACACGATGCGGCGCGCCACCGACCTCGGCATCGAAGGCTTCAAGCTCGACTACCACGAGGACATCGTCGTGGAGCTCATCGCCTCGCGTCCCGGCTTCGAGTTCGGCGACGGCTCCAACCAGAACACGATGCACCGCCGCACCTGCAACCTCGAGCACGAGACCTACGCCGGCACGCTGCTCGCCGACTACGGCGCGCAGTTCCTGCTCACCCGCTGCGGCACGTTCGGCGACCAGGCTTGGATCGGCGCGGTCTGGCCCGGCGACCTCGACAACGACTTCAGCACACACGACGACGTGACAGTCGGCGGCATGCCGGCGGCCGTGCGCGGCGGGCTGTCGCTCGCCGCCAGCGGCTTTCCGTACTTCGCCTCCGACATCGGCGGCTACCGCGGCGGCATGCCGGCGGAGGAGGTGCTGCTGCGCTGGGCCGCCTACGCGGCGCTCCTGCCCATCATGCAGCTCGGCGGCGCCGGCGCCTCGCACAACCCGTGGGACCCGGCCTACTCGGCGGCGGCGGTGGACACCTACCGCACCTACGCGCGCCTGCACATGGACCTCTTTCCGTTCTTCTGGACGCTGGCGTTGCGCGCCAACGACACGGGCCGCCCGCCGGTGGCGCCGCTCGGGCTCGCCTTCCCCGGGGACGCCGCCGCGCGCGCCGACGAGCTTGCGTTCCTCGTCGGCGAGGCGCTGCTGGTGGCGCCGGTCGCCACCGCCGGCGCCGTCTCGCGCACCGTCTATCTGCCGGCCGGGCGCTGGATCGACTTCTGGACGGGCGCCGCCACCGACGGGCCGGCGACGATCGACGCCCCCGCGCCGCTCGAAGTCCTGCCGCTGTGGCAGCGCGCCGGCACCGCCGTGCCGCTCGGCGACCCGGCGCTGGACACGCTCGCCGACGCAACGCCCGCCAGCGGCGTGCTCGACCCGGGCGACCTGGCCGGCTCCCGCGGCTGGCGCCTGGCGCCGGACGGCGGCGCCCCCGCCGCCACGACCACGCTCCCCGACGGCAGCAGCGTGACGCTCGCCGCCGGCGCGGCGGCCCCCGCGGGGGCGCTCGTGGCCGTGACGCTCGCGCCCGGCACGCCCGGCAGCGGCGGCCCCGTCGGCGGGCCCTACACCGACGTGCATCTGATGATCGAGCTCGCCGCGGCCGGCGCCGCCGGCGCCGCCGCCGCGCCGCCGACCGCCGCCACGTTCGGCGGCGTGCCCGTTCCCGCCGCGGCGACGGCCGCGGAGCTCGACACCTGCGGCCGCTGCTTCTTCGTCGACCCCGCCGCGCCGCGCGTGCACGTCGCCCTCGACACGCACGACGGCGAGCTGCGCCTGCTCCCCTGAGAGCGCGGACGCCGACGCCGGACGCCGACGCCGATGCCGACGCCGACACCGACACCGACACCGACGCCGACGCCGACACCCACGGCGACGCGGGGGCGAATCCTGTTACATTGATGGCGCGTGCCGGCGCCCCTCGCCAAACCCACGCTGCGCGACGTGCAGCGTGCGCTCGATCGCAAACCCCCGCGCACGCTCCCCGGCATGGGTCTCCTGCGCCAGGCGGCCGTGGCGGCTGTGGTTCGCGAGCGCGCGCCCGACGCCGGCGCGGAGCTCTTGCTCATCCGCCGCGCCGACGATCCGCGCGACCCGTGGTCGGGCCACATGGCGTTCCCGGGCGGGCGCGTGGAGCGCGGCGAGGAGCCGCGCGCCGCGGCCCTGCGTGAGACGCGCGAGGAGGTCGGCCTCGATCTCGAGCGCGCCGCCGCGCCGCTCGGCGCGCTTTCGCCGCTGCCGACGCTCGGGCGCGGCCACCCCGTGCCGATGCTCATCTTCCCGTTCGTGTTCGCGCTCGCTCCCGGCGACCCTGCCCTGCAGACGAACCATGAAGTCGCCTCCGTGCACTGGGTGGCGCTCCGCTGGCTGCTC
>DASYRF010000100.1:0-4929 GCA_036004705.1 Myxococcota bacterium
CGTGGTGGGCGGGCGGTCGCTGGCGGCAAACATGCGCCTGGCGATCATGCGCGGCGGCCTGCTGCCGATGCTGGGGGGCGCGGGCGGCGGCGCGGCGCTGGTGCTGCTGTGGCTGGGCGGCCACCGGGTCGTGACCGGGGCGATCACGCTGGGCCAGTTCGTGGCCTTCTCCAGCTACCTGGCGATGCTGACGTGGCCGATCATGGCGTCGGGCTGGGTGGTGGCCATGTGGCAGCGCGGCGCCGCAGCGTGGGCGCGCATCGCCGAGGTTCTGCAGGAGGCGCCGTCCATCGCTGACGAGGGCCACGCTGGACCCGGAATCGGAATTGGAACCGGACCCGGAACCGGAACCGGACCCGGACCCGGAACCGGAACCGGAACCGGAACCGGAACCGGAACCGGAACCGGAACCGGAACCGGGCCGATGGGGCTGCGGGTGCGGGGGCTGACGTTCCGCTACCCGGGGGCGCGGGCGGACGCGTTGCACGACGTGTCGTTCGAGGCGCCGGCGGGGGCGACGGTCGCGGTCGTCGGACGGACGGGGTGCGGCAAGAGCACGCTGGCGCAGGCGCTGGTGCGGCTGGTCGAGGTGCCGCCGGGGACGCTCTTCGCCGACGGCGCCGACGTCACGGCGCTTCCGCTGGCGCAGCTGCGCAGGGCGGTCGGCTACGTGCCGCAGACACCGTTCCTGTTCTCGGCGTCGTTGCGCGACAACATCGCGTTCGCCGATCCGCGCCTGTCGCTCGAATCGGTGGTGCGCGCTGCCGAGGCGGCGGGCCTGGCGCCGGACGTCTCGGGCTTTCCGGAGGGCTGGGACACGATCGTCGGCGAGCGCGGCGTGCAGCTCTCGGGCGGGCAGCGGTCGCGCGCGGCGCTGGCGCGCGCCCTGGCGGCGCGGCCCCGGCTGATCATTCTGGACGACGCGCTCGCCGCCGTCGACGCCGAGACGGCCGCGCGCATCCTCGACCGCCTCGCGGCCGAGACGCAGGGCGCCACGCGGCTGGTCATCTCGCACCGCACGGCCGAGGTGCAGCGCGCCGACCTCATCGTGGTGCTCGACGAAGGGCGGCTCGCCGAGCAGGGTACGCACGCGGAGCTGCTGGCCCGCGGCGGGACGTACGCGGCCATCTACCGCGAGCACGAGCGGGCGCGCGCCCTGCAGGCGCTGGGCGGCGGCGCCGCCGCCGACGCGGAGGCGGCATGAGCGTCGGCGCTCCGCGGCCCCCCAGCAGCCCGCCCGGGGCGGCCGACAACCCGGAGCGCTGGCCGCGCCAGGAGCGCCGCCCGGCGCGCGACGAGGAGCGCACCGTCGCCGAGAGCGCCGACTGGCGCACGCTCTGGCGGCTGTGGGAATACTTGCGCCCGCACCAGCGGCTCTTCTGGACGTCGGTGGCGCTGCTGCCGGTCATCGCCGCGCTGCACATGGCGCAGCCGTACTTGCTGAAGATCGCCATCGACGAAGGCATCGCGCGCCACGACCTGTCCCGCATCGACCGCGTCGCCATCCTCTACGTGCTGGCCATGGTGGGCGAGAACGGCTCCATGTACGCGCAGCTCTACGCGATGCAGCTTCTGGGGCAGCGCGCGCTGCTCGATCTGCGCGACCACATCTACCGTCACGTGCTGTCGCGCGCGCAGGCGTTCTTCGATCGGACGCCGGTCGGGAAGCTCGTCACGCGCGTCACCGCCGACGTCGATTCCCTGAACGAGATGTTCGCCATGGGGGTCGTGTCGATCATCGGCGACTTCGTGAAGCTGCTCTTCATCGTCGTGGCGCTCGTCGCCATCGACTACCGGATGGCGGGCGTGGCGTTCCTGTCGGCGCCGATCCTGGCGGGCTCGGCGGAGCTGATGCGGCGCGGTGCGCGCACGGCGTTCCGCACCATCCGCGCCAAGATCGGCGTGATGAACGCCTTCCTCGCCGAGCACCTGGCGGGGATGGCCACGGTGCAGCTCTATGGCGCGGAGGCGCGGGTGCGCGAGCAATTCCGCGTCATCGACGAGGACTACCGCAACGCCAACCTGAAAGCCGTCTCGCTGGACGCGGCGCTCTACGCCTGGGTGGAGGCCCTGGGATCCATCGTGGCGGCGCTGCTGGTGTGGTACGGCGGCGGGCGGATGCAGGGCGGGGCGCTGACGTTCGGCGTGCTCGTGGCGTTCTTCGAGTACGTGCAGAAGTTCTTCGTGCCGATCCGCGACCTGTCGGCGAAGTTCACGGTGGTGCAGTCGGCGCTCACGGCGTCGGAGCGCATCTTCGCGGTGCTCGCGGAGAAGGAAGCGCTCGCGGAAGGCGACGAACACGCCGGGCCGTTGCGCGAAGGCGTGCGCTTCGAAGGGGCGCGCTTCGCTTACGGGCGCGGCGAAGAGGTGCTGCGCGGGCTCGACCTGGAGGTGCGCAAGGGCGAGAAGGTGGCGATCGTCGGGCCGACCGGCGCCGGGAAGAGCACGATCGCGCGGCTGTTGCTGCGGCTGTACGACGTGACGGGCGGGCGCGTGACGGTGGACGGGCAGGACGTGCGGGCGCTGCGGATGGCGGAGCACCGGGCGCGCTTCGCCATCGTGCTGCAGGACCCGGTGCTGTTCGCCGGGCCGCTGCGCGACTCCATCACGCTGGGCGACCCGGCTATCGACGAGCGGGCGGTGCAGGCGGCGGCGCAGCGCGTGCGGCTGGCGCCGGTGTTGGCGCGCCTGCCGGCGGGGCTGGAGACGGTGCTGGAGGAGCGCGGGACGAACCTGAGCGCGGGGGAGCGGCAGCTCGTGTCGTTCGCCCGCGCGCTGAGCCGCAACCCCGACCTCCTGATCCTCGACGAGGCGACCGCGAACGTGGACCCGGAGACCGAGCGGCTGGTGGACGAGGGCCTGGAGGAGCTGCTCCGCGGGCGCACCGCGGTGATCATCGCGCACCGGCTGTCGACCATCCGCCGCTGCGACCGCATCGTGGTGCTGCACCAGGGCCGCGCCGCCGAGGTCGGCACGCACGACGAGCTGATGACGAAGGACGGGCTCTACGCGCGGCTGGTGCGCCTGCAGTACGGCGCCGCCGAGGCCGCCGCCGCGTAGCTCGTCGATGAAGACGATGCAGGGGGCCACCGGCCCGGCCAAGGTCATCGGGCGCCAAGGCCCGGATCGCCTTGACGGGGCGGGAGGTGGAGGTGTGTCGGCGCGGAGAGGCGCCCGTGCGGGCGTGCCGTGTCGGGGGCGAAGGCCCGGATCGCCTTGAAGGGCAAGGGGGGCGCGATTCGCGCCCCCCCTGCACCCCCCGAGCTGGCTCTGAGGTCCGCGAGCGAAGCGAGCGGTGCGGCGGGGTGCCGGGGGCGCAGCCCCCGGCGGCGGCTCCGGTGCCGCGCTCGTTCGAGCACGACTTACGTGGCGCCGCCACGCTCGTCCACCTCCAGATCCCATCGCCCCTTCAAGGCGATCCGGGGGTTGGCGCTCGTTCGAGCACGACTTACGTGGCGGCGCCGCGCTCGTCCACCTCCACATCCCAGCGCCCGTTCACGGCGATCCGGGGTCGACGTTCGTCGTCCGCTCGGGGCGAGGACTCGTCTACGTGCCCAGCTCGATGCCGAGGGCGAGGGCGGCGGCGATCTCCTCGCCGCGCGGGTCGACTTTGCGCTCGCGGCCGACGGCGTCCATCAGGGGGACCGGGACGATCTGCGTGCCGCGCAGGGCGACCATGGTGCCGGTGCGGCGTGCGGCGACGGCGTCCACGGCGGCCACGCCGAAGCGCGTGGCGAGGACGCGGTCGAACGGCGTGGGCGTGCCGCCGCGCTGCACGTGGCCCAGGACGTTGACGCGGATCTCCAGACCGGCGGCCTTGCGCAGCTCCTCCTCGAGGCGCGCGGCGGCGCCGCCGAGGCGCGCGGTGCGGGCGGCGTTGCCGGGCTCGACGATCGACGGCGCGCCTCCCTGCACCATGGCGCCCTCGGCGATGACGACGACGCCCCAGGCGAGCCCCTGCCGGTAGCGCGCGCTGAGGCGGCGCACCACCAGGGCGGGGTCGTAGGGGATCTCGGGGATGAGGATGACGTGCGCGCCGCCGGCGATGCCGGCGTGCAGCGCGATCCAGCCGGCGTTGCGCCCCATCACCTCCAGGATCATGACCCGGTCGTGCGATTCGGCGGTGGTGTGCAGGCGGTCGACCGCGTCGGTGGCGACCTGCACGGCGGTGTTGAAGCCGAACGTCAGGTCGGTGGCCATGAGGTCGTTGTCGATCGTCTTGGGGACGCCGACGACCTCGACGCCGAGGGCCATCAGCTCGCCGGCGATGCGCATCGTGCCGTCGCCGCCGATGACCACCAGCGTGTCGATGCGCAGCGCGCTCAGCCGGGCCAGCACCTCGCGATGACGGTCGACGGGGCGGCGTGCGCCGCGGCGCACGTAGGCGAACGGGTTGGCGCGGTTCGAGGCGCCCAGGATGGTGCCGCCGCGCGCGATGATCCCGCGCACGTCTTCGGCGTCGAGCACGCGCGTCTTGCCGCGCGCGAGCAGCCCCTCGAAGCCGTCCTCGATGCCGACGACCTCCCAGCGCTGGCGGCGGCGGGCGGCGAGGACCACCGCGCGGAGCACGGCGTTCAGGCCGGGACAGTCGCCGCCTCCGGTGAGGATGCCGATGCGGCGCGTGCGGCGCGCCGCCGAGCGGGTCTGCGACATGGGCGCGCAGTGTACCCGAACTGGCGCGAGGCGCGCGCGGTCGCTTGACCCCCCCGCGGGCCGCACGTACGATCGGCGCATGACTTCGAGCGTGCGGCGGCGGACGGGGCTGGCGGCGGCCTTCGTCGTATGGGGCGCGGCGGCGGCGTTGGCCGGCGCCGTGACGTTCGTGCAGCCGCCGGCGGGCTACGCCGCCAAGAAGAAGGGCGTCAAGAAGAAGGGCGACAAGGACAAAGACAAGGGCAAGGACAAGGACAAGGACGCGGCCGCCGGCGC
>DASYRF010000101.1:0-20979 GCA_036004705.1 Myxococcota bacterium
GCCGTCGGGCGAGAAGCGGAAGGTGCCGTCGGGCACGCGGTCCACTTCCAGGTGGTCGGCCGCGGCGCTGTCGAGCACGTGCAGGCGCGCGCCCGCCTCGTCCCACCAGGCCAGGCTGCGGCCGTCGGGGGCGGTGCGGAAGTAGCGCTTGCTGGGGACGGGCCCGCCCGTTTCGGAGCGCGGCAACGACGTGAGCACACGCTCGGCGCCGTGGGCGACGTTGTCGGTGAGCACGAGGGAGTAGTTGCGCTCACGGCGCAAATCACCCATGCCTCACGTGTGTCCGGTGCGCTCGTAGGCGAAGAGCGCGGTGCTGCCGACGAAGAGTCCGATGAGAAGGTGGCTGGTCGTTTTCATGGCCCTCTGAAGACGCGTGACACCGGGGCGGGATCTGAAGTTCCGCGCGGCGAAAAGGCCGTGTACCGTGCGGGATTGGCAGAACCCCGGCGCTGTGAAGGCGTCCAAGCGTCCGGGCGGCACGCAACAAGGGAGAACCTCATGCTGGGTCGTCGTACGGGTTCGTGGGCAGCGGCGTGGCGGCGGGCGCCGGGGCTGACGTTGGGGCTCGGGGCGCGGTTGCCGGCGCTGGCGCTGGCGGTGGCGCTGGCATCCGGCGCGGGATGCGGATCGAAGGACGGCGACACAGACGAGGCGCCCGCGACGGCGGGTCCGGGAAAGCCGTCCGGCGAGGTGGTCGGCGAGGTCGCCACCGTGCTGGGGCCCGTGGAGGGCGGCGGCACGGGGCTGACGGTGGTGCACGCCGCGGGCCATCCGTGCGGCGACGCGGCGCCCGCGGACAAGTGTAAGTGGGCTGCCGCCGGCCCGGGCGACGAGCTCGGCGTGGGGAGCGAGCTGCGCACCGACGACGTGACGCGCGCGCGCCTGACGATGGCCGACGGCTCGACGCTGTCTCTCGACACCGGCACGGAAGTGCGCATCGAGGCGCCGCGCGCGTTCCGCGTGCGCAAGGGCGCGGTGTTCGCGGACGTGTCGGAGGCGGGCGGCGAGGCGGGGCGGCCCGAGGCGCACTTCACCGGCGAGGGCGGCGAGGCGGTGGTGAAGGGCACGCGCCTGCTGTTCGCGGTGAAGGCGGCGGTGGCGCGCGTGGCGGTGGCGCGAGGCGAAGTGGAGCTGCGCACGAAGCGCGGGTCGGCGCGCGTGGCGGCGGGCATGGAAGGCACCGGCGAGCGCGACCAGATGCCGCACGTCGGCCCGGCGCGCAGCCTGGCCTACGTGATCGACTGGGCGCGCGCGCTGGAGGCGCCTGCCGGCGGCGACGCGACCGCGGACAAGACGGCGCCGGTGGACCTGGCGGCGGGCGCTGCGGCGAGCCCGCCGGCGCGCGGCATGGGAACGTTGCGTGCGCGCGTGCCGGGCAGCGCCGCCGGCGACGCCAAATCGGAGCGCCCGCTGCGTCTGGCGCGCCATGAAGTGAAGGTGACGGTGCGCGGCGCCGTGGCCCGCACCGAGGTTGTGGAGGAGTTCGCTAATCCGACGCCGGCCGTGCTGGAGGGGACCTACGAGTTCCCGCTGCCGCCGGAGGCGACCATCACGCGGCTTGCGCTGTGGGTGGGCGACCGGCTCGAAGAGGGCGAGATCGTCGAGAACGCCCGCGCCGAGAAGATCTTCAAGAGCATCGTGGAAGACACGATCCACCCGCGCGACCCGGCGCTGCTGCGCTGGAAGGAAGGGAGCACGTTCTCCATGAAGGTGTTCCCCATTCCGGGGAACGGCGCGCGCAAGGTGCTCGTGGAGTACACCGAGGTGCTGGCGGCGCGCTTCGGGCGCTACCGCTACGTGCATCCGCTGGCGCGCGCCAGCGGCGGCGGCGGCGAGCCGGTGGACGAGCTGCACGTGGACGTGGACCTCGACGCGGGGGCGCCGCTGGCGGAGGTGGCGACGCCGCGCTGGCCGGCAGGGCTGAAGCGGTCGGCGACGGGGGCGACGGCGTCGTTCTCCGCCAAGGCGTTCGCGCCGCCGGCGGACTTCGCGCTGGAGTGGGCGCTGGCGGACGCGGCGCCGCCCGCGACGGGGGCGGGGGCAGGGGCGGGGGACGACGCGTCGGCGCGCGCCGGGGCGACGGCCGCGGCGGCGGGCGAGACGACGGTGGCCACGTACCTGGCCAAGGACGGGCACCGCTACTTCCTGGCGCGCGTGCGGCCGGACCTGCCGGACCACATGCCGGTGGAGCGGCGCGACTACGTGTTCATCGTGGACACGAGCTGGGGCGTGGCGAAGGACGCGCTGCGTGCAGAGACGGGCACGGTGCTGGCATTCCTGGCCGAGATGGACACGCATGACCGCTTCAAGGTGCTGGCCTGCGACTACGCGTGCCGCGCCTACGCGGACGACTTCCGCAATCCATCGCTGAAGGAGCTGGGCACGGTGCAGGCGTTCCTGGAGGCGCAGGTGCCGGCGGGCTCGTCCGACCTGGACGGCGCGTTCCGCACGGCGGCGGCGGCGGCGGCCGGCTCGGCGGCGCCGCGTCTCGTTTACCTGGGCGACGGCGTGGCGACGAGCGGCGCGCTGCGCCCCGACATTCTGGCGATGCGCGTGGGGACGCACCTCGCGGCGCTGCCGGGGGCGCGCGTCGACGTGGTGGGCGTGGGCGTGGACGTCGACCGCCTGGTGCTGGAGGAGATCGCGCGGCGCTTCGACGGGCTGGCGCGCTACGTGGTGACGGCGGGAGACGAGGTGCGGGCGGCGCTGGAGATCGTGACGGCGCAGTACACGGCGACCCTGGGCGTGCCGAGCGTGGGCGTGATGCCGGCGCCCGGACTGACGGTTGCGGCGGCCGACGTCTTTCCGGCGCGCCTGCCCAACGTGCAGGACGGCGACGAGGTGCTGGTGGTCGGGCGCTTCGAGGGCGAGGGGACGGCGGAGCTGGCGCTGAGCGGGCGAATGGGCGGCGAGCCGTGGACCAAGAAGTGGCCGCTGGCGCTGCACGCGGCGGCGACGCCGGCGACGGCGTACATCCCGTCGCTGTGGGGGCGCGCCAAGGTGGACGCGCTGACCCTGGCGGACCCGGTCGCCAACAAGGACGCGATCGTGAAGACGAGCTTCGAGACGTCGGTGATGAGCCGCTTCACCTCGTTCCTCGTGCTGGAGAACGAGCGCATGTACGAGGAGTTCAAGGTGGAGCGCAAGAAGGACCGCGACGTGTGGACCGGCACGGAGCCGTCGACGACGCCGACGGGCGGCGCGACGGGCCTGCCGGCGGGAACGGCGGGCGAGCCGGCGGCGGCGACGGCGCCGCCGCCAGGGCTGGGCCCGATCCGCGCCACGGACATGGGAACCAAGGGGGCGGGATCCGGCGCCGGCGAAGCGGTGGACAAGGACAAGGCCGGCTTCATCGGTGCGTCGAAGAGCAGCGCGCCGGGCGCGGCCAGTGCCGGCGACGACACGACGGCGAGCGGGCTGTCCGACGCGCCGGGACACGCGGCCGGACGGTCGCACGGCGGCGCGCCCGCCGCGGAGAAGAGCGCCGCCGCCGAGGCGGAGGACCACGAGACCGGCGGTGCCGACGAGGGCGAGCGCGACGCGCCGCCGGCGCCGAAGACGGGCGCGGGCGCCGCGGGCGCAAGCGCGAGCGCCGCGGCCCCGGTGGCGGCGCCACGGGCGTCGATGCCGGCCCCGATGCCGGCCCCGAAGCCGGCCATGGACGCCAAGGCCAAGGCGATGGACGAGGCCAGGCCGTACGACGGCGACGTCGGTGGGCTCGGGATCAGCGGCACGGGCGGCGGCGGCGGTGGCACGGGCGTCGGCTATGGCGCCGGCGTCGGGACGATCGGCGGCCTGGGGCGCTGCTACGGGTGCGGCACCTACGGCTCGCGCACGCTGAAGCTGGCCACGATCGGCGGGGCGCCGGCACACGCGGGCATCGCGGCCGACGACGCCGCCGTAGCGGGGCTGCGCGCCAAGGTGGCCGCCGACCCGGCGGCGCGCGCGCCGCGCGAGGCGCTCGTCAAGAAGTTGGTGAAGCTGGGGCGCTGGGCGAACGCGCGCACCGAGGCGGAAGCGTGGCTCGCGCTCGACGGCGACGCCGCAGCGCCGCTGGAATGGGCCGGCGACACGGCGCTGCTGGCCGGCGACGTAACGCAGGCGCTGCGCCGCTACGACAGCCTGGCCGAAGTGTCGGCGCCGGGCGCGAAGCTGCACGAGCGGCTGGCGAAGATGCACGCGGCCAAGGGCGACGCGAGCGCGGCGTGCGCGCACCGGCGCGCCGTCCTGGAGCTGGCCGGCGACGCGGCCCGCACCGCCGCGGCGGCGCTGGAGCTGGCGCGCTGCGAGCGCGCGCTGGGACGCGAGGCGGATGCCGTCGCCGCCGCCGAGGCGGGCCTGGCGCTGGTGCCGGGCGCGAAGGCCGCCGCGGTTGGCGCCCGCCGCGATCGCGGGGCCTCGTCGCTCGACGGGCTCATGCTCACGGGCGGCCTCGGCGACCCGGCGGGGCTGGGCAAAGCGATGTCGCTCGGCTCGATGGACATGGTCTTCGCCGGCTATCGCCCGGTGCCGGCGCCGGTCACGCCGGCGTGGCGCAAGACGGAGGCGGAGCTGCACAAGTTCCTGGCGGAGAAGCCGCCGGCGGCCGGTGCCGTCATGCCGGCCAGGCCGGCGCCGACGGGCGGCCTGGCGCCCACGGCAACGCCGCTCTCGGGCGGCGCCCGCCTCGCGCCAGCAGGGACCGCGCCTGCCGCGGCGCCGATGCCCGGCGGCGCCGGCGGCGTCGTCGCGCCGGCGGCGAGCGAAGTCTCCGCGGGCGCGCGCGCGATGCCGATGCGCCCGCCGCTGTGGCCGCCGCCGCCGCCGCCGCCGCCGCTGTCGCTGCTCGTGCCGGCGAAGGGCGCCAAGGCGGGCGGCGAGCTCGTCGCCGAGGCGCGCTGGGACCGCGCCGTCGACCTCGACCTGGCGCTCGTGCCGCCGCGCGGCGACCGCCTGAGCGCGCTCAAGCCGGTGCGCGGCGTGGACGTCGTGCACGACGCCCGTCTCGGCACGGACGCCGTGGCCGAGACGCTGGCGGCGCGCGAGCTCGGCACTGGCACCTACGTGCTCGTGCTAGGCAGCACGACCGGGCCCCTCGCCGAGCCCGTCAGCGGCACGATCACCGTGACGGCGCGCGGGACCAAGAAGACGCTGCCGTTCACCATCGCGGCCGGCGCGACCGGCGCCGAGGTGGCGTCGGTGGCGGCGCGCACCGAGTACTACGCGATGCCGCGTCCGGATGCGCACCCGGTGTCGAAGGTCGTCGTGGGCACGCCGGTGGTCGACACCGGCCTCGACAAGACGATCGTCTTGCGCGTGCTGCGCGCGCGCAGCGCGACGTTCCGCTACTGCTACGAGAAGTCGCTCATCGCCGCCCCCGGCCTGGGGATGGTGAGGCTGATGCTCGAGCTCATCGTGACGCCGGCCGGGACGGTGGCGACGGCGACCGCGGTCGGCGCCGCGGGCGACCTCACGTCTTGCGTGGTGATGCAGGCGCGGCGGCTGGTTTTCCCGGTGCCCGAGGGTGGAGCCAGCGTGAAGGTGCGCGTGCCGCTGATGTTGAGCATGGGCTACTAGCCTGGCCTGGCGTCGCGCGCGCCGCGCCCGTTCGAGCCTTACGCGCTCGGAGCCGGGGCGGCGCGCGCGGCGTGCGCCGGCGGCGGCTTCCAGGCGAGCCACAGCGCACAGCCGGGCACGACCCACGCGGCGAGCGCCACGAGCACGTACGTGTACGTGCCCTGCAGGTCGACGAACCGGCCGATGAGCGGGTTGGCGATGATGTAGGCCAGCGACTGTGCCGCGGCCGTGACACCGCCGGCGGCGGAGACGGCGCCCGGCGGGACGCGCGCGAGCATGTCCGCGGTCAGCAGGGCGAAGAGCCCGCCGCCGCCGGCCATCGCCACGCCCGACAGCACCATCACCGCCCACGGGCCGCCGGGGCGCGCCCAGGGGATGAGCCCGCCGGCGACGGCGAGGACGGCCGCGGCGGCGAACAATGCACGGGGCGGCGCGCCGTCGTGGCCGGCGGCGCGGGCACGCACGCTCGCGAAGTGGCCGAAGCCGATGGCGCCCACGTCGAACAGCAGGGGCGGCACCCACAGGTAGCCGCCGACCTGGGCCTGCGTGAGGCCCATGTCGTGCACGAGGTACTTCGCCGACCAGTTCAGCAGGAACGACAGGATGGGCGCCGAGGCGACGACGACGGCGACGGCCCGCAGCACGGCGGGGTGATAGGCCAGCTCGAAGGGGCCCACGGACGGCGACGCCGGCGTCGACGGCGGCACCGGCGGCACCGGCGCTGAGGTGTCGAACGCGGAGACGGACTCGGACACGGGCGCGGGCGTGAACGGGGACGGCGGCGGCGGCGTGAGCGTGGACGATGCCAACTCCGCCGGCGGTGGCGGATGGGACGGAGGCGCGGCGGACGGCGGCGCGTCCAGCGCGGCGCGCGCCCCGCGCCGGAAGGCGACGGCGAGCCACACCGGAACCCAGACGAGGCCGACGGCGGCGGTGCCGAGGAAGGCGGCGCGCCAGCCGAAGCGAGACGACAGCCAAACGGCCAGGAGCGGCGCGACCATCGCGCCGAGGGAGCTGCCGGTGAAGAGGATGCCGAATCCACGCGCGCGATCGGCGGGCGGCAGCGCGCGGTGCACGGTCTGCGCCGCGCCGGGGAAGGACGGCGCCTCGGCAAACCCAAGCGCGATACGCAGGGCGAAGAGCACGCCGAAGCCCGGGACCAGGCAGTGGAGCGCTGCGACGACCGACCAGCAGAGCACCGCGCCGAGCAGCCCGCGCCGCGCGCCGACGCGGTCGATGACTTGCCCCGCGATGGGCGACCCCACGAGGTACGCGATGGAGAAGGCCGACACCAGCCAGCCGAATGCCGAGTCGGAGATGCCGAGCTCTTTGGTGACGGTGGGCGCGAGGACGGCGAACGTCTGCCGGTCCACGTAGCTCACGGCCATGGTGAGCGTGGCGGTGAGCGCCAGCGCCCAGGCCTGGCGGCGCGTCAGCCCGTGCATGCGCGGCGAGGTTAGCCCGAAGCGCCCCGTGGCGCGAATCGGGCCCGCGGCGCCTCAAGCAGGGCGCCGCCCGTCCGACCTCTCGGGCAACGACGGGCCGGCGACGAAAACGGCCGCTTTTTTGACACGGCCGCCGGGCAACCCGATCAATCGCCCACGGCGTCCCAGTCCGGGCGCGTCGAGAGGAAGGTACACGATGTCGGGCAAGTGGAAGGATCGCAGCGAGCGAGAGGGCGGTAAGGTGGCGCGCGCCGCGGCGCAGGCGGCCGCGAAGACCCGCGGGTCGGGACGGACCGCGGCGGCACGTGCAGCGGCGGCGCTCGGCGCGGCGGCCGCGCAAGGGACGGCGGCCGGGCTGGCCCTGTCGCTGGCGCTCGCGGCTGGCGGCGTGGCGGGCTGCGCCGCGGCGCCGCATGCCCGGGCGGCGCGGTCGCCGGAAGCCGTGGCAGCGGCCGCGGCCGCGGAGCCGGCCGTCTCCGGCGCGCGCGCCGGCTCGCCGGCGCCCGTGTCCATCGACGCCGGCGTCGCGGCGTTCGCCGCGCTCGACCCTGTCGCCGCGCGCCTCGGCGCGCCGACCGCGCCCGGCGAGGAGGCCGCCGCTTCGATGGCGCTGGCCGGCCGCGCCGGCGCCGCGGGCGACGCGTTCGCCGCCTCGGCGCGCGACCGCGTGCTCCTGGCGCGCGCCCTCGCGCTCGCCGACGCCGCGCTCTGGACCGCGCGCGCGTTGTATCGCGAGCGCTACGGCGCCGCGGCCGATCGCGCCGCGGAGGACGACGCCAGCGCCGCCCTCGCCGCCGCCTACCTGGCCGATCGCGCCGCCGCCGATCCGCTTCTCGCCTGGTACGGCGTGCGCGTGGCGACGTTCCTGGAGCGCACCGGCGGCGCGCTCGCCCTCGTGCGTTACCTGCGCGCCGCTTCGCCCCCGCCGTTGCGCGAGACCGTCGCCGCCCTCGCCCGCTAGCCGTCGTCGAGACCGCGCTGTCGAAGTCCGGTCGCGCGCCGCGGACGCAGCCATCCATGATGGAAGGACCATGATGGAAAGACCATGATGGAAAGACCATCGTGGAAAGACCTCGTGGAAAGACCGTCGTGGAAAAGACCGTCGTGGAAAGACCATGGCCGCGGCGGCGCGGGGCGGGGTGTCACAAACGGGGCGCCAGGATCGTCCTGGCACCCATGGGCCTCGACTTTCGGAAGTTGTTCGAGACGAGCTACGGGCGGCTACGGGCGTTCCGCGAGTCGCATCGCGCGCCGGGGCTGGCGCTGGTGGCGGTGCGGCCAGGGACCGGTGCGGGGGCGGGGGCGGGCTGGGTGGGAGCTGCGCCGGGAACGTTCGGCGCGGCCGTGCTGGGACACCACCGGCGTGCCGACGTGCTGCTGTCGGGCGATCCGGCCGTCGCAGGCCGCCACCTGCTGGTGATCGCCACACTGGTGCGTGGCTGCGAGGTACGCGCCCGCGTGCTCGACCTGCGCACCGACGCCGGCTTCGCCGACGAGAACGGCCGCGCGCTGCGCGCGGCGACGGCGGAGGGGCCGCTGTTCGTGCGTTGTGGCGGGTTCGCCCTGTTCGGCGTGGTGACGGGCGACGGCCTGCCGTGGCCGGAGCGCGCGCGCGACGGCTGGGAATGCCTGCCGCAGCGCGTGTGGTTGCGCGAGGACCCCCTGGGGGAGGCGGGGGAGCGTGCCGGCGCGGCGCAGCCCGCGGGCGCGCTGCTGCTTCGCCGGGACGGGCGCGAGCGCGCGCTGGCGGTCGACGACGCGGCGCTGGCCGGCGGCGTGCTGCTTGGACGCCACCCTCGCTGTGATGCGAGGATTCCGGACCTGCGCCTTTCCCGCATCCACGCGGTGGTGATCGGGGATGACGCCGGCGTACACGTGATCGACGCCGCGAGCACGAACGGCACGGCACTGCCCCAGCAGTTGGGGCGGCGCTCGCTTCGGCTGGAGCCAGGGGTCACGCTGGATCTGGCGGGCGGTGCAGCGAGCGTGACCTGGCGGCCGGTCGGCGCCGGCGAGGGCGCCGGCGAAGACGAGGGCGCGGGCGACGGCGCCGGCGCCGGCGAAGACGAGAGCGGCCGGAGGAGCTTGCGTCCATGAGCGAAGATGCGCGCGCCGGCGAGGTGACCGCCCGGCTGCGGGCTCTGGTCGAGTCCGGCGCGTACGCCGCAGCGGCGGCGCTGCTTTCGCGGACCTACGGCCGCCGCTTGCGCGGCTTCGTCGGCCGCCTTTTCGCCGACAGCGCCGAGGCGGACGACGTCGTGCAGGAAGTGTGGCTCGCCGTGCTGGCCGGCCTGCGGACGTTCCGCTTCGAGGGAGAGCCGAAGTCGTGGCTCTTCCGCGTGGCGCTGCGCAAGGCCATCGACGAGAAGCGGCGGCGCCGCTCGTTCGTGGAGCTGGACAGCGTCCTGATGGAGCGCGCCCAGGCGCGCGCGCAATCGAGCGCGGAGCGCCGCCACCGTCCCGACCGGCGGCTGTCGTTGCTGGCACGCCAGCGACGCGCCCTGGCGGTGCTGGAGCAGCTCTCGGAGCGCGACCGGCTCGTGGTGACGCTGTTGCTGCAGGCGCGGCTGAAGCCGGCCGAGGTGGCCGAGGCGACCGACACGAGCGAGGTGAACGTCCGCAAGATCAAGAGCCGGGTCATCGAGACGATCCTGGCGGCGGTGGACGAGGACGGCGGCGCGGAGAGTGGCGGGGACGGTGCCGGGGTCGGCGGCACGCCGCCAGAGGGCGACCAATGAGCATGACGAGCGAGACGAGCTGTCGCGCCGTGCAGTCGGGGCTGTTCGCTGGTACCCCGGGCGACGCCGCGGCGGCGCACCTGGCGAGCTGCCGGCGATGCGCCCGCTTCCGCGAGGCGCTCGTGGCCCTGGAGGACGACCTGGGGAACGCGAGCACCGCCGACAACGCGGCGTCAGACGCCGCGCTCGCCGCCGGCGAGACGCTGGAGGCCGCCGTGTTCGCGCGCGCCGCGGGCAGGCTGGCAAGCGCCGCGGCGGATCTGCCGACCGTCGATCCTGCCCTGTACCGGCTCGACCAGGAGCTGGGCATCGGCGGGATGGGGCGCATCGTGGCGGCACGCGACCTGCGCTTGGGGCGCCCCGTGGCCATCAAGGAGCTGCGAAAAGCGCGCCCTGATCTGATGAGGCGTTTCCAGCGCGAAGCGCTGCTCACGGCGCGGCTGCAGCATCCGGCGATCGTCTGTGTGTACGAGGCAGGCCGCTGGCCCAGCGGCGAGCCGTTCTACGCGATGAAGCTGGTGACTGGAAAGCCGCTCGACCGCGTGGTGGCCGAGACCCCGCGCTTCGACGAGCGCCTGGCGCTGCTGCCGGCGGTCATTACGGTGGCCGACGCGCTGGCCTATGCGCACGAGCAACGCATCATCCACCGTGACCTCAAGCCGGCCAACGTCCTCGTCGGCGCGTTCGGCGAGACAGTCGTGATCGACTGGGGCTTGGCCAAGGACCTGTCGGCCGTTGCAGTGCCGGACGAGGTGGAAGCGGCGCCAGCGGCGGCCGCCGGCGCGGCAGCGGTGCCGGACGAGCCTGCCGCGCAGCCGTCCGAGACGAAGGCCGGCGCCGTGCTGGGCACGCCGGCTTACATGCCGCCGGAGCAAGCCCAGGGCCACGCGGTGGACGAGCGCGCCGACGTGTACGCGATTGGCGCTCTGCTCTACGAGCTGCTGGCGGGATGCCCGCCGTACGCGGGCGCGAAGGTGCGCGAGGTGATCCTGCAGGTGTGCGCCGGGCCACCTCGGCCGCTGGCCAAGGCGCAGCCCGCGGTCCCGCCCGATCTGCTGACCATCGTCTCTAAGGCGATGGCGCGCGATCCAGCGTCGCGTTACCCGAGCGCCCGCGAGCTGGCCGAGGAGCTGCGGCGCTTCCAGGCCGGACAGCTGGTCGCAGCGCACGCCTACTCGTCGTGGGAGCTGGCGCGCCGCTGGTTGCTGCGCCGGCGCGGCGTCGTCGCGGTGATCGGAGCGGCGGTGGCGCTCTCGGCCGCGGTGGCCGCGGCGAGCTTTGCGCGCGTCGTCGCCGAGCGCAACCGCGCCACGCGCGCCGCCGCCGACGAGGCCGCGGCGCGTACGCGCGCGGACGATGCCCGCGCCGCCGCCGACGAGGCCCGCGCCGAGGCGGAGCGCGCGGGGAGCGACGCCGCCGACCGCCTGGAGGCGCTGCTGGTGGCGAACGCGCGCGCGGAGCTGCCGCGCGACCCGACCGCCGCCGCGGTGCTGCTCGACGGCCTGCCGGCGCGCTCGCTGCACTGGGTGAAGGCCGTGGACCTCGCCGCCGACGCCGTGGCAGCCGGGGTCGCGCGCACATACGTGGGTGCCCATCCGGCGTTTGCGCCCGACGGCCGGACGCTGTACGTCGCCGCCAGCCACGGCGTCGTCGCCGAGGACGTCGACGGCAGCCGGCGCGTCTTGACCGGCGGCGGCAGTCCCGGCCCGCTGGCTGTCTCGCCGGACGGCGACTGGGTGGCCGAGGGCAGCCCGCCGGGCGTCCGCCTTTTTCACGACGGCGCGGTGTCGTTCGCGGACGTTGGCCCGCGGGGCGGCGGCGACGCCGCGGTGGTCTTTCATCCGACGGCCCCGCTGCTCGCTTCGCTGGACGGCGACGGCCGGGCGCGGTCTTGGCGGCTGGGCAGCGGCAGCGGCAGGGGCAGCGGCAGCGGCGGCGGCGGCCGCGCCGGCGTCGGCGGCGGCGATGGTCCCGTCCTCGCCACGGACGCGGTGGCGGTCAGCTTCTCTCGTGACGGGGCCTGGATCGCCGTCGTGGAGCGCCGGAGCGTCAGCCTCGTCGCGGCCGACGGCGGGAAGAGCCGCGTCTTGCCCGGACCGGGCGTGTCCTATGGCCGCGCGCCGGCGAGCTTCTCCCCCGACGGCGGGCTCGTCGCCGTCGCGGCCGGCGACACGGTCCGGCTCTGGAACCTGGCGACCGACAAGGTCTCCGTCCTGCCGAGCGCGGAGGGCGACGTGCGCGCGATCGCGTTCGGGCCGCGCGGCCTGCTGGCCGCCGCCACCGAGCGCGGGCCAATCGTCGTCTGGGACGTGGCGACCGGCACACGGACGGCCCTCGCCGGCCACGCCCTCGCGTCGAACGCGCTGGCGTTCTCGCCCGACGGGCTGTTGGCGTCCGGCGGGGAGGACGGCACCGTGCGCCTCTGGGAGCTGCCCGCGGGCGCGACGCACGTGCTGCGCGGCCACGGGGCGGCGGTGACCGAGGTCGTGTTCTCCGCCGCGGGCGGCGGGCTGGCCTCGGCGAGCGCAGACGGCACCGTGCGCTGGTGGCGCGACGCGGCGCTCTCGCCCGACCGCCTCGGAACGCTCGACAGCGCGGTCAGCGCGCTGGTGTTCTCGCCGGACGGCGCGGGCCGGCTCCTGGTGGCGGCCGGGTCGGAGGGCGCTCCCGACCTGCGCCTGTGGGACACGGGCGCGAACGTGGCGCGCGTCATCCCCGCCGACCGTCCTTCGGTGCCGGTCTTCTCGCCCGACGCCGCGCACCTGGCCGTGGCCGGCACCGACACCGCGCTGCACGACCTCTACCTCTGGGACGTGGCTGTGCCCCTCTGGGTCACGCCTGCCGGTCACGCCCGCGCCATACGTGACGCGGGCCCGCCGCTCGCCTTCAGCCCGTACGCCGACGTCCTCGTCGCGCGCCGCCGGGAGGGTCCGGTGGCCTGGCGGCGCTTGGGCGAGCCCGCGGCGTCGGTGGTGGAGCCGCTCACGCGCGACGGCATCGCGCCGGCGGGCGTGCGGAGCGTCGCGTTCGCGCCGATCGGCTGGCCGGTGGCGGTGGGCGGCACCGACGGCGTCACGCTGTTCCGCGCGGAGCTGGGGCCGCCGATCGCGCTGTCCTGGCCGGGGGTGCAGGTCGCAGGGCTTCGTTTCTCTCCGGACGGCACGCGCCTGGCGGCGTTCGCCGCGGGCAACGCGGCCATTCGGATATGGGACGTAGCCACCGGCGACGAGCGCACGCTGATCGGGCACGAGGAGCCGGTCGCCGCGCTGGCCTTCGCCGCCGCCGGCGATCGCCTCTATTCGTATGGCGCCGACTGCACGGTGCGCGCCTGGGACCTGGCGACCGGCAAGGACCGCCTCCTGGGCACGACGGGGCTTTCCCTGCGCTCCGCCTCGTTCTCGGACGACGGAGGCTGGCTGGCCACGGCGGACGGCGGACGCGACGTGATCGTCTGGGACCTCGAGGCCGACCTCCGCCGCGTCGTGCGCTTCGAAGCGCCGGTGAGCCGCGTTGCGCTCTCGCCCGGCGGCGCGCGGCTCGCCGTGGCTTCGGACCGCACGGTGTACCTGCGTGACCTCCGCCCGGCGTTCAGCACGCGGCCGGAGTCGCCCGACGACGCCGCCGCGTGGCTCGCCGCGGCCACGGACGTGGGCACCGCGGGGGCAAGCAGCTCAGAGCTGCCGGACCCGACGATGTTCCTATCCCCCGAGCCGGGCCCCGAGGCCAGCGCACCCGTGGCGTCCACCGAGGCCGCCGCGAAGGCCGGGGAGTATTCGTTCGGCCCGGGCACGTTGATGATGGCGAAGAAACTGGAGCTCGACGGGCCGCTCGCCGCCGACTCCGTGTCGATGCGCAAGCCCTCCAACGACAGAGTCTACGTCTTCCATTTCGCCGCGGATGAGCGCGCCGCGATCGAAGGCCTCGTCCCCGGCCTCGCCTACGACGTGATATTCCGCGTTCACACCTCGTGCCCCACCGGTGGCGACGTCTGCGGCGACTTCGTCTCCGCCGACGAGCACTAGCTCTCCACCGCGAGAGCGCGACCGCCGGCGCGGGCGTGCGTTGACGACTTGCACGCCCCGCCGATAAGCTGAAATCACGATGTCTCAGGCGGGGCTGCCGGCGCGGATCGGCCAATATGACGTCGTGCGCCGCCTGGCTTACGGGGGCATGGCGGAGGTGCTGCTGGGGCGGCTCTGCGGGGCGGACGGCTTTCGCAAGGACGTCGTCATCAAGCGCGTCTTGCCGCACCTCGCGTCCAACGCGGAGTTCATCACCATGTTCCGCGACGAGGCGCGCATCACGGCTCGCCTCCATCACGGCAATATCGTCCAGGTGCTGGAGTTCGCCGAGGCGGACGGGCCGTACTACCTGGCGCTGGAGTACGTCCACGGCACGACGCTGGGGAACATCCTGCACGCGCTGTGGCGCAACGGCGCCAAGCTCGGCGTTCCCGAGGTGGCGCACGTGGGCATCGAGGTGGCGCGCGCCCTCGATTACGCCCATCGCAAGCTGGGCGACGACGGGAGCCTCCTCGAGATCGTCCATCGCGACGTCAGCCCGTCCAACGTGCTGGTCTCGGTGGAGGGCGAAGTGAAGCTCGCCGACTTCGGCATCGCGCGTGCCCGGCAGCGGCTGTCGCCAACGCAGGCAGGACACGTCAAAGGGAAATTCGCCTACATGGCCCCGGAGGCGCTGACGCAAGGCAAGGTGGACGCGCGCTCCGATCTTTTCGCCCTCGGCGCCGTGCTCTTCGAGGCGCTGACGAACACGCCCGCTTTCCGCGCCGAGAACGAAGCGCAGACCATCCACCACGTGCTCACGTACGAGGTGCCGCCGCCCTCCACGTTGAACCCCGAGGTGCCGCCGCGGCTGGACGAGATCGTGCTGAGCCTGATGCAGCGCGACCCGGCGCGCCGCCCGGCGCGCGGGCTCGAAGTAGTGGAGGCGCTCGGGCCCCTATGCCTGCGGTCGGTCCCGCCCGCCGCCGACGTGCTGGCGGCGACCGTGGCGCGGCTTCAGGCGGTCGACGCCGCCCGCCCGCCACGCGAGCCCGTCACCGGCAACCTCATCCCTGCGTCGGTGCGGCGGCGCGTGCTGGTCGTCGACGAATCGCGCACGCTGCGCGCGCTGGTCAAGGCGACGCTGGGCGCGCGCTACGTCGTCATCGAGGCGGCCACCGTCGAGGAGGCCAGCGCGCTGATGCGCTCCGCTCCGCCCGGGGTCGTGCTCTGCCAGCGCGTGCTCAGCGGCGCGTCGGGGCTGGATCTCTGCCGCGCCATCCGCGCCGACGCCGCGCTGGGCGACGTGCGCTTCATCCTGCTGACCGGCGACGAGACGCCCGAGGTGCAGGCCGAGGCCGCCGCCGCCGGCGCCGACGCAGTGCTCCCCAAGCGCCTCGAGCCGGCGCGCCTCGACGAGACCATCGACCGCCTCCTGCGCCCGCCGGTTTGACCTGCGCGCCGTCTCCGTCTCCGCGGCGAGCGCCGCTATCGCAGTCCCGGGCAAGAAAAGGCCGCGGGACCTCCCGCCCGCTGGAGGCCCCGTGCGGCAGTGGTGCGCCGGCCATTCTTCCGTCACGCCGAGGGCGGGAGCTGCGTCACCGCCGGCGCCGGCCCCGCGCCCGTCGCGCCGTCCGTTGTCAGGCTCTGCTCCGCGACGGCTCCCTGCTCGGCGGTGCCGGTCACGGGCGCTGCGGCCCCGTTCGCGCGGCGCGCGCGCAGCGCCCCCAGCGAATAGGCGCGGCGCTTGTCCGGCTGGCCGCGGAAGGTGAACCGTCCCGCGCGGGCGAGCTGCCGCAGGAGCCCCAGCAGGCGCCCCTTGTTCTCGTACACCGACGCCGTCTTCGGCGGCAGCCCGTCGATCGCGCGCTGCTGCGCCCCGTCCGCGTCGCGCAGCTCCGTGCGCGCGGCCTCCAGGCGTCCCACCACGTCCGGCTCGCCCCAGACCGCCAGCTCCGTCGCGTGGTCCGGGCAGACCGCCAGCTCTTCTCTCCTCGGTCGGGCCCTTGGCCCTCCAAGCCACGTCCGCCGCCGCTTCGGCCCTGCGGGCTCCATCCGTTTGCCGGGCGCGCGGCCCATCCGCCGCCCCGTCGCTCCAGAGCCGGCGAACCATTCGCCGCTCCTACATTCCCTACGAACGGCCCCGGCAAACTGGTGGTTGCCCGCGCGCCGAGATCGCGCGCACGTCGTGCCGGTGCCGAGGGAGCTGCCCGCCCGCCCGTCCGGCGCGAGAAACTCGGTCTAGGACGCTCGCACGCTTGTCTCTTTACCTTTCCCTCGTTCTGCGGCAACTTCACGCGCCGCACGAGCACCACGCGAGGCGCGGAGCCACCAAATGCCGCAAGAGCACGACAGCGGTACCAAGGCCTCGCCAACGCCTGCGGCCGCCGGCCCGCTCCCGGCGGTGTCGCTACCGAAGGGCGGCGGGGCCATCCGGGGGATGGGCGAGAAGTTCGCGGTCAGCCCGGTCACCGGCACCGGTGCGCTGACGCTGCCGATCGCATCGAGCCCCGGGCGTTCGGGGTTCGGCCCGCAGCTCAGCCTGACGTACGACTCGGGCGCCGGGAACGGCCCGTTCGGCTTCGGCTGGAGCCTGGGGGTCCCGTCCATCTCACGCAAGACCGACAAAGGTCTGCCGCGCTACGACGACGCGGCCGAATCGGACGTCTTCCTCCTTTCGGGCGCCGAGGACCTGGTCCCGGTCCTCGACGACGCCGGCGCGCGCCTGAGCGGCCCGCGCACGGTGCAAGGCGTCGACTACGAGGTGCACGCTTACCGCCCGCGCATCGAGGGGCTCTTCGCGCGCATCGAGCGCTGGACGGAGGTCGCGACCGGCGTGAGCCACTGGCGCAGCCTCAGCAAGGACAACGTCACGTCGCTCTACGGCCGCGACGAGAACAGCCGCATCGCCGCGCCGGACGATCCGCGCCGCACGTTCTCGTACCTCCTGTGCCGTACGTTCGACGGCAAGGGCAACGTCACGCACTACGAATACCGCGCCGAGGACAGCGCCGGCGTGAGCCGCGCCGCGGCGCACGAGGCGAACCGCACCAACGCCACGCGCGCCACGCAGCGCTACTTGAAGGCGATCCGTTACGGCAACGTGCAGCCGTATCTCCCCGAGTGGGCGGAGAACGGCACGGAGACGTCGCTTCCCGCCGACTGGCACTTCGAGGTGGTGCTCGACTACGGCGACCACGATCCAGACCGCCCCCTGCCCGACCGCGACCGCGCGTGGCCCGTGCGCCCCGATCCCTTCTCCGTCTATCGCGCCGGCTTCGAGGTGCGCACGTACCGCCGCTGCCGGCGCGTCCTGCTGTTCCACCACTTCGCCGCCGAAACGAACGTGGGCGACGACTGCCTCGTCCGCTCCACCGACTTCACGTTCTCCGACGAGACGTCGCCCGCCGACCCGCGGAACCCGGTGTACACGTTCCTGCAGTCGGCGACGCAGACCGGCTACCGTCGCACCGTCGACGGCTACCTGCGACGCTCCATGCCGCCCGACGAGTTCGAGTACAGCGTGCCGGCGATCCAACCCGACGTCCTCACGCTCGATCGCGAAAGCCTCGCCAACCTCCCCGAAGGCCTCGACGGCGCGCGCTACCAGCTCGTCGACCTCGACGGAGAAGGGCTCTCGGGCATCCTGACCGACCATGGCGGCGCCTGGGGCTACAAGCGCAACCTCGGCCCCGTGACCTCGACGCTCCTGGCGGATGGCCAGCGCGCCACGCGCGCCCGCTTCGGCGCGCTGGAGACCGTCGGCGCCCTGCCGTCGCGCAGCCAGCTCGGCGGCGGTGGCGGTGGGCTCCAGCTGCTCGACTTGTCCGGCGACGGCCAGCTCGACGCCGTGTCGTTCGACGCGCCCACGCCCGGCTTCTACGAGCGGACCACCGACCAGGACTGGCGCCCGTTCCGCGCCTTCGCGTCGCTCCCCCACCTCGCCTGGTCGATGCCCGGCCTGAAGTTCGTCGACCTGACGGGCGACGGCCACGCCGACGTGCTCCTCGCCGAAGAAGGCCTGTTCACCTACTACCCGTCGCTGGGCGAAGACGGCTTCGGCCCCGCCGAGACGGTGCGCGTTCCCTCCGACGAGGAGCGCGGCCCCAAGGTCGTCCTCGCCGACGGCACGCAGACCATCTTCCTCGCCGACCTGAGCGGCGACGGGCTCGCCGACCTCGTCCGCGTGCGCAACGGCGAGGTCTGCTACTGGCCCAACCTCGGCTACGGGCGCTTCGGCCCGAAGGTCGCCATGGACAGCGCGCCCCGCTTCGATTCCGAGGAGCGCTTCGACGCGCGCCGGGTTCGGCTCGCCGACGTCGACGGCTCCGGAACGACGGACCTTCTCTACGTCGGCGCCGACGGGGTGAAGCTCTGGTTCAACCAGAGCGGCAACGCCTGGGGCCCGCCGCACGCGCTGGCGGCGCTCCCCGGCGCCGGCGAGCCCGGCGCCGCGCAGGTGTCCGACCTCCTCGGCAACGGCACCGCCTGCCTCGTCTGGTCTTCCGCGCTGCCAGGCGACGCCGCCGCGCCGCTCCGCTACGTCGACCTCATGGGCGGTCAGAAGCCACATCTATTGACGCGGGCGCGCAACAACCTCGGCGCCGAGACGCGGCTCCGCTACGCGCCGTCGACGCGCTTCTACCTGGAAGACCAGCAGGCCGGCCGCCCCTGGGTGACGCGGCTCCCGCACGTCGTGCAGGTCGTCGAGCGCGTCGAGGTCTACGACTGGATCGGCCGCACGCGGTTCGTCACGCGCTACGCCTACCACCACGGCCACTACGACGGCGAGGAGCGCGAGTTCCGTGGCTTCGGCTCCGTCGAGCAATGGGACACGGAGGAGCACCGCGACGACACCGACTTCCCCGACGCCGCCGACACCAACTGGGACGATGCCTCCTGGTCGCCGCCGATGCGCACCTGCACCTGGTTCCACACCGGCGCGTTCGTCGAGGCCGGCGCCGTCTCGCGCCAGTACGCGCACGAGTACTGGACCGAGCCCGAGCTGCGCCCCGACGCCCGCACCGCCGACCGCGAGGCGCTTCTTCTGCCCGACACAATGCTACCGCCCGACCTCGACCCCGACGAGCTGCGGGAAGCCTACCGCGCGCTCAAGGGCATGGCCTTGCGCATCGAGGTCTACGCCGAGGACGGCTCGCCGGCCGCCGAACATCCGTACACCGTCACCGAGCAGAACTTCACGGTGGAGCCCCTGCAGGCCCGCGGCCCGAACCGCCACGCCGTGTTCTTCGCGCACCCGCGCGAGAAGATCGACTACCACTACGAGCGCCAGACCGACGACCCGCGCGTCACCCACGAGGTCACGCTCGAGGTCGACCCCTTCGGCAACGTGAAGCGCAGCGTGACGGTCGGGTATCCGCGCCGAGGCGGCCATCCGGCGGCGGCGCCGGACGTCTCGGGCCAGTTCCGGGCGATGCTGGACTATGACCAGGGACGCCTGCACGTGGCGGCGACCGAGAACCGTTTCACCGGCGCGCTCGCGGATCCGACGCTGGAGCCGGACGTGCATCGCACGCCGCTGCCGGCCGAGACGATCCTCGCCGAGCTCACCGGTCTGGCGCCGCCGGCTTCGGGCCGCCTGTTCCGCTTCGCGGATCTGGACACCCACTGGACCACCGTGTGGAACGTCGCCCACGACGTCCCCTACGAGGAGATCCCCGCCTCCGATGTCGACGGCACCGGAACCATCACCAGCGCAGCCACCCGCCGCGTCGTCGAGCACACCCGCACGCTCTACCGGCGCGACGACCTGACGGCGCTGCTCGACCTGGGGACGGCGCAGTCGCTCGCGCTGCCCGGCGAGTCGCACCGGCTCGCGCTGACACCGGGGCTGCTGACCCGCGTGCTCCAGGACCGGGTCGACGCCGCGACGCTGACCGGGGCCGGCTACGTCCAGCTCCCCGGCAGCGACGGCTGGTGGATCCCGTCCGGCCGCGTCTTCTACTCGGCGGGCGATGCCGACACGCCCACGCAGGAGCTCGCCGAGGCCCGCGCGCATTTCTATCTCCCGCGGCGCGCCGTTGACCCCTTCGGCGCAATCACGCGCGTCACCAACGACCTCTACGACCTCCTGCCCGGAATCGCGACCGACCCGGTCGGCAACGTCACCACCGCCGCGAACGACTACCGGGTCCTCCATCCGTTCCGCGTCACGGATCCCAACGGAAACCGCGCCGAGGTCGCCTTCGACGCGCTCGGCCTTGTCAGCGGCACCGCCGTCATGGGCAAGGCGACCGAGCCCGAGAGCGATACGCTCGACGGCTTCGAGCCCGACCTCGACGAAGCCGTCCTCCTCGCCCACCTCACCGACCCGCTCGCCGACCCACAGAGCCTCCTCGCCGGCGCCTCTTCGCGCATCGCCCACGATCTCTTTGCCTACCACCGCACGCGCGACGAAGCCGTGCCCGCTTCGCCCGTGGTCTATACCCTCGCCCGCGAGACGCACGTCGCCGACCTCGCGCCCGGCGAGACCTCGCGCTTCCAGCACAGCTACTCCTACTCCGACGGACTCGAGCGCGAGATCCAGAAGAAGGTGCAAGCCGAGCCCGGACCCGTGGAGCCCGGAGGTGCCGACGTTGCGCCCCGCTGGGTCGGCTCCGGCTGGACCGTCTTCAACAACAAGGCCAACCCGGTCCGCAAGTACGAGCCGTTCTTCAGCGCCACGCACCAGTTCGAGCTTGCGCGCCAGGTCGGCGTGAGCACCGTCCTGTTCTACGACCCACCCGGCCGCCTGGTCGCGACGCTCCACCCCGACGACACCTGGGAGAAGGTCGTCTTCGACGCCTGGCGCCAGGAATCCTGGGACGCGAACGACACCGTTCGCATTGCCGACCCGCGCACCGACCAGCACGCCGGCGACCACTTCCGCCGCCTCTACGGCGACGCCCCCGGCGCCTTCACCTCCTGGTACGACCGTCGCATCGGCGGGACGTTCGGCGACACGCCCGAGGACCGCGCCGCCCAACGCGACGCCGCCCAGAAGGCCGCCGACCACGCCGCGACGCCCGCGGTCGTCCACTTCGACGCGCTCGGCCGCACGTGCCTGGCCGTCGCCCACAACGGCGGCACCGAACGCCATCCCACGCGCACCGCCCTCGACGCCGAGAGCAAGCCCCTCGCCGTCTTCGACCCGCTCGGACGCCGCGTCGTCGAATATTGCCGCCGCGAGCCCCGCCCCGCCGGTGGCTTCACCTACGTCGCCGGCTACGACGTCGCCGG
>DASYRF010000102.1:0-10743 GCA_036004705.1 Myxococcota bacterium
GGTGCGCCTCGACGACGTGCGAGGCCAGGTCGCTCTGCGGCGCCCCGCAGCGCGCGCACGGGAAGAGGCAATCGAGCGGGTCGCGCGACGGATTGACCCTCGGCGCCGCGTGCGAAGGGCGCCCGCGGCGCACACCGGCCAGGCCGGCCGCGTCGAGCGCCTGCCGCCACCCGCCGAAGAGCCGCGCCGCTGCGGCCCGCATCCCCGGATTCGCGTGCGAGCTCAGGGAACGCCCTTGATCCGCGAGGCGTTTTAGCCGATCCAGGAGGCGCACGCGCGTCCAGGGGTGGTTCGAGCTACCGTCGCGCGCCGCGCCCGCCCTCCATCCTCCACGGGTTTCGTGACGTCCCGCGCCTGGCCGGCGACAGCCGACCCCAGCGCGTCGGGGACAGCCGACCCCAGGCGAGCGGTCGCCGTCAAGCCCTAGCCACTTTTCGTGCCCCGCTCCTGGGACGGCTAATTTGGCTAGGGCATCCCGTTGCAGGATGAAAACGCTCCCCGGTGCGCCGGACCCCCCTAGCCAAATTTCCCCGCCGGCACAGCGGCTGCAGCCTCCGCGCGGCGGGAGGAACGCGCCGATGGACGACGACCGAGCCCCGAAGCCCCCGACCGCGCAGTACCAGGACGCGCGCCGCGCGATGCGCCGCCTGATGATGGACGCGCGCCCCGTCTTCCCGCCCGGCCTCCCGGCGCTCGCGGCCCTCAACAGCAGCCCCCAGCTCATCGCCGCGCTCGACGTGCGCGTCGAGAGGGCGGGCGCCACGCCGTGGGTCGCCTACGAGGTCTTCGTCTACCTGCACGGCCGCCCGCGCGCCCGCGCTCGCCTCGCCCTCTACGACGGCCACACCGACGACGTGCTGCGCGACCTAGAGATGGACGTCACCTCCGGCGCGCCCGCGCGCCTCCCGGGCACGTTCCCGTTCGCCGGCGACTGCGAGCTGTGGTGCGAGGCGCACCTGCTCGACGATCCGGCGGCGCGCGCGACCGCCTTCGCGTGGGTCGTCGCGCCCGGCGCCGAGTGGCGCGCGCGGCGCGCGAACGCCGCTATCCGGGCCGTGCATCCCCTGCGTCCCGCACCGGCGCCGGCGGACCGCGGGCGCGCGGCCGCGCCGCAGGACGGCGCCAGCGCGGCTGCCCCGCAGGACGGCGCCGAGACTGCGACGCCGCGCGAAGAGGACCCGTCGTGAGCCGGTCCTTTCACGTCGAGCACAACCTCGATATCTATCCGCACACCGGCCGCCAGTGCGTCGGTTGCATCGTCGTGCCGGACGACGACGCGTTGGACGCCGCGCTTCCGTCGCCGCCGCTGGCGCCCGGGGCCGAGCCCGAGCCCGAGCCGCCGCGGGACGAGCCGACGAGCCCCGCGCCTCCGCCGCCGGAGCCCGCGCCCAGGCCGTCCCTTCGCGTCCGGCTCGAGGCGGAGGTCGAAGGGGAAGGCAACGACCTCACGTTGACGTACGCGATCACCGTGACGCTCTTCGGCCGGGCAACGGCCGGCACCCGCGTCGTGCTGCGCGACACGGACTCCGGCCGCGTGCTGGAGTCGTTCACGGCGTCGCTGGAGGAGGGCCGCCCCCGCGTGCTGAAGGGGACGTTCCCCATGACCGAGGCGCTGGATCTCCTCGCCGAGGCGACGCTGGACGACGACGCCGAGGTGCGCGACGAGGACGCGGCGGTGGTGCTCACGCCCGTGGTCGCCGTCGATCGGCCGCCCGCGATCACCAAGGTGGCCGTCGAGCCGCCGGCGCGCTGGCGCATCCGCACGTCCGGCGAAGAGGCCGGCGCGGTTCGGCGTGCGGATCTGGCCAGCGGCCCCGAGGAGGGCGTCGTCTTCGTGCGCCCCGACGTGCCGCTGGACCCGCCGCTCCGGATCGTGGCGACCGGCGTCGCGCTCGCGGGGCTCCGTGCGCGCGCCGAGCTGGTCACGGCCGAGGGAGAGGTCATCGCCTCCGGCGAGGGCGAGGCGACCGACGACGCGTCCTGTGCCTGCACGGTGACCCGCGTTCCCGCCGCCGCGTTCGAGGCGGGACGCACGCTGCGCGTCTTCGCGCGCGTGACCCTCGAAGGCGCGCGCGCCGAGACCGAGCGCCCGGTCACGCTCGTGCGAATCAGGGACTTCGTGGTCCCCGCCGACAAGAAGCCGACGCAGTACGCGTACGACGTGGCCACGACGGTGCTCGCCCTTGGCACGCCGGCCCTCGCGGCTCCTCCGCCCACGGGGGTTGAATCCATGAAGCGCACGCCGGAGCACCAGCTGAAGGTGCTAGCTCATTTCGCCGACGAACGGGGGATCGCGCACGGCGTGATGGACGCCGCGAAGCCGGAGACCTACATGCCCGTGCTTCTGGCCGTCGTGGCCACGGGCGTGAAGATCGCGGCGCCGGCCGAGGTGACCTGGCCGCCGCCGGGCACGCCCGGCGCCACGCCGAAGACCTACCATCCGTCGAAACACGTCGCGGGCCTGGCGATCGACTTCAACGGTGGAGATCTCGCCCGCCGTTTCGCGGCGGTCGACGAGATCGCGCGCTACCATGAGCTTCCCGTCTGGGTGTACGTGGAGGACGTCAACGGCTGCGTGCACGTCGAGTACCCGGCGCGCGCCGCCAAGAAGGCGAAGACCGCCAAGCCCGCGCCGAAGAAACCGTCCGCGGGCGGGGCCGTGAAGCCCGGCGCGGCGGCCGGCTTCCCGCCGCCGGCGCTGAGCGCCAGCGACGACGCCTTCAGGCTGCCGGAGGAGGCGGGCGTCACGCATCACGTCCTCGGCCGCATGGGCCACGAGGAGATGCTCGCGTGCGTGGCCCCGTCGCCGCTTCCGCCCGAGGAATCGCCGCGCGGCCGCAACCGCCGCTTCCGGATCGTCCTGTTCGCGCACGGCCTGATGAAGCCGCGGACCGGCGCCGGCGCGCCCGCGTGGACGACGTACTACCGCACGGCGGACACCCTCTTCATCAAGAAGAAGCTCGCCGGGCTCCTGGGCCGCATGAACGCCGCGGGCCACAACGTGACGCTCGGCGTGCTCTGCGATCAGCTCAACTGCCTCGACGGGTCGTGGAAGCGCTTCCGGGATCCGGCCTACTTCTTCGAGGCGATCGACATTCTGAAGCGGCAGACGCTGGCCGCGCACCCGGACGCCGTCTTCGAAGGCATCTCGCTCGTCGCGCACTCCGGCGGCGGCGCGCTGGTCCAGAACGGCTGGTTGACGTCGCCCGAGGTGCGCACGGCGCTGCGCGCCGACGACGGCGAGGTCGTGCTCCTCGACGCTCATTACAGCGGCGACGGCACCGTTCTGAAGCTCGTGAAGGAGGGCGGGCTCGCCACGCTCGTCGCGCACATGAAGCCGGTACGGGCGAACTGCGCGCGGCTCGCCAAGAAGGCCGCTTGCCGGCCGGACGGCGACAAGCGCGTCGTGAACGCGGATCGCACGCTCGTCGTGATCGAGACCGACTACGATCACGAACGATGCTCGGTGGAATGGGACCCGTTCGTGCCGCATCTCTTTCACCCACCCGCGGAGCCCGGGGCGTTCTACGCGCCGGACCGCCGCCCGATGCGGACCGTGGCGGCGCCCGACGCAGCCCCCGAGCATGCGGAGTGCGACGCGGGCGTTCCGCCGGTCGACGCGGACGACGTTCTGGCGCGGTACCGTGATCTGGGTCCCTACTTCGGCGGAGAGGATCCGCCCGCGGCGGCGGACGCCGTCGAGAACGGAGAAGCGGCATGAGTGGGAACGCTGCAGCCCGACGACCGCCAGACCCCGCGCGGCGCGAAGCCGAGCCTCGTTGCACGCGCGCGGCCGTCGCCGCCGCGATCGGTGCCGCGTGCGCGGTGCTCGGGGCGGCGTCCCCCGCCGCACCGCCGGCTGGCACCGGCCCCACGTCCCCGCCCGCGGCCGTCGTCTTCTATTTCGAAGGAAAGGCGCCTTGCCGCTGGCGTCTCTATGACCCTGTCAGCGGCGAGAAGCGCTCGTTGCACGAGACGCCCGTCTGCCCGCGCGCGCTGCTCTTCGACGCCGGCGCCCGGCAAAGCGTCTGGGTGGATCCCACCGGCGACACCTGGGCGCTGACCTGGGGCACCCGCGCCGTCACGCCGCTCGGGAAGCTGCCCGCCGAGGCCACGGCCAGCGATTGGCCCCTGGAGCCCGTTCTATGGACCGACCCCGGCACACGAACGCTCCACGCGGCCTACATGGTCATGCTCCCGGACGAGGCCGACGTCGTGCGCGGCGGCAAGACATACGTGCGCTTCCGCGGAAAGGATTTCCCGACCCCGTGGGAGGCCGGGGACGGCTCCCCCGGCATGGTCGTGCTCCTAACCCAGGCGGGCAGCGCGTGGAAGGAGGTCGAGCTGGAGCCCACGCGCTGCGAAGCGGGGGACACGCCTTGCCTCTCGGTCCTTCACGATCGTCTCGGCTACCCCGGCACCGCCCCCACGGTGGGCGCGCTCCTGCGTGAGGCGACCTGCGCGGATCCCCCGGCCTGCTCGTTGGAGCGCCTGCCCGTGGCCGCCCGCAAGCGCGTCGCGGTCCTCTTTCCACCAGAGGACTACCCCGAAGATGCGCCCCTTGGCGTCGGCTACGTGCCGCTGGACAGCCGCGCCGGCATCCTGTTCGGCACGTTCTTCGGCGACACCTTGCACGGCACCGGCCCGGCGTACCTCTGCCGCAAGGAGTGCAAGGAGCACGTCCCCGTGTGGCCCGCGCCACCGGTGGGTGAGGAATTCAAGGACGAGCTGTCGGTCTCCGTGCGCGCCGGCTTCGCCCTCCTCACCGTTGGGTTCACCGGAGCGCGCCCCGTCGTCGTGCGGCCCGGAAAGAAGCCTCTCCTCGAGCGGCTGAAGGACGGACACAGCGCCGTGTGGCTCTCGCTGGCCGACCTGTGGGCGACCGCCCGGTAGGCAGCGACCAGTTCTGCGCCGCCGCGCCCGTACACGGTGTCAGTCGAACGGCAGGTAGAGGTATACTGGCGGGGCGCCGGATTCGGAGGCGTCTGGGAGGCTCCAGTTGAACCCGGGAGATCGCGTCGGCTCCTACGAGCTCGTCCAGGAGATCGGCCGGGGCGGGATGGGGGCGGTCTGGCTCGCCGAGCACGCGTTGCTGCGCAACCGGGCCGTGATCAAGCTGCTCCTCCCGGAGCTGGCGAGCCATCCCGAGATCGTGCAGCGCTTCTTCGCCGAGGCGAAGGCGGCGGCGGCCATCGACTCCCCGGCCGTCGTGAAGGTGTTCCACATGGACACGATGCCGGACGGCACGCCCTACATCGTGATGGAGCACCTGCGCGGGCGAAGCCTGGAGCGGTTCCTGGAACAGGTGGGCGCCGTTCCGGAGCCCGTCGCGCGCGCGATCGGCGCGCGCGTCGCTGGCGTGCTCGCGCTCGCGCACGAGAAGGGCATCGTGCACCGCGACCTGAAGCCGCCGAACGTTTTCCTGGTCACCGACACGGAGGACCGTGGCACGGCGCGCGTCAAGGTGCTCGACTTCGGCATCGCGAAGCTGATGGAGGGAAGCGACGTCGAGGCGAAGGTGCAGACAAAGACCGGCGCGGTGCTCGGGACGCCTTTCTACATGTCGCCCGAGCAGGGAACCGGCGAGACCGTCGACGCCCGCACCGACATCTACGCCCTCGGCGTGATGCTCTACGAGATGCTGACCGGCAGCGTTCCGTTCCAGGCGAAGAGCACCGGCGGCGTCATCGCGAAGCACGTCTCCGCCGCGCCCGTCCCGCCGCGCGACAAGGACCCGCGCATCTCGGAAGACCTGGAGGCCATCGTCTTGCGGTGTCTCGCGAAGCTGCCCGAGCAGCGCTTCCAGACAATGGAGGAGCTGGAGGCGGCGCTCGCGCCGGACGGCGTGCTCGCGCCCATCCCCGCCGACGGATCCCACTCCGGGCCGCGCACGGCGCGCGCCGGCTCGCTGGCGGCCGCCGTGGCCGGCACCCAGCCCTCCGGCCCGAAGACCGCGACGTTGCCCGCCGAGACGCAGCGCGCCCGGCCCGCCTCCGGCCAGTCGCTCGCCGCCGCCGAGTCCATCCCCAACGCCGCACCCGCCCGCCGCCGCGGCGTCGGGTGGCTCGTCGCGGTGGGCGCCGTGGTGCTCGCGACGGCCAGCGCCAGCGTGCTCTGGCTCGGCGGCTTCGTCGGCGGCGACGACGACGCGGAGCTCGATGTGCCCGCTCCCCGCGCCGCGAAGGACGTGCGCAGCGCCGCCCGCGACGCCGCCGAGCTCCACGCGCCGTCGAGCCCCGCGCCCGCCCGCGCCGACAGCACGGTCGCCGCCTCCGCGCCGGCCACGGGCACGGAGGCCGCCCCCACGCCCGCCCCTGCGCCCGCCCCGCCCGCGGCCGCCGCCACGCCTCGCGTGATCCTGCGCATCGAGTCCGTCCCCACCGGCGCCTCCGTCGACGACGCCGGCACCGGCGAGCATCTCGGCGAAACCCCCTACGAGCTCGAGACCACCCCCGGCGCGCGCAAGCCCCGCCTTCGCCTCTCTCTGGCCGGCTTCGCGCCTGCGGAAGTGTCGCCTCCCACCGCGCGGTCCGACACCACCATCGTGCGCCTGCGCCACAAGGCCGGCGCCAAGGCGGCCAAGACCGCCGGACCCACTGGCTCCGCCGGCCCCCGGACGGCCTCGTCTCGCGGCATCGACTGATCCCGCGGGCGGGAATCACCGGCGGGCGGGAATCACCGAATGACACTTCGAACCACGCCCGCCTTCGTTGAGCGGCCCGCGTCGACTCCGCGAACCTTCGTGCCTTGCTCTGGTCGTCTGGCATGCAGACGGGCTGTCGAGTAATGGGGCAACCGGGGACGCCCTTGCAGCGTGCAGCCATCAGCGCTGTGTGCGCCGTCGCCAATCGGAGCACGGTGCCCCTGATCGCCAAGAACCAGGTCATCGGAACAGGAACGCTCTTTCAAGCTGACGGCCGGCATTTCATCATCACGGCCGGCCACCTCGCCCAGGATTTCGAACGATACGGTCTTCGCGTGCCCAGCGCGCCACGAAGAGCGCGGATCCTCGTCGCGGGGCCTGGCACCATCACCTCTTGGAACAAACATGATGTGGCTGTCTTCGAGATTGCTTCGCCCGAGGTCGCCGCGACGCTCAAGGCAGGCTGGTCGTTTCTGTCCTTGGGCAACGTCTGGCTCAACGTGGAGTTGCGCGGAGCCTTTTTCCTCCTGTTTGGATACCCGACGGCTCATTGCGGCCAGGATGATTCGGGGATCCGCGGATCACCTCTTCCGCTCGTGACTTCTCCCTTCCTGGGAGTTCCGGCGGGCTTGGCGTTCGATGAGCCGTACCACGAGAAGGCTGACTTCTTCTTGGAGCACGCTCGGACGACCGTTGACCTGGAAAGCGGCGTACTCAGTGAGTTGGCACCTCTCGGTGGCATGAGCGGCTGCCCCCTGTGGGCGCTGCGCCGGCCAGATGGTGCCAGTGACGCCGCGGCGCAGTCGTCTGGGCTCTGGGTACCAGGCGAGGACGCACGCATTATCGCGATTCAGAGCGGCGTCAGCCCCGGGAAGTGGATCCGATGCAAGAGATGGTGGACGGTCGACCGTGTCTTGCGCAAGTTGGGCGTGGTTGTCCAGCCAACGTAGCCCGCTCGGTCGTCGACGACGCGACGCCTGGGTTCCGGTAGAAACGGCGCTTGCACCGCGGCGGCCGTAGACTGCGGACGCGGGGGACGAGGTCGCGGCAAGGGGCGCCAAGAGGAGGCGGCAGCAAATGAAGACGACGCGAGAGGCGCGGGCGCAGGCGGAGGGGGCGGCGGGGCCGCTGGTGCTGCTGTCGTTCTACGGGCGCGAGCGGGCGACGGCGCTGGCGATCGCGGACGGGGCGGCGATCGTCGTGGGGCGCACGGCGATGGCGGACGTGTTCACCGGGGACGAGAGCCTGTCGCGGGAGCACGCGCGCATCGCGCGCAAGGGGACGGAGGTCACGATCGAGGATCTGGAGTCGCGCAATGGGACGTGGGTCAACGGCGAGCGACTGAAGAAGCACGCGGCGCGGGTGGTCGGGCCGGACGACGAGGTGCGGCTGGGAGAGACGACGCTGTGCGTGCACCGCGGACGCGACGCCGAGGCGATGCGCGAGGGACTGGCGTCGCACGACGAGGTGCTCGCGGAGCTGGCGCACGAGCTGGTGCGCCTGCGCGCGCAGGGGCGGCCGCTCGCGCTGCTGATGGTGCGCGCGGCGCCCGGTGAAAGCGCGGGCGGGAGCGGCGGAGGCGGCGCGGGCGCGGGGGCGGGGGCGCGAACAGGGGCGGGGGCGCGAACAGGGGCGGGGGCGGCGGCGGCGGGTGCGGGCGGCGCGGGCGCGGGGACGGCTGCGGGAGCGGGAGGCGCGGCGGGGGCGCCGCCCGTCTCGCGCTGGTGCACGCGCCTGCGGCGGAAGCTGCGGCCGTACGACAAGATGGGGCTCTACGGTCCGGGGACGGTGGAGGTCGTGCTCCCGGACGTCGACGCCGACGAGGCGGAGCGCATCGCGACGGCGGTACGGGAGGCGGGCGGCGGCGCGAGCGTGCCGCTGGCGTTCGGCGTCGCCGGCTTCCCCGAGGCGGCCGTGTCCCCCGAGGCGCTCGTCGACGCCGCGCGCACCGCGCTGGACCGGGCGACCGCGCGCCGGCCCCTGCAGCGCGCCGCGGCGCGGGGCGGCGTTCCCGCGGAGGCGTCGGGCGGCGACGGCGATGGCGGCGGCGGCGGCGGCGCAGGGGGCCGCGGCCGCGGCGGTTCCGCGCCCGCGCCGACCGGCGGCGCGCCCGCGCCCGTCATCGCCGGCGCCGGCACGCGCGCCGTCTTCGACCTCGTCGCGCGCGTCGCCGACGCCGAGGCGGCCGTGCTCATCACCGGCGAGACCGGCACCGGCAAGGAGCTCGTCGCCTCGGCGCTGCACGCCGGCAGCCGGCGGCGCGCCGGCCCGTACCGCGCCGTCAACTGCGGCGCCATCGCCCCGTCGCTGCTGCAGGACAAGCTCTTCGGCCACGAGAAGGGCGCCTTCAGCGGCGCGTTCGGGCGGATGCCCGGGCTCTTCGAGGAGGCCAGCGGCGGCACCGTGTTCCTCGACGAGGTCGGCGAGCTGTCGGCCGACGCGCAGGCGGCGCTCTTGCGCGTGCTGCAGGAGGGCGTCGTGCAGCGCATCGGCACGCACGAGGACATCGCCGTGGACGTGCGCGTCGTCGCCGCCACGAACCGCGACCTCGAGGCCATGGTGGAGGCCGGCACGTTCCGGCGCGACCTCTTCCACCGGCTGCGCGTCGTCCCCATCGCCGTGCCCCCGCTGCGCGCGCGCCGCGACGAGATCCCCGCGCTCGCGCGCGCGTTCCTGGAGCGCTCCCCCGACGCGCGGCGGCGCGGCGTCGAGTCCATCGCCGCCGACGCCATGGCGCTGCTCGTGCAGCAGCCGTGGCCCGGCAACATCCGCCAGCTCCGCAACGAGATCGAGCGCGCCGTCCTGATGGCGCAAGGCGCGACCATCACCGCCGCCGACCTCCCCGAGTCCCTGCAGACGCCCGCCGGCGGCCCGTCGCTGCTTCTGAAGGACCGCGTCCGCCAGTGCGAGATCGACACGATCCTCGAAGCCGTCCGCCGGGCCAACAAGAACCTCACGGCCGCCGCCGCGCTGCTCGGCATCTCGGACCGTTCCCTCTACTACAAGCGGAAGGAGTATGGCATCCGCTCGAAGATCGCCGAGGAGTAGCGCCTCGGGCGCGAACGGCGCCGCGTCCCGCGTGGCTTCGGCCGTCGCCGCCAGGTATGTTGGTCGCATGAGTGACGCCCTCCACGCACTCGCAGCCCAAGCGCTCGCGCTCGACCCGGCCGATCGTCTTCGCCTCGCTGCCGAGCTCATCGACAGCGTGGAGGGGCCGCCCGACGCGCGCTGGGCGGAGGTGTGGAAGGCCGAGCTTCGCCGCCGCTCGGAGGCCGCCGACGCGCGCGAGGCGCGCGGCTCCGAGTGGAGCGAGGTCCGCGCCCGCTTGTTGCACGATCTCGCCGAGAGATGACCCGTCGCCCGGTCGTTCTCCCCGAAGCGGAGGAGGACATCCGGGAGGCGACGGCGCCATCGCGGAAGCGCGCCGCGTGCCCGTCGTGCGCTGGTACGAGCGCCGGCGGCGCGGTCTTGGCGCGGAGTTCTCGGCTGCATCGAAGAAGGCTCACGCGCGCGGCAGAGGCGCCCCAGGCGTGTGCCGCTTGGCCGGATGACCCGCGCTACCGCCGGGTCGTCGTCTCCCGGTTTCCCTACGTGCGGGTCGTCGTCTCCCGGTTTCCCTACGTGGTCTTCATCGAGGTCCTACCGGATTCCGTCGAGTTCGTCGCCGTGGCGCACGCGAGCCGGGAACCCGGCTTCTGGCTCGCGCGGCGCTGAGGCGCGCGTGAAGCACCCGAGATGTCGCCGCACCGCTACCTGAGGCGGCGTCCGAGCCAAGTCGGCGCGGCCACTCCGCCGCCTGCGGGGCGGTCGAGCCACGCGGGCGCGGTCGGCTCACCGCCCGCCCGCTTGTCGCACCACGCCCGCGTGGTCGGCTCGCCGACCGAGCCGCCGGCCGAACCCCGTCCGCGCGGTCGCTCCGCCGCCGGGCCGCCGCCCGAACCACATGGACGTGGTCGCTCCGCCGCCGAGCCGCCGCCCGAACCACAAGATCTTGGTCGCTGCGCCGCCGAGCCGCCGGCCGAGCCCCGTCCGAGTGGTTGCTCGGCCGCCCAGCCGGCGCCCGAACCACAAGGACGTGGTCGCTCCGCCGCCGAGCCGCC
>DASYRF010000103.1:0-14474 GCA_036004705.1 Myxococcota bacterium
CGACCGCTTGGGGCGCGAAGACGTCGGCGCGCCCGACGACCGCTTCGGGCGCGAAGACGCCGGCGCGCCCGACGACCGCTTCGGGCGCGAAGACGCCGGCGCGCCCGACGACCGCTTCGGGCGCGAAGACGCCGCGGCGCCCTACGCCGATGCCGGCGCGGCCGCCGAGGAGTCGCCCCTCGCCGAGGGACCCCTTGGCACGGTCAACATCCGCCACCCGCGCGGCGCCGCCCACGCCGTAGAGACGCCGCTGGTCGAGGGACCGCTCGGCACCGTGAACCTGAAGCGCCCGCGCACACCGTCGGCACCGCCGCTTTCTGCGCCTCCCTTCCGCAGCGCCTTCGCGCCTCCGCCGCCCGCTGCCCAGGCGCCGCCGCTCCGCGGCGCACCGGCGGCGCCGCCCGAGATGCCCGCGCCGCCCTTCCCCGCCGCGCCGCCCGTCACCGCGCTGTCGCACCCTGAGCCTTCCTCCGACCGGATCCTCGCGCCGCGACGCCCGTCGATTCTCGCGTCGGGCGGCGCGCCCGCCGCCCTGCACCATCCGCCACCCACCGCGCTGGAGGTGCCGGTGCCGGGCGGGCGGCGCGCCGTCCCCCCGCCCGACTACGGCGATGACGGGTCCGGAACCGCGAGCAGTGACGCCGGGACCGGCCCCCGCGCGTTCGACGGCGGCGACTACACGAGCGCCGACAACCGCGCGCCCGGCGAACGGTCGGACGCGCGCGCCGCCACCCGTGACGGCGACGGCGACGCGGACGACGGGACCACGCACGTCCGCCCGGCGCCGGACTTCGCCGCCCCCGCTGCCGCGACACCCGGGCCGGCGCCGGCACGCCCCGCCACGCTCCTCGACGGGCTGTCGGCCATTCTCGACGTGCGCGAGCGCCGCGGACCGGCCGCCGCCCTCGACGGGCTGCAGCTCGCCTCGCAGCCCGCGCCGCACGCGCCGGCGGCAGCCGCCGGGCCCGACCCGCTGGACCTGGTGCTCGGCGCCGCCTCCGGCACCTCGATGCCGCTCGCCGGGGCGGCCGACCGCTTGGCGCCGCGCTTCCGCTGGGGCGCGCTGGGCGCCGCGCTGGGCGCGGCGGCGCTGCTCGGCCTGGCGGGCGCGCTCCTGTGGTTCAGCCACCGCGCGCGGCTGCGCGAAGACTCCGTGCGCGAGGCCCTCGCGCTCGCCGCGCAGATTGCGGCCGACGACACCTGGAAGGCCTACCATGAGGCCGCCGACGTGGTGGTCGGCGTGGACGTCCCGGCGGCGGACTACCCGGCGCTGGCCGCGCGCCGCGCTTACCTCGAGGCGTCGCTGGTGGTGCGCTTCGACCTGGCCGACGTCGCCGCCTTGCGTGCGGCGCTCGCGCGCATTCCGCCTGCGGCCAACCCGACCTCCGACGCCACCTTCGCCGCCGCCGTGCTCGCCGCCGCCGAGGACGGGCGCACCGGAGCCGACACCGCGCTGCGCGCTCTCGACGCCGCAGCCGACGCCTTCGCCGATGAGCCGTCGCTCGAGTACCTGCGCGGCGAGCTGCGCCTGAGGCTCGGGGACGAGAAGGCCGCGCGCAAGGCTTTCGAGCGGGCGCTGGCGCTCGACGCCGGACACGTGCCATCGCTCGTGG
Source organism: Myxococcota bacterium (assembly GCA_036004705.1). GTDB lineage: Bacteria > Myxococcota_A > Polyangia > DASYRF01 > DASYRF01 > DASYRF01. The sequence goes on from DASYRF010000103.1 coordinate 1,614, forward strand.
CGCTCGGGCTGCTGGAGGCGGCGGACGGCGCCGACGGTGCGGCGGAGCGCCGCCTGACCGACGCGCTCGCCCTCTCGCACGATCACGCCGGGGCGCTGGTAGCGCGCTACCGCGTGCTGGAGCGCCGCCGCAGCGATACGCGCGCCGCCGCCGCCGCGCTGGCCGCGCTGCTGGCACGCGAGGCGGAGCTCGCGCCGCGCGACCTCGCCTGGGCCCGCCTGTGCCTGGCGCGCCACTACCTTCGCAGCGGCGACGCCCCCAAGATGGAGGCACTGCTGGCGAAGCTGCGTGCCGCGCCGCCCGCCGACAGCGTGCTGCAGCGGGAGACGGCGGCGCTGCTTCTGGCGCTCGGACGCACCGCCGAGGCCGCCGCGCTGTGCGACGGCGCCTTGCGCCCCGACCTCGCCGAGCGCGACCGCGCGCCGCTGGTGACGCTCGCCGCCTTCGCGGCGCTGGAGCGCGGCGACACCGCCGGCGCGCTGGCGCGCCTCGGCACGCTCGCCGACGCGCGCGCGCCGCTGCCGCTGTACCTGCGCGGTCGCGCCGAGCTCGCCAGCGGCGCCGCCGCCAAGGCCGCCGAGGACCTCGCCGCCGCACGCGCCGCCGACCCGACCTTGCTGGCCGCCGCGCTGTGGCTCGGCCGCGCCCAGGTGAAGCTCGGCCTCGCCAAGGCAGCGGTGGAGACGCTCTCCGCCGCCGCGCGCGCCGCCGCGGCCCCGGCCCCCGCCCCGTCCCCGGGCCCGGCCGCCCCCGCCGCCGACCGCGCGCTGGAGCCGGCGCGTTGGGTGCCGCCCGGCGCGCTGCCCGCCGCGCTCGGCAGGGCGCACCTCCTCGCGGGCAACGCCCTGGCCGCGCGGCGCAGCTTCGAGACCGCGCTGGAGCGCGACGAGGCCGACCCCGACGTGCACTACGACCTGGCCATGCTCTTCCGCGCCGCCAAGGACGCGCCAGCGAAGGAAAAGCACCTCTTGCGCGCGCTCGAGCTGCGCGCCGACTTCCCCGCCGCGCGCAAGGAGCTGGGCGCGCTGCGCGCGCTCGAAGGCCGTTACCGCGAGGCGCTCGCCGATCTGGAGCCGGCGCTGGCCAAGGATCCGATCGACGCCAAGCTCGCCCAGCTGTTGCTCGAGGCGGCGCTCTCCGAGAGCGACGCCGCCGGCGCCGAGCGCCATCTCAAGGAGCTGCGCAGCGCCGGCATGGGGGAGGTCAAGCTCGCCACCTGGACGGCGCGCCTGCAGCTGTGCGCCGGGCACGGCGGCGAGGCGCGCAAGACCGCCGAGGCGGCCCTGCCGCTGGCACCGCGTGACGCCGGGCTGCTCAGCCTGATGGGCGAAGTGGCGCTGATGGGCGGGGACGCCAAGGCGGCACGCAAGCTCTTCGAGACGGCGCTCGCCAGCGACCACGGCCACCTGCGCGCCGCGCTGGGGCTCGCCGAGGCGTTCCTGCGGCTAGGCGACGCGCGCCGCGCCGAGGACGGGTTCGCCGCGGTGGTGCGCCGCGCCGCCGGCGCGCTGATGCCGCGCCGCTACACGGCGCGCGCCTGGCTGGGTCTGGCGCGCGCGCAGCTGGCCCGCCACGACGCGGGCCGCGCCCTGGAGTCGGCGGCCGCGGCAGCGGCGCTCGTCCCCGACTGGAAGGAGGCGCTGGTGACGGAAGGGCGGCTCGCTGCGGAGGCTCACAAGGCCGAGCGCGCGCGCGACGCGTGGGCGCGCGCCGCCGCGGTCGATCCCAAGGACCCCGAGGTGCGCTTCGGCCTAGCGGAGGCGTTGCGCGCGACTGGCGCCGCCACCGACGCCGTTGCCGCTTACAAGGGCTATCTGGAAGTGGCGCCGACGGGGAAATGGCGCGGGGTGGCCGAGCACTGGATCGCCGCGCTGGGCAAGAAGTAGGGCGCGCGATGGTGGCGTTCGGCAAGTACACGCTCCTGCGCAAGCTCGGCTCGGGGGGCATGGCCGAGGTCTTCCTGGCGAAGGCGGTCGGCGCCGAGGGGCTGGAGAAGACGCTCGTCATCAAGAAGATTCTCCCTGCCTACGCCAAGAACCGGCAGTTCGTGGCGATGTTCGTCGACGAGGCGAAGATCGCCGTGAGCCTGAACCACCCCAACATCGTGCAGGTGTACGAGTTCGGGCAGGTGGCGGGGGCGTACTACCTGGCGATGGAGTACGTCGACGGCGTCGACCTCGGGCGGCTGCAGCACGCGGCGCGCGGCGCCGGGCGGCGCGTGCCCCGCGGCGAAGCGGTTTTCGTCGCCGCGGAGCTGTGCAAGGGGCTCGACTACGCGCACCGCAAGCGCGACCCGCTGGGGACGCCGCTCGAGATCGTCCACCGCGACGTGTCACCGCAGAACCTGCTCGTGTCGTTCGACGGCGCGGTGCGCATCGTCGACTTCGGCATCGCCAAGGCGCGCGGGCTGGCCGAGGACGAGGGCGTCGTGCGCGGGAAGTTCGCCTACATGGCCCCGGAGCAGGCGGCGGCGCGGCGCGTGGATCACCGGAGCGACCTCTTCGCGGTGGGCGTGGTGCTGTACGAGATGCTGCTGGGGCGCAGCGCGTACGGCGTGCCGGCGCCGGCGGTCACCGCCGAGATGGTCGTGGAGGGCGGCGTGCCGCGCCCGCGCGCGGTGGACCCGACCTTGCCGGAAGAGCTGGAGCGCATCCTCCTGGGCGCGCTGGCGCCCGACCCGCGCGACCGCTACCAGGACGCGCGCGCCCTCGCCGTGGATCTGACGCGCGTGCTGTACGCCGGCGGCGAGATCCACGACGGCGGAACGCTGGCGGCGCTCGTGAGCGAGGTCGTGCCCCGCGACGGCGAGGGCACGCGGCAGGCGCGGCCGAGCGGCTCGGACGCGCGGGCCGGCGGGTCGGGACCGGTGACGCACACGACCGACCTGTCGGCCGCCGACCTGTCGAGCGGCGCCGTGGCGATCGGGTCCGGCGAGGCGGCGCGCAAAGGCGTACGCCGGACGGCGACGGAGGTGTCGGCGCCGCGAGGAGCGACGGCGTTGCCGGTGTCACCGGTGCCGCCGTTGGGGATCGAAGACGCGGCGCGGGCCGCGACGGTGCGCGGCGGCGGCGGCGAGCGGCGCCCGGTGGTGGTCGCGTGCGGCGCGGTGCGCGGGCTCGCCGCCCAGGAGGCGCGGCTCGGCGCGGGGCGCGTCGAAGCCACGCTCACCGAGTACCGGCGCGCCGTCGGCGACATCGCCTACAAGGCCGGCGCCATCGTCCACCGCGTCGGGCGCGAGGGTTTCTTGTGCCTGCTGGGATTGCCGCTGCGCACGGCCGACGACCCGGTCCGCGCGGTGCGGTTGGCGGTGGACCTGGCCGAGGCGACCGAGGCGCTCGCTGGCGAAGGCCCGCGGCTGGAGGTGGGCTTGGGACTCGCGGCGGCAGAGGCGGTCACGCGCCCCGGCACGCAGGGGCGCCTGCACTACGAGCTCGTGGCACCAAGCCTGGAGCTAGCCGAGCGGCTCGCAGGCGAGGCGCGCGCGGGCGAGATCCTCGCAAGCGGCGCGCTCTACCACGGCGCGCGGCGTGCCTATGTGTTCGAGGACCTCGACCCCGCGGCTGGATCCGCGGCCGGGACGGGCGGCACGGCCTCGCACCGCTACCGCTTCGTCGGCGCGAAGAGCCGCGAACAGCGCCGCGCGGAGCAGCGCGCCGACGCCGCCGGCTTCCTCGGGCGCGACACCGAGCTGGGCACGCTGCGCGACGCCTACGTGGACGCGCTGTTGAACGGACAGACGCGGGCGGTCGTGCTGACCGGCGATCCGGGCATAGGCAAGACGGTCCTCTGCGAGGCGTTCCTGGCGTCGCTGCCCGAGGGCGAGCAGTCGGTCCTGCGCGGCACCGCCGACGGCCACGCCGGTGAGCGTCCGTTCGGCGTGGTGGGCGACGCGCTGCGCGACGGCCTTCGCCTCGCCGAGGGCGCGTCGGCCGCCGAAGGCCGCATCCGCCTGGAGGAGTGGCTCGGGCGCCTCTTCCCCGACGAGCCCGCCGAAACAGCCGCCGAAGCGCGGCGGGACGGCTCCGAGCACGCCTATCTGCTGCACTCGCTGGGGCCGCTCGTGGGCGTGGACTATCCCGGCGGAGCGCTAGAGCCGCTGGACGCCGCGCAGCGCCTGCTGCGCACGTCGCTTTCGTTGCGCCGTGTCGTCGAGCGCGTCGCCGCGCGGCAGCCGCTGCTGATCCTGCTCGACGACTTCCACCAGGCCGATTCGCTCTCGCGCGAGCTGGTGCTCGGATTCTTGCGCGAGGGCGTGCGCAGCCGGGTGCTGCTGCTGGTGGCGGCGCGGGGCGGAGGCGAGATGGGCGCGTGGGTGTCGGCCGCCTCCGGCGAGGGCGCGCGCGTGCTGGAGCTCGCCGAGCTGTCCGAGGCGGCGCGGCTGCGGCTCGCCGCGGACGTCGTGGCCGCATTCCTGCCGGCGACGCCCGCGCCGTCGCCCGCCGCGCCCGCCTCGCCCGCCGCGCCCGCTACGGCGGCCGCGCTCGCCACGCCGGCGCTGCCGTCCGCGCCCGCGATGCCCGCGACCGCGATACCCGCCACCGGACCCGACGTCACTGCGCTCGCGCGTCTCGCCGTCGCCCGCGCCGGCGGCAACCCCCTGTTCCTCGTGGAAACGGCGCGCGTGCTCGCCGAGCGCGGTGCCGCCGAAGCTCCGCGCGTCCCTGCCACCGTCGAGGGCGTCGTCGCCTCGCGCCTCGACGAGCTCTCGCCGCTGGAGCGCGCCGCGCTGGGCTGGGCCGCCGCCGCCGGCGGAGCCAGCGCCCCCGCCGAGCTGGTCGCCGCCGCCGCCGGCGCCGACGTCGCCGCGCTGCTTCCCTCCCTCGCCACGCGCGGCTTGCTGGTCGAGTCCGCCCAGGGAGCGCAGTACGCATTCCGCACCTCCGTCGTTCGCGACGTCGCCTATCGAGCGCTCGCCGCCGACACGCGCCACGCCGTTCACCGAGCCCTCCTCGCCGTCCTAGAGCGCTGGAGCGCCGGCGGCCGCCCCGTGAGCCCCGTCGTGCGCGCACACCACGCCGCGCTCGCGGGGGAGCCCGCGCGCGCCGCCGGCCTCTTCGCCGCCGCCGCCGACGACGCCGCACGCCTGGGCGCGCCCCTCGACGCGCTCAAGCTCTACCAGAAGGCGCTGGCCCTGCACCCGCCCACCGACGCCGCCCGCTTCGAGGTTCACGCGCGCATGGCCGAGACCCTGCGCGCGCTCGGCCGCGGCGTCGAGCGCCGCGCGCAGGTACGGTCCATGCGCCGCCTCGCCGAAGCGCTGGGAAGGCCCGCGCTGGTGGCGCGCGCCGCCATGGCCGCCGCGCTGCTGTACGCGGACGCCGGGCGGCACGCCGGCTCGCAGAAGGCGCTCGGCCAGGCGCTCTTGGCCGCACGCGCGGCGCAGGACCGCTCGGTGGAAGGCGAGGCGGTGCGCCTGTCCGCGGAGCTCTACCGGCGGCTCGGCGACTTCCGCCGAGCCGGGGTGCTGGCGCGGCGCGCGCTGGAGCTCAGCACCGACGCCGGCGCCGGCGCTGCCGGCAGCGCGCCTGCGGCCGGCGCCCTCTCCGCCGCCGGCCCCGCCGCCACCGCCGCGGGCCGCGAAGCGCGCCTCGCCCGCGCCCGCGCCCTGAAGACGCTCGGCATGACGCTGCGTCCCGCCGGCGACCTCGGCGGCGCGCTCGACGCTTACGACGAGGCGTTGGTGCTCGCCCGCGCCGAGGGGGACCGCTCGCTGGAAGCGTCCCTGCTCAACAACGTCGGCGTCGCGGCGCTCGCCGCCGGCGACCTCGAAGCCGCGCTCGACGCCTACAAGCGCGCGCTCGCCATCGACCGCGAGCTCGGCGACCGGCGCGCCTCGGCGCTGAAGCTCGCCAATCTCGGCGAGGTGTACGGCGCGCTCGGCGAGCTTCCGCGCGCGCTGCGTTACTTGCGCAAGGGCATCGCCCTGCAAGAATCGATGGGCGAGCGCGACGGCCTCGCCGACGCGCTGGCCGTCGCCGCGCGCGTGTACCTGCAGGCGCGCGAGCCCGACGCCGCCCGCGCCTGCGCCGAGCGCGCCCTCGCCGTGGCGCGCGAGGTCGGCCGCCCCACGCTCGAAGTCGAAGCCGCCCTGGCGCTCGCCGACGCGCTGCTCGCCGGCGCCGCCCCGCCCACCGCGCCCGGAACCGGCCTCCCCGGAGCGCCGGGCCACGACCCCGCGCACGCGCTCGCCCTCGCCGACGCCGCCGTCGCCCAGGCGCAGGCCGCCTCGCTCGGCGCCGCCGTCGCGCGCGGCCTCGACGCCGCCTCCCGCGCCCTGACCGCCATGGGCCAGCTGGACGCCGCACGCGCCCGCGCCCGCGAGGCCGCCCGCACCGCCGCCCTGGCCCCGCCCTGGGAGGGCATCGCCTCCGTCTATTACAACCACTACCGGATGGCGGCCGGCGCGCCCGAGGGGCGTGAGTCGTTGCGCCGCGCCGTGGAGCACGTGCGCGCCGCGGTCGAGAAGCTCAAGAGCCCCGCGCGGCGCCGCGCTTTCCTCGACCTCCCGCCGCACCCGGAGATCGCCGCCGCCTACAAGTCCGAGTTCCTGAGCTGAGCTAACATGGGTGGGATGCGCGTCCTCTTCCGCTTGCTCGCCGGCGTCGTCGGCCTGAGCGTCGGCGCACTCTGGCTCGTGCGCCATTTCATCCCGCTCGCCACGCTCGCCGACAACAACGAGGTCGGCGGCAACTACCTGCAGTCCTTCGCGTCCGTCTACGGCGTCATCGTCGGCTTCGTGATTTTCGTCGTATGGTCGCAATTCAACGAGACGCGGGCCAGCGTGCAACGCGAGGCCTCCGACCTGGCGGACCTTTTCCGCGTGGCGAGGGGCTTCGAAGAGCCGGCGCGCGGCGAGGCCGTGGCGTTGCTGGTCGAGTACTGCGAGACGGTGGCCACCGAAGAATGGGCGCACATGCGCTGCGGGCTGCCGAGCGAGAAGGCGGCGCTGCTGATGGAGCGCCTGGGCAAGATGCTGGTCGGCTACGACCCGCCCAACGATCGCCAATGCGTGCTGTACACGGCCGCGCTCGACCGTTTCAACGACGTGAGCGACGCGCGTACCTGCCGCGTCGCCACTAGCTCGGCGCGCCTGCCCGGGCCGCTGTGGGCGCTGCTGGTCGGCGGCGGCGCCGTCGCCGCCGGCTCCATGCTCTTCTTCGGCCTCGCCTCGTTCTGGTCGCACGCCGCCATGGCCTCCACGCTCAGCGGCTCGCTCACGTTCATCCTCTTCGTCGTGTGGGATCTCGACAACCCGTTCTTCGGCATGTGGAACTTGAAGCCGACGCCGTTCGTCGACACCTTGCACATGATGCGCCGCGACGTCGCCACCTCCGCCACGGCCGCTGCCACCGCCGCTTCCTCCACGCCCGCGCCCGGCGCCGACCGCGCGCCGCCGGGCGCCGGCGCGCACACCTCAGGCGCCCGATGAGCGGGCACGGCGTCGCTTCGTTCGCCGCCGACGCGGCCGTCGGCCGGCGTCCGGAGTGGGGGCGCGGCCTGGCGGGCGTCGCTGGCGCCGCCGGGCTCGGATGCATCGTCTGGGCCTTCGCCGACGGGCTACGCGCGCGGCTCGGGCTGTTTGCCATGGGCACCGCCGTGTATCGCGACGCGCAGTGGGCGAGCACCGCGGCGATCGCCTCGTTCGTGGCGGCGGGGACCGCGCTGGCGGTCTGGCTCCTGGCGCGATTTCTGCGCGCCGCGCTCGGCGTGCCGGTGCGGCCCCTCACGCGCCGGCGCGCCCGCTTCGCCAAGCTGCGCGCCGCGGCCGCCGTCCCGATGCTGCTGATTCTGGCGGTCTGGTCGCTCGACGAGATCCTGGTGCGCGGCGTGCGCGGGGCGCCGTTCGTCGCCTTGGGGCTCGGCGCCGTGACCTCCCTGCTGCTCGCCTACGACGTGCCGCGCCTGGCGCGCAACGGGCTGGCGGCACTGCGCGAGCGCACCCCCCTGCTCGGCATTCCGTTCCACGAGCTCGACGCCCTCCCCGCCGCCGGGCTGGTGAGAACGCGCGGCGTCGTGGCGGCCGGGGACGACACACTCTGGACCGCGCAAGGCGCCTGCGTCTGGCTGCGCCGGACCGCCGACCCGACCCCACTCGGCCGCGAGAGCGAATCGCTCGAAGCCCGCCCCTTCCGCCTCGAGCACCGCGGCGCGCGCGTCTTCGTCGACCTCGACCCCGCGCGCGCCCTCGTCGTCACCCCGGCCGCGCTGGACCCCGTCGCCGCCGAGGTCGGGCTGCCCGTCGGCGCCCCAGTGGAAGTGATCGGCGCCGTGATTGCCGGCGAGGCGGGCGCCTATCGCGGCGCGCCGCCGCGCCTCGGCCCCACGCCCGGCCCACGCGGCCGTCTTTTCGTGTTCGCCGGCCCGCGCGGCGCCATGAACCGTCGCCTCGTCCTCGCCGCCGCCGTCGATCTCCTCGCCGCGGCCGGCCTGCTCGGCAGCGTCCTCTTCCTGGCGGTCGCCTGGTCGTACCTCGGCTTCCTCGCCCGCCGCTGACGGACGACGAGCTCGCCCCGCCCGCGCCACGCCGCGCCGCGCTCACAGGACGCGGACGGCGTACACTCGCGGCGGAGGCTCATGGACGACGACGGCAGGACCCCGACGGTGGCCGAGGCCGCGGCGCGCATCGGCGCGCACAACGAAGCGCTGCGCGCCTTCGTGCGCACTCGGCTCGACGACGCGCTCGCCGAAGCGCAGGCGCTGGAGGGCGAGCAGCCGCGCCGCTCGCCTCTGCACGGGTTGCCGTATTCGTTGAAAGAGACGTGGGACACGGCCGGCATCCCCACCAGCGGCGGGTCGTGGCGCTACCGCGAGCGCGTGCCGGTAAACAGCACGAACGTCTACGACGCGTTCCGCGCCGCGGGGGCGGTGCTGATGGGAAAGACGAATTGCAGCGACCTGGCGCTGGTGCCGGAGAGCGCCAGCTGGGTGGGCGGCGTGGCGCGCAACCCGCACGATCCCGAGCGCACGCCCGGCGGCAGCTCCGGCGGCGCGGCCGCCGCGGTGGCCGACGGCATGTCCGCGTTCGACTGGGGGAGCGACATCGGCGGCTCCATCCGCATCCCCGCGGCCTACTGCGGCGTGTACGGGATGCGCCTCTCCAGCGAGACGTGGCCCATGGTGGGCGACTTCCCCGCGCCCCCGCCGTCGCTCGCCTTCATGAACGGACAGGGGCCGCTGTGCGGCTCGCTCGGACTGATGCGCACCGTGCTGCGCGTCGCCGCGCCGACCGTGCGCACCGGCGCGGCGCGACCTTTCTGCCTGCGCGGCGCCTACCTCTGGGAGCCTGACGGCGCCGCCCGCGGCGCCTGGCCGGCGTTCGCCGCCGACGCCGGGCCCGCCGTGCGCGCGGCCTTCGGTGAGGTGCGCGACGACCACGGCCTGCCGCCGATGCGCCACGCGCGCAACCTGACCACCGCGCTCTGGGCGTCGCACTTCGAGGACCTCCTCGCCTGCGACACGCTATCGCTCGGCGAGGGCGTGCGCGCCGCGCTGTCGGCGGTGCTGCTGCGCGGCGCCACCGGCGACCGCCGCCTGCACCCGCACACCGCGCAGGTGCTGGTGCTCATCGCCCTCGGGCGCGTCACCCTCTTCCGCGACCGCGCCCGCGCCGTACGCGACGCCGCCGCCTACCGCACGCAGGTGGACGCGCTGTGGGACCGCGGCTGGGTGCTGGTGGCGCCGACCACGACCTTCCCGGCGCCCCGCCACGGACGCTCCATCTTCAACTGGAATCTGGTGACCTGCACCATGCCCGGCAACCTCGCCGACGCCACCGCCCTGGCCATTCCTTTCGGCCGCTACCCCGATGGGCTGCCGCGCTCGCTGCAGATCATGGGCCCGCCGGGCAGCGAGGACCTCCTGCTCGACGCCGGCGAGAAGCTCGTGGGCGCCGCGCGCGACGCCCGGCGCGAAGGTTGATCGGCGTTCCGAATGGGACGATACTCGCCCCGCTCCCGTCTCACGCCGCATGGGGGCGAGCCAACGGAGATGACATGAGAACGAGCCTGACTCGCTTCGCGGCCGCGCGCGCGCGCGGGGTCGCGACCGCGCTGGCCGCCGTCGCCGCGCTGGTGCCGGCGGCGCGCGCCTCGGCGCAAACCACGCCCGCCTCCACCGCCATCGACGTCAACCACTTCCTCCCCGCGCTCGGCAGCCGCGGCTACATCACCGTCGACAGTGCGCGCATCGCCGATCATCTCTCCTACGGCATCGGACTGTACGTCGACTACGCCGACAACCTGCTGCTGGCGGTGGACCCGGCCGGCGATCCGCTAGACGCCACGAACCGCCGCTTCGTCGACGCGCGCCTCGGACTGAACGTGCAGCTCGCGCTGGGGCTCTTCGACTTCATCGAAGTGGGGCTGGGCATCCCCGTCGCCATCGTCCAGACCGGCTTCATCGGCGACCTCGGCGACCCGAACGACACCATGCGCGAGCTGGCCCCCGCCGGGCTCGGCGACATCCGCCTGGGGCTCAAGTTCCGGCTCATCAACTTCGACAAGGACGGCGACGGCTTCGGGCTGGCCATCCACCCGGTCTTCCGCTTCCCCACGGGCGACCAGGAGAACTTCCTGGGGGCGAAGGACCCGACGTTCACTCCCACGCTGGTCGCCGAGTTCCGCTACGGCGGCTTCGGCGTGGCGCTCAACGCCGGCTACACCATCCGCGGCGAGACCACGCTGGCCAACCTCCAGTACAACGACGAGCTGGTGGGCGGGCTGGGGTTGAACGTCCCGCTGGTGAAGGACACGCTCGACCTCATCGGCGAGGTGCACGGCAGCCTCGCGACCGCCGCCGGCAAGGGCAACTTCGGAATCGAAGAAGTGCCGGTCGAAGCGGACGGCGGGCTGCGCCTGAAGACCAAGAGCGACCTGGCGGTGACGGTGGGCGGCGGCGCCGGTCTGACGAGCGGGTACGGAGCGCCGTCGTTCCGCGTCTTCGCCGGCATCGGCTATGCGCCGTCCAACCGCGACACCGACGGCGACGGCATCGTCGACAAGCTGGACCGCTGCCCGACCGAGAAGGAGGATCTCGACGGGTTCGAGGACGACGACGGCTGCCCCGAGGACGACAACGACGGCGACGGCGTGCCCGACGCGGCCGACTCGTGCCCGGCCTCGCCCGAGGACAAGGACGGCTACGAGGACGACGACGGCTGCCCCGAGTCGGACAACGACGGCGACGGGCTCCTCGACGCGGCCGACAAGTGCCCCAACGACGCCGAGGACAAGGACGGCTTCGAGGACGAGGACGGCTGCCCCGAGCTCGACAACGACAAGGACGGCGTGCCGGACGCGACCGACAAGTGCCCGACCGAGACGGAAGACAAGGACGGGTTCGAGGACGACGACGGCTGCCCGGAGGCCGACAACGACAAGGACGGCATCCTCGACCCCGCCGACGCCTGCCCCATGGCGGCGGAGGACAAGGACGGCTTCGAGGACGACGACGGCTGCCCCGATCCCGACAACGACAAGGACGGCATCCCCGACAGCGCCGACCGCTGCCCCACCGAGCCCGAGGTCTACAACGGGCTGGAGGACGACGACGGCTGTCCGGACAAGGGCAAGCCGCTGGTGATCGTGGAGAAGACGCGCCTGACGATCGGCGAGAAGATCTTCTTCGACACGGCGAAGGCCTCCATCAAGAAGAAGAGCTTCAAGCTGCTGGACGCGGTGGTGACAGTCCTGAAGACGTACACCGACATCAAGAAGGTGCGAATCGAGGGCCACACCGACGACAAGGGCGACGACGCCTACAACAAGAAGCTGAGCGACGACCGCGCCCACTCGGTGATGATCTATCTGGTGTCGCACGGCGTGGAGCCGTCGCGGCTGGAGGCGGTGGGCTACGGTGAGGAGAAGCCGATCGCCGACAACAAGACGGCGGCCGGCCGCGAGCTGAACCGGCGGGTGGAGTTCAACATCGTGGACCGCTCGGTGGCCGGCGAAGGGGGCGGCGGAGGGGGCCTGCTGCCGCCTCCTGGCGGCGGCGCCGTGGACGAGTTCGCACCCGTCGGCGCGCCCACTCCGGCGCCGGCGCCCGCCGCCGGGCCCGGCGCCGTGCCCGACACCGGCACCGCCGCGCCCGTACCGGACGACGGCGCCCCCGCGCCGAAGAAGAAGAAGGGTAAGAAGGAAAAGAAGCACAAGGGCCCTGCCGCCCCGGGCGCCACCGCCGCCCCTGCCGCCACCGCCGCTCCCGCTCCCGCCCCCGCGAAGTAGCGCCTGACGTCGGCGGTCCCGCCGATGCGAGGAAGCTGCGCTGCGCTGCGCGCTGCGCTGCCCGCGCCGCGCTACGACACGAGCGGGCGGGCGCGCGGCGGGATGGGGAGCGCGGGCTTGCGCCGCTCAGCGATCTCCTGCGCGTGCAGGCGCGGGGCGGCCGACGTGGGCGTCGCCTCGCGACGCGCGGCGGCGGCGGCGGCGGCGGCGGCGGCGGCCGAGCCGTTGTACAGCGCGCGCGTGACGAGTCCGGCCGACGGATCGGCGCGCGGGGGGGGCGCCGGGCGCGGCGGCGGCGCGGCCACGAGCGGGCGCGCCACGCGCAGCGGCGGCGGGACAATCGAGCTCGGCGGGGCGACCGCGTCCTGGGGCACGGGCAGGGCTGGACGCAATCGCCCCGCCGAAGGCTCGTAAACCGTGGGCGAGAACGCGCTGGAAGCGCTGATCATCGAGGGGCTCGCCGGCGCCACGGGGCGCGCGGGCCGCGGCGGCGGAACGAACGTCGCCACCTCGTGCTTTTCGGTCTCGTCGAGATCCGGGGCGACGCCGCCGAGCGGCGGGACGTCCACGCGGTCGGTCCGGTCGCCGCCGTACGCCGCCGCGGCGCCGCGCGGAAGGAGCACCAGTTTCTGCTCCA
>DASYRF010000104.1:0-12797 GCA_036004705.1 Myxococcota bacterium
CCTGCGCGACGTCGCCGAGGACATCGGCATGCACGAGTCCACCATCTCGCGCGTGACGACCAACAAGTACGTGCACACGCCGCAAGGCATCCTGGAGCTGAAGTTCTTCTTCAACTCTTCCATCAACCGCGTTTCCGGCGACGCCCTCGCTTCCGAGAGCGTCAAGAGCAAGATCAAAGCCCTCGTGGCAAAGGAGGACCCCAAGCACCCTCTCAGCGATCAGCGGATCGTGGAGCTGCTCAAGGAGCAGGACATCGACATCGCCCGGCGGACTGTCGCGAAATATCGCGAGATGCTGGGCATCCTTCCGTCGTCGCGCCGCAGGCGCCTCTTCTAGGCGGGCGGCCGGCGACAACCCAGGAGGACGTCGGTATGGACATCTCCGTCACCTTCCGTCACATGGAACCGACCGAGGCCCTGAAAGATTACGCGCGCGAGAAGCTGGACCGCATCAAGAAATTCATGCGCCGGCCCATCGAGGCGCACGTGGTGTTCTCGGTGGAGAAGCACTACCACATCGCCGAGGTCACGCTGCGCGTGAACGGCATCGCCATCCGCGGGCGCGAGCGCACCGAAGACATGTACAGCTCGATCGACGCCGTGGTCGACAAGCTCGACTACCAGGTGCGCCGCTACAAGGAGCGGCTGCGCGACCACCACGCCCACGAGAAACCGGCGCCCGACGCCGTGGCGGTGGCGCTGGTCGAGCACCAGGTGGTCGCCTCCGAGGACCACAAGGACGAGAGCGCCATCACGCGCGTGGTCAAGACCGAGAAGGTGCCGGCCGAGCTCATGCTGCTCGACGACGCCATCATGCACATGGACCTGTCGAACGAGCCGTTCATGGTCTTCACGAACCTGGCCAACAACAGGGTCTGCGTGCTTTACCGCATGGGCGAGGGCAACTACGGCCTCATCGAAACGGGCCAGCCTCCGCCCACCCACACCGCCGGCTCCGTGACGGCGAACTGACCGAGGAGGCCGGACTCCGTTGCGCAGCGCCCTCTCCACCGCCACGCTGCTGCGCGACGCCGACCACCACCTGGCGCTGAGGATGGTGGTGGGCGAGCGCGGCGTGAACCGCAGCATCACTGCTCCGCGCGTGCAGAAGCTCGGGCTGGCGATGAGCGGCTACCTCGACCACGTGCGCTCGGGGCGTATCCAGATCCTGGGCGAGACCGAGATCTCGTTCCTTTCGACCATGCCGGCGGGGGAGCGCGACCGCATCTTGCGCTCGCTGTGCGAGCGCGACGTCGCTTGCCTGGTGGTGACCAAGGGGTTGCCGGTGCCGGAGGAGCTGGTCCGCCACGGCGAAGCCGCCGGCACGCCGGTGCTGTCGAGCGCGCTGCCGACCGCCGAGTTCATCGCGCGCGTCACGCGCTTCATGGAGGACTGGACGGCGCCGGCAGTGAGCCTGCACGGCGTGCTGGTCGACGTCAGCGGCGTGGGCCTTCTGCTGCTGGGCAAGAGCGGCATCGGCAAGAGCGAGCTGGCGCTCGACCTGGTTGCGCGCGGCCACCGGCTCTGCGCCGACGACGTCGTCGACATCCAGCGCCAGGGCTCGGAGCTGGAGGGCGCCGCCACCGACATCCTCGGGCACCACATGGAGGTGCGCGGGCTGGGCATCATCAACATCCCCGACCTCTTCGGCGTCGGCGCGGTGCGCGACCGCAAGCGCATCGACCTGTGCGTCGAGCTCGACGAGTGGGACCCGCGCGCCGACTACGACCGGCTGGGGCTCGACGACAAGACCTACGAGATCCTCGGCGTGGCGGTGCCCTACATCAAGATCCCGGTGCGGCCGGGGCGGAACTTGACCACGCTGGTGGAGGTGGCGGCGCGCAACCAGCTGCTCAAAGTCCGCGGCCATCACTCGGCGCGCGAGTTCCAGCAGAGCGTGGACGCCGTCACGGCCGCGTCGGCGCCGGTGCTGCCGCGGGAGAGCGGGCCGGTCACGCCGCTCCCTTTCACCACCGAGGTCGAAGGGCTCGACGACCCGTCGGGGCCGGGCGACGACGACGGCAACGTCGAGCACGCGGGACGCGTGGCGGTGGTGGGGCTGGACGGGGGCGCGGGCGGCTCGATCGGCGGCGGCGCGGAGCTGGGAGGCGCGGCGCGGCGGAGGGGGCGTTGAGGGGACCGGAGTCGGAGACCGCGGCAGCGGGTGCAGGAGCGGCAGCGGCGGCGGCACCGCCGGAGCGACACGGGCCAGGGTCGGGGTCCGGCTCCGGCCCTGTACCGGTGGGCGCCTCGCTGCCGTTCACGGTGCTCGTCACCGGGCTCAGCGGCAGCGGCAAGACCACGGCGATGCACGCGCTGGAGGACAGCGGCTACTACTGCGTCGACAACCTCCCGGTGGAGCTACTCGGCGATTTCATCGCGCTGGCCGCGCGCGAAGGGCTCAAGCGCGTGGCGCTGGTCGTCGATGCGCGCGAGGGCGGCTTCCTCGCCGGCGCCGGGTCGGAGATCCGCCGCCTGCGCGAGGCGGGGCGCTCGCTGGAGGTGCTGTTCCTCGATGCCGAGCCGCAGACGCTGCTGCGCCGCTTCAGCGAGACGCGGCGGCGCCATCCGATGGCAGGCGAAGTGTCCGGCGGCGGCACCGAGGCGGCGCTGGTGGCGGAGCGCGCCCGCATGGAGCCGCTCCGGACGGTGGCCGACGCCGTGCTCGACACCACCGAGCTGACGACGCACCGGCTGCGCCAGAGCATCATGCGCCGCTACGGCGTGCCCGGTGCGATGCCGCGCATGGCCATCAACCTCGTGTCGTTCGGCTACAAGCACGGCCTCCCGCAGGGCGCTGACGTGGTGATGGACGTCCGCTTCCTCCCCAATCCGTATTTCGTGCCGTCGATGCGCGACCGCGACGGGCTCGACGCCGAGGTCGCGGCCTGGGTCGTCGACGGCCCCGGCGAGGGGCGCGCGTTTCTCGACCGCTTCGGCGGGCTGCTGGCCGACATGATCCCGCGCTACGAGGACGAGGGAAAAGCCTTCCTCACCATCGCGCTCGGCTGCACCGGCGGCCGGCACCGCTCGGTCGCGCTGGCCGAGGCGCTGGGGGCGGCGCTGCGCACGCACGGCTGGGACCCCGCCGTGCACCACCGCGACAGGGAGCGTTGACCATGAGCGACGGCGAACAGCCGGCGGGTGGCGCGCTGCGGCGCACCTGCCGCATCCGCAACCGGCTCGGCATGCACGCGCGTTCCGCGGCGGCGTTCGTGCAGACGGCCACGCGCTTCCGCTGCGAGGTGTGGGTGGAGCGCGACACGCAACGCGTGAACGGCAAGTCCATCATGGGCGTGCTCATGCTGGCGGCCTCCAAGGGCACTCAGATCACGGTGGAGACGGCGGGCGAGGACGCGGCGCCGGCGCTGGAGGCGCTCGGCGATCTAGTCGACAACGGCTTCGGAGAGCCGACTTGAACGACGTTCCGGGCGCCCCGGCGGCCACGCGCCGCAACGTGGTGCTGCGCGGCATCGGCGGGTCGCCGTTCATCGCGGTAGGGCGCGTACAGCTGCTCGACCGCCGCAAGCTGAAGGTGCCGAAGTACCACATCCGCGACGCCGACGCGCCGTACGAGGTGACGCGCCTGCGCGAGGCGCTCGACAAGTCCGAGCGGCAGCTCATCGGCTACAAGGAGCGGCTGTACCAGGCCGGCACGCCGGAGACCGGCACGATCCTCGACGCATACTTGTTGATGCTGCGCGACGACGCCTTCAGCGACGGCGCGCGCGTGCGCATCGAGGAGGAGCTCATCAACGCCGAGTGGGCGGTGCGCAGCACGGTCAAGGAGCTGCGCCAAGCGTTCGAGGAGCTGGACGACGCCTACTTCCGCGAGCGGCGCAGCGACGTCGACTTCATCGGCGAGCGCGTGCTGCACAACCTCATGGGACGGCGGGCCGACCCGGTGGCACGGCTGGACCACGGCTCGGTGCTGGTGGCGCACGACCTCTCGCCCGCCGACACGGCGTCGATGATGCGCCATCGCATTCTCGGCTTCGCCACGGACCTGGGCGCCTCCACGTCCCACACGGCGATCCTGGCGCGCGAGCTGGGCATCCCCGCGGTGGTGGGGCTCGAAAACGTCACCGAGATGGTGGGCAACGGCGACCTCGTCATCGTCGACGGCGTGCACGGCGTGGTCATCCTCCACCCCGACGAAGGGGCGATCGCGCTGTATACGCGGCGCCGCGACGCGCGCATCGCCTTCGAGCGCGAGATCCTCAAGAACCGCGACCTGGCGGCGACGACGCGCGACGGCGTGGTCGTCGAGCTGCGCGCGAACCTGGAGCTGGTGGAGCAGCTTGCCTCGGCAGTGGAGCACGGGGCGCACGGCATCGGCCTGGTGCGCACGGAGTTCATGTACATGGACCGCGAGTTCTTGCCGAGCGCCGAGGAGCACTACCTCTTTGCCCGCAAGGTGATGGACGAGATGGCGCCGTACCCGGTGACGTTCCGCACCGTGGACATCGGCGGCGACAAGCTGCCGCGCGGGTTGATGGAGCAGCAGCACCGCGAGGAGAACCCGGCGCTGGGGCTGCGCGGCATCCGCCTGTACGCGCTGCACCCCGAGGTGTTCCAGGAGCAGCTGCGCGGGCTGCTGCGTGCGGTGCGCCACGCGCCGGTGCACGTGATGCTGCCGATGGTGAGCGGCCTGGCGGAGTGGCGCGGCGCGCGCTGGATGATCGAGGACGTCTGCGAGGAGCTGCGCCGCACCGAGCGGCTGGACTTCTCGGGCGGTCGTCTGAAGATCGGGGCGATGATCGAGATGCCCTCGGCGGTGATGATGGCCGACGTGCTGGCGCGCGAGTGCGACTTCTTCAGCGTCGGCACGAACGACCTCATCCAGTACGCGTTGGGGATCGACCGCACGAACGAGCACGTCGCCTACCTGTACCATCCGCTCCACCCGGCGATCCTGCGGATGCTGCGCCAGGTGGCGGCAGCGGGGCAGGCGGCCAGCATCCCAGTGAGCGTGTGCGGCGAGATGGCCAGCGTGCCGATGTACACGATGGTGCTGCTCGGCCTCGGCTACCGGGAGCTGTCGATGACGGCGGCGAGCCTGCCGGCGGTGAAGTTCATCGTGCGGGACACGACGATGGCGGAGTCCGAGGACCTGGCCAAACGGGCGCTGGCGTGCTCTACCTTTTTCGAGGTGGAGGACTTGGTGCGCGAAGAGATGCTGGGGCGGTTCCCACGTCTGTTCCAGGACGAGACATGAACAGGCCGACCGCAGCGGAGGCGACGACGGCGGCGGCGGCGGCCATCGCCGCGGCGCTGGGCGTCGGGGCGGCCGGCTGCTTCAGCTGCGCCTTCGAGCAGCGCTGTGGCAACGGCGTGACCGACCCCGACGAGACGTGCGACGACGGCAACCGCGTGAACGGCGACGGCTGCAGCGGGCGCTGCGAGGTGGAATTCGGGCTGGGCTACTGCGGCGACGGCGTGCGCGGCCCGGGCGAGCAGTGCGACGACGGCAACAACCAGAACGGCGACGGCTGCACGGCCAACTGCTTTCTGGAGACGTTCGGCGCGTGCGGCGACGGCCTCGTGCAGCTGGGCGAGGAGTGCGACGACGGCAACAACTCCAGCGGCGACGGCTGCGACGCCTTCTGCCGCGCGGAGGGGGCGGCGCCGGTGTGCGGCAACGGCATCCTCGATCCCGGCGAGTTCTGCGACACGACCTTCGGCTGCGACCCCGACTGCGTGTACTCGTGCAGCGAGGCCGCCTGCGGCGAGCCGATCCTCGAAGTAGCCTACTCCGGCGACGACTCGATCGTCGGCACGCCTTTGGTCGCCGAGGGCGGGGTCGGCAGCGACCGCTGGGTGGTCGCCTGGCTCGACGGCGCGGGCGACAATGGCAGCGCATTCGCCTGGATGTTCCAGGGCAGCGAACCGTTCGCCGGGCCGACCACGCCCGGCGACGCGGTGTTCTCGCTCCAGCTCGGACCGCGCGCGGCGAACGAGTACTACCTCACGGATCTGCGCGTGCCGGCCCCGAGCGTGCCCAGCTACGTCCGCTTCAGCGACGACCTCACGTCGGTATCCCTCGACGAAGGCCTTCCGGCTGGCTTCGTGGTCCGGACCGACGGCCGTCGCGACGTGCCCGGCACCTGGAGCATCGCCGCCTACGACCTGTATCCCGCCTGGGTGCTGCACACGCACGACCCCGCGGGCGCGCTGTGGGACCTCGGCGCTGGACACTACGTGGACGAGGCCGCTTCCGCCGCCCATGCCCCGGCGCTTGCCTTGCACGGCGACGGGTCCATCACCGTCGCCTACCCGGATGCCGCGACCGGCGACCCGCCCCAGACCTACCTGGAGCTCCGTGCCGCCGACGGCTCGCCCGCGCCCAACGGCGTGACCGGCACGACGGGCCCCTGGGTGTTCAACGCCGACGGCGCGGGCGTCTACGACCTCGTCTTGGAAGGGCTTGCCGGCGGCGGCTTCGTGGCGGTTTGGCTGGACGGCGCGGGGGCGCTGCGCTCGCGCTATTACGCCTCTGACGGCACGCCGACGGGCGCCGAGGCGCAGCTCGGCGTCGGGCCCAGCGTCGCCGACCCGGCGCCCGCCGTCGCCGCCGACGCGGCCGGCAATCACGTGATCGCCTGGTCGGTGGACGAGGCCGGCTGCCGCCGGGTTCGCGCTTGGCTGCTCGACGCGCTCGGCCAGCCCTACGAGACGCCGTTCCTGGGGGACGCCGATCCGTTCATCGGGTCCGGCACGGACTGCGCCGCGGGCACTCCCTCCGTGGCGCTGTCGCCCGACGGCAGCCTCGTGCTGGCGTGGCAGGGCTGCGACCCGACGTGGCCCGGCTGCCCCGCCATCCGCGCGCGGCGTTTCCCGCTGTTGGTCCCTTAGTTAGTGCACGTGCGCCACGCTCCCCGCGCGGCGCGCCGGGGCGCTCGCTCAGCGGCGGTTGCCGAAGATCTCCAGCAGCAGGCGCAGGATGTACCAGAAGAGAAGCGCCACGGCGCTGAAGAGCGCCAGCGCGGCGGCGACGTACTGCGTGGTCCGGTAATGATGCAGGACGTTGGACGTGTAGTAGAGGATGTAGGCGGCGGCGAGCCCGATCATCGCCACGCTGAAGAGGACGCCGAGCTCGAAGCCGAAGAGGACGCCGGCGACGATGACGCCGAGCGCCACCATCGAAGCGATGGTCAAGCCGGCGCGCAGGTACGAGAAGTCTTTCTTGCTGACCAAGACGATGGCGGACAGCCCCACGAACACCGCCACCGTGGCGACGGCAGCGGTGGGGATGACGTCGTCGCCGCCGTAGTTCGCCGCCACGTAGATGAGCGGGATGAAAATGACCGCTTCGGCGCATACGTACAGCACGAGCCCCAGGTACTGCACCCATAGCGACGTCGAGCGGCGCGCCATGTAGTCGGCCACCCAGCTCACCGCCATGAACGCGCCGAGGACGGCGAGCCAGTTGTAGCCGTTCGTCATCGTGAGGGCGACGTCCTCCACCTCGGGGATTTGCATCAACAGCGCCTCGAGCGCCGTGAAGACGAGGATCGCTCCCGCCAGGTGCAGGTAGGTCTTGCGCAGGAAGGCCAGGCGCGCGGCGCCAGGCGCCTCGGCGACGGGCGAGACGCCCGCTACGTAGCCGGGCTCGTCGTCGTGCTCGTGCTCGTGCTCGCTGGCTTCGTCGTGCGCGTGCTCGTCGGCGTGACTCATGCGCATGATTGTATCGCAGAACCGACTACGGGTAGGTGAAGGTCGCCACCGACTACGGGTAGGTGAAGGTCGCCACCGTCGCGCCGGACCCGGCGCCACCCGCGTCGCTGCTGCCGTCGGGGAAGCTGCCCATGTAGGTCGTGGGGATGCCGCCCTTGGTCACCGTCACGACGTAGTTCACCGGCCCGCTGCCGAAGGCGCAGTCCTCCCAGTAGTCCACGCGCACGGTGTACATCCCCGTCGGCGGCGTCACGCCCGTGTAGGTGATGTTCTCGTTGTTGACGTAGTCCTGGAAGCAAGCCGGGTTCGAGTCCAGGTCCTGCGTCCCGCCCGACGGCGACATCAGCGCGCCGTAGTAGATCTCCGTGCCGCTCGGCTCGATGAGATGCAGGTCCAGGTCGTCCGGCATGTCGAACACGAGGCTTACTTGCAAATCGCCGCCGCCGACCTGGACGATGTTGAGCGGGAATTCGAAGCAGCGCCCTACCTGGCCGTCGAGACCGTAGGGGATGAGCACCATCGTCACCGCCGAAAGCGTGAGGGTCTGCGAGAAGGACACTGCGAACGTGAAGTCCGCGCCGCTGAGCGGGACCTCGTAAAAGCCCGTCAGCTCCGCGAAGCTGACGACGATCTTCGTCAGCGACCCGCCCGTCACGGTGCCGGAGAAGAGACCCGAGCCGCCGGTGATGACGGTGTTGGAGCCCATGAAGTCCGGCGGCGGCAGGATGTAGAAGTTGGAAGCCGGATCGCACGCCGGCGGGTCTTCCATGTGGAAGCCACCGACGTTGCCGCCGACGCCGAACTTGGCACCCGGGTCGGGATCGCTGCAGCCGGGCAGCGTCGGGTCGTTGATGCACGGGTCGGCGCAGCCCCCTACGCCGAAGCAGATCGGGTCGTTGCAATCGGCCAGCCCGTCGCCGTCGTCGTCGACGCCGTTGGCGCAGTTCTCGACCATGCCCGCGCACACCGGCGCGGCCGCGCAGTCCGCGTCGTCGCAATCCGCCAGCGCGTCCCCGTCGTCGTCCACGCCGTTCGTGCAGACCTCGGCGCCGTCGCCGCCGTCGGGCAGCACGTAGCGCGCGCCGCAGGTGCATCCGGCGACGCCGAGCGCCGCGACGATCCCGACCCCGAGGTAGATCGAACCCTTCATTGCGCCTCTTTGCTTTCGTCCCCCCAGAGCCCCGGCCGTGGAAACGCGGTCGCCCAGTGAAGCAGCGGAAATCGGCGCCGACAAGAGCAATCGCCGCGCCACGCCGGGCCACTCAGTCTTCTCGGTCGCTTGCGCCCCGCGCCCCCGGCCACCGCGCCTTCCACCGTCACCTTAGGGTGGCCGATGGAGGCGCCACCGGATTAAGGCTTGACAGGCGGGTGGTGGCCTGTAGAATCCCGGGCCTTTCGGGCTTTGCCCAAGGGAATTCAACATGTACGCGGTCGTGCGCTCGGGCGGCAAGCAATACAAGGTCAGCGAAGGGGACGTGATCCGCGTGGAGCGCCTCGACGGCGAGGTGGGCAGCTCTGTCGCGCTGGGCGAAGTGCTGCTCGTCGGCGAGGGCGAAACGGTGACGGTCGGCCGGCCGCTGGTGGCGGCGGCGCAAGTCACCGCGCAGATCGTCAGCCACGGGCGCGCCAAGAAAATCACGGTTTACAAGATGAAACGCCGCAAGAACTACCGGCGCACCCAGGGTCATCGCCAGGATTACACGGCGTTGAAGATCCAGGCCATCAAGGCCTCGTAGTCAGGAGCACGAGCCATGGCGCACAAAAAGGGGCAGGGCTCCAGCCGCAACGGGCGCGACTCGAACGCGCAGCGGCGGGGCGTGAAGATCTACGCGGGAGAGAACGTCCGCGCCGGCAACATCCTGGTGCGGCAGCTCGGCACGCGCATCCACCCGGGCAAGAACGTCGGCGTGGGTCGCGACTACACGCTATACGCGCTGGTCGACGGCGTGACCGTGTACGAGCGCGTCGGCAAGGACCGCAAGCGCGTGTCGGTCGTCCCGGCCTCGGCCGGCGGCGGCGGCGGGGCGCCTTCGCCCGACGTCAACTAGCCTGCGGTTCATCGACGAAGTGACGCTGGACGTCGTCGCCGGGGACGGCGGTGACGGATGCGTCGCGTTCCGCCATTCACGCGCGGCACCGCGCGGCGGGCCCTCGGGCGGCGACGGCGGCGACGGCGGGAGCGTCGTCTTCGAGGCCGACCCGGGGTTGGGCACGCTGCTCGATCTGCATTTCCGCAAGCAGCTGAAGGCCGAGCGCGGCGAGCACGGCATGGGCAACGACATGTACGGCGGCGCGGCGCCTGACGTGGTGCAGCGCGTCCCGGTCGGAACGGTCGTCTACGACACCGGGCTCGCGGGCGTGGTGGGCGCCGGGGGCGCCCGGGGCGGCGAGGGCGGCGGGGGCGGCGGCGGCGGTAGGAGCGGCGGCGGCAGGAGCGGCGACGGCGGGGGCGGCGGCGGCGCGGGCGTCACGGGCGGCGGTAGGAGCGGCGGCGGCGGGAGCGGCGACGGCGGGGGCGGCGGCGGCGCGGGCGTCACGGGCGGCAGCGAGGCGCTGCTCGCCGACCTGACGGCGGCGGGACAGCGCGCAGTGGTGGCGCGCGGCGGGCGCGGCGGGCGCGGCAACATGCATTTCGCCACGGCCGGCAATCAGGCGCCGGACAAGGCCACGCCCGGCGGCAAGGGCGAGGCTCGACGCGTGCGCGTCGAGCTGAAGCTGCTGGCGGACGTCGGCATTCTCGGCTTCCCCAACGTGGGGAAGTCGACGCTCATCGCGCGCATCTCGCGGGCGCGGCCCAAGATCGCCGACTATCCGTTCACGACGCTCGTGCCCAACCTGGGCGTCGTGGCGTGGCGCGACGGACAGAGCTTCGTGGTGGCCGACATGCCCGGGCTGGTGGAGGGCGCCCACGCCGGACTGGGGCTGGGGGACCGCTTCCTGCGGCACGTGGAGCGGTGCCGCGCCTTCCTGCACGTGGTGACGGTGGAGCCGGACGTGCCGGGACGCGACCCGGAGCGCGACCGCGCGATCATCGACGGCGAGCTGGCCCTTTACGACGCGGCGCTGGCGTCGCGGCCGCAGGTCTTGGGGCTCTCGAAGCTGGACCTGCCGCACGTACGCGCCGCTGCGCCGGCGCTGCGCGCGCGCCTGCAGGCCCGCGGCGTGGAGCTGCTGGCGTTCTCGGCGGCGACCGGCGAGGGCATCGATGCGCTGCTCGACGCGCTCGGACGGCTGGTGGTGCAAGGACGCGCCGCGGCGCCGGCGTAGCCGCGGGCCGTCGACTCAGAGGCGGTGGGGGCCGGCTCAGCCGATGGGGCAGCCGCAGACGAGATCGTAGTCGGCGCAGCAGTTCAGGCCCGTCAAGCAGCAGTCCGAGAAGCTGCAGTTGCAGCCCGCCGGTGCGGTCATGCCGCAGCCGGAGCTCTCGCAGCCGCAGTCGAGGCCGCAGCTGAACTCGTCTTCTCCGACGCCGCAGCACGAGTCCCCGCACACGTCGCCCGTGCAGTCCGTGGGGCAGTCGCAGGGCGTCTCGGGCGGCGTGCACGTCCCGTCGCCGCACAGAACCGTGCAGCCGGCGCCGCACACGTCGCAAGCGTCCGGGCAGCAGGTGGCCCCGCACATCGGGTCGCACCAGCATCCGCCTGGCGCTTGCCCGTCGCAGCCCGGCTCGGCGGCGCACCCACAGTCGGCGGCGCAGTTCGCCGCGTTCTCGCCCGTGCCCATCGTGGAGCCCGGCGTGCAGCAGCCGTCGCCGCAGCCCGTCGCGCAGTCAATCGCGCACGTGGCGCAGGTCTCGCCACCCGTGCAGCAACCGTCGCCGCACGCCGGCGCGCAGTCCCCTCCGCAGCTGCAGTCTGTCTCGGTGCCGCTGCAGCAGCCGTCGCCGCAGACCTGCATGCAGTCGGCCCCGCAGTTGCAGTCGTTCTCCCCGGCGTCGCAAGTGCCGTTCGGACAGCTGCGCGGGCAGATGCCGCAGTCTGTCGCACACGTGCTGCACGTTTCGGCGCCGTTGCAGCAGCCGTCGCCGCATGCCGCCGCCGAGCAGTCGGCCGGGCAGTCGCACGCCGTCTCCCCGCCCGCGCAGCAGCCGTCGCCGCAGCCCGTGGCGCACTCCGCCGGACAGCTCGCGCAGGTCTCGCCGGCCGTGCAGCACCCGTCGCCGCACCCACCCGACGCGCAGTCGACCGCGCACGTCGCGCAGCTTTCCCCACCGGCCGCGTCGCAGACCATGTCGCCGCACACGACGCAGCCGCCGCAATCGCCCACGCAGGTGGTGCAGGTCTCGCCGAGCCCTGGGTCGCAAACCATGTTGCCGCAACAGCTCCCGCAGTCCTGCGAGCAGGACCCGCACGTCTCGCCGCTCCCGCAGGTGCCGTCGCCGCAGCCGGGGGAGCACGTCCCGCAGTCGGTCGCGCACGTCGCACAGTCTTCGCCGCCCGTCTGGCTGCACACCATGTCCCCGCAAGAGACACACCCGGCGTTGCAATCCACCGCGCAGGTCAAGCAGGTCTCCGCCACGGCGGGGTCGCACGT
This sequence comes from Myxococcota bacterium, assembly GCA_036004705.1. Taxonomy (GTDB): domain Bacteria; phylum Myxococcota_A; class Polyangia; order DASYRF01; family DASYRF01; genus DASYRF01. The sequence goes on from DASYRF010000104.1 coordinate 12,211, forward strand.
GCCGTCGCCGCAGCACGCGCCGCAATCCGTCGGGCAGCTCGCGCACGTCTCGCCGCCGGTCGCGTCGCAGTCGGCGTCGCCACAAAAGCCGCACGCGCCGCAATCGAGCACGCAGGTGGAGCAGTCCTCCCCGCGCGAGTCGTCGCACGTGCCGTCGCCACAAGAACAGAGCCCGCAGTCGCCGGGGCAGCCCGCGCACGTTTCGCCCGCGCCTGGCTGGCAGGCGCCGTCGTCGTTGCACACGCACGCGCCGCAGTCCCCGACGCAGGAAACGCAGTCCTCCGCCGGCGCGTCGCACGCGCCGTCGCCGCAGACCGGGCAGCTGCCCTCGCGCACGCACGTCCCGGTCGGACCGGGGCAGCAAACGTAGCCGGCGGCGCAGGGGCGCGCGACATCGCAGTCGAACACCGTGTCGCGGTCGAAGTGTACGCGACAGGCCCCCGCGGCCAACAGGACCGCTGCGCCCAGGACCGCGATGGCCCCGGCCTCCCGCACGCGCCGGTGGGTCACGCGGGTCATTGTTCCTGCCGCGCGCCGGGGCGTCAACTTGCCGGGTCCGCGCCGTCGAGCTAACTTCGCCGCGTGCT
>DASYRF010000105.1:0-8663 GCA_036004705.1 Myxococcota bacterium
CGGGGGAGGGCGTCTCCGCGGCGGCAGCGGCGGCGGTGCTGTTCGAAGCGACCGGGCGGCCTGGCGGCGAGGCGTGCGACGCGGGCGACGATCGCGCGCGCATCGCCTGCCTCTTGCGCCTGCGCTTCGCAACGGACACCAAGGCGGCGGCGGCGGCCGTGGCGCTCTACGCCGCGGCGGGCTGGGTGGCCGGCGTGGAGCGCGCCCACGTGATGGAAGGAGGCTGGCGCGGCAAGGTGACGATCGTGCCAGAGCCGCCCGCCCTCAAGTACCGCCGCCATCTCGACTGGGTGGCCGCCGCCGCCGCCGACTTCGGCGCCTTCTTCAGCGCGCTCGCGCCGCGCGCGCCACGTCCGCCCACCTACCGCTGGCGCGACCTGGCCTTCCGCTTCTTCCGCTCGGTGGGCAAGGCGACGCCGTCCGCCTACGCGGCCGACTGGACCGTCGCCTACAACGTGTCCGGATCCCTTCTCCGCTCGGCGGCCGGCGTGCGCGCAACCCTCTTCCACGAGATCTTCCACCTCAACGACCAGTCGCACGGCGGCTGGTCGGCCGCCGCGCTCGGCCCGACCTACGACGCGCTCGCCGCGCGCTGCCGCGTCGGCAAGGCCGCGCCCGCCAAGGTCAACGCCTGCCTGAAGCCGTACGCGCCGCACGCCACGAAGATCATCGGCAGCGTGTACTACGCCTTCCATCCGGAGAGCGGCGTAACCGAGTACGCCGCCGAGCTGGCCGTCCGCTACTTCGACGAGCAGCGCGCCGTGCTGGCCGGCGCGCCACCCGCCGGCCGCCCCTTCAAGTGCGGCCCGCCGGAGAACGCCCACGCCTGGCGCCGTCTCGTCGACGAGTTCTTCGGCGGCGCCGACCTCGTCCCCGCCTGTTGAGCCGCTAGCGCACGGCCGACCAGCTGGCCAGGAACGTGCATTCGGGCGCGCCGTCGCTGACGCAGCCGGTGCGCTCGATCACGAGATCCTGGCAGCCGATCGCGTCGTAGACGTACTCGCCGATGTACACCATCAGCTCGCACAAGAACGGATGGTGGCCGCTCCAGTCGCGGATGGCGGTGCGGTGGCGGTTCGGCGCGAGCACCGTCTTTTCGAGCGTGCCGGTATCGTAGTAGCGGCTGAAGAGCAGGTGCGCGTGGCGGGCGTAACGCTCGGGCGTCATCATGGCGTCGAACAGCAGCTTGTAGACGCCGCGTAGCGTGGCCTGCATGACGCGTCGGGCGCCGTCGCGGGCACGGGCGGTGAGCTGGTCGCGCGGGACGCCGGCCGTCAACTGGTCGAGGATCGCGCCCGCCAGCGCGGCGGGATACCAGCGCGAAGGCAGGAAGCCGAGGTGCTCGTCGGCGGCGTCGATCAGCTCGCGCCACTCGGCGGGCAGCGCTTGCACGGCCTCGAGCAGGCGCGCGCGCTCGCCTCGGGCGACGTACCACTCCACCAGGGGCCGCAGCGCCGCTCCCTTGATGGAGCCTGCCGCCGGCGACCGCGCGCTCGCGCCGCCCTGCACGGCGCCAGTATCGCGCGGCGGCACGCGCGCGTCGAGGCTCGGCGGCAGGAGCGGAGGCCGGCGAACAAGCCCTAGAACAGCTTGTCGTCGTAGGGAGGCGCAGCGCAGGGCGTCGCGACCGGCCGCAAGAGATCGGCCGGTAGGCCCTTGGCGCATGCGGCGGCGGGCAGCGTCGCGACGTTGCCGGCCGTGTCGGCGACGGCGCCGGCGGCCAGGCAGGAGGGATGGTCCGGCGGCAACGTGAACGCGCTGGCGTGCGCGGTGCGGAAGCCGGCCTCAGTCTCGGCGGCGGTGCGCGTCGCGGGATCGACCAGGCGGACGCGTACACACACGAGGGGCGCGGCGTCGGCGACGGCGGCGATAACGCCGCGTGGTACGGTGCGCGCCGTGAAGCGGCGCGTGCGGCGGCACACCAATCCGTTCAACCTGCGCGACGTGCCGGAGCGGCCCGATTGGCGCGCGATGTTCGGCCGCACGGCGCCGCTCGAGCTGGAGATCGGATTCGGCGGCGGCAAGTTCCTGCTCGAGCGCGCGCGTGCGGCGCCGGAGGTGGACCTCGTCGGGATGGACGTGCGGCGCGGGCTCTTCGCGCCGGTGCGCGAGCGGATCGCGCGTGCGGGGCTGCGCAACGTTCATCTGATGCCGGTGTCGGCGAACGCCGCGCTGGAAGCGGTCTTCGCCGCCGGGGAGCTCGTGCGCGTGTACGTCTTTTTCCCCGACCCTTGGTTCAAGAAGCGGCACCACAAGCGGCGCGTGGTGACCGAGCCGTTCCTGCGCGCCCTCCATCCGCGCCTGGCGCCGGGCGGCGAGCTGCACCTGGCCACCGACCAGGAGGCGCTGGCGCACGAGATGCTGGCGCTGGTCGAGGCACACGGCGGCTTTCGCAACGCCGCCGGCCCGGGGTGCTTCGCGCCGGGCAACACGACGGGCCTCGTGACGGAGACCGAGGCCTACTACCTGAAGGTAGGCCGGCCGGTCTGGTACGCCTGCTTCGCGCGGCTCTGAGCCCGGAGCCGGAGCCCGGCCCGCGGAGGCGCGAGCGGGCAAACGGCGTTGGGCGCGCCGATCGGCTGTGCTATATCGTCGGGAACGTGAGCGCGAACCTGGTCGGCCAGACCATCGGCAACCACAAGGTCGTCGCGCGGCTGGGCGAGGGCGGCATGGGGGTCGTCTACCTGGCCGAGCACGCGTTGCTGGGCCGCAAGGCCGCCATCAAGGTCCTCCACCCGGAGTTCAGCCAGCGCCCGGACGTCGTCAACCGCTTCTTCAACGAGGCGCGCGCCTCCGCCAAGCTCAAGCACCCCGGCATCATCGAGATCTACGACTTCGGCACGCTCCCCGACCACAGCGCCTACATCGTCATGGAGTTCCTGGAGGGCGAGGCGCTGGCCACGCGCCTGTCGCGCGAGCGCGCGCTCGGCGTCGCCGACGCCGTCGCCATCACGCATCAGATGGCGAAGGCGCTGCAGGCGGCGCACGCCAAAGGCATCGTCCACCGCGACCTCAAGCCCGATAACGTGTTCATCGTCCCCGACCCCGAGAACCCCGGGCGCGAGCGCATCAAGGTGCTGGATTTCGGCATCGCCAAGCTCAGCGAAGAGGCGGGCGGCATGGGGAAGAAGACGCGCACGGGCGCGCTGCTGGGGACGCCGGCCTACATGTCGCCCGAGCAGTGCGAGGGGGCCGGGTACGTCGACCACCGCAGCGACATCTACTCGATGGGCATCATGCTCTACGAGATGCTGTGCGGGCAGGTGCCGTTCATGGCGGAGGGCTTCGGCAAGATCCTGGCGATGCACATGCACGCCGACCCGATGCCGCCGCGGGCGCTGGACCCGCGCATCCCCGAGGCGGTCGAGGACGTCGTGCTGCAGATGCTGGTGAAGGACAAGGCGCAGCGCCTGCAGACGTGCGCGGACGTGGCGCAGGCGATCGAGGCGGTGGAAGCGCAGATTGCGCTGTTCGCCCATGCGAGCGGCGCGGCGAGCGTGGGCTCGACCTTCCGCGCGCCCGTGCCGACCGGCGCGTCGGGGACGTTCAGGAGCCCCGACGCCGGCGCGGCCGCGGCGGCGGGCGCGGTGCGCGCGACGCCGGCCCCGCCTGCGCCGAGCACGACGCCGACAGCGCAGGGCGTGAAGCGCCCGGTCGCGCCCACGCCTGCGCCGCGCGTGCCCACGCCCGCGCCCGCGCCGCGCGCGCCGACGCCGGCGCCGTCGCTGGCGCACACCACGCCGGCGCCGCCTTCGGGCATCGCGCCGGACGCGCCGACCCACGCGGGCGCCACGTTCGCGCTCGCGGACGTGCCGGACGGGCCGACGCACTCCGGCGGCACCGTGGCGATCACCGGCGCCGCAACCGCGGTGCCGTCCATGAGCGAGCAGGCGGCGGCGCGCCGAACGACGCTGAGCGGCGGCGCCACCACGACGCTGCAACCCGCGATCGCGCCCGCGCCGGGCGGACGCCGCGGCTTGGTGCTGGCGGCCGCAGCGGTGCTGGTGCTGGGGGCGGCCGGCGGCGTGGGATTCCTGATGCTCGGGAACGGCGACGGAGGCGGTACGAGCGCCGGGAGCGACGACGACCCGGCGACCGCGGCGCGCACGGACGGCGACGGCGCCGGCAAGGGCGAGGGCACGCACGACGAGGGCGGCGGGACGGCCGCCGGCAAGGGGGCGCACGCGCCGGACGACGGCAAAGGCGAGGCGACCGAGACCGCGGCGATCCGGACCGCCAAAGCGCCGCTCGCGCCCGCCACGGCGGGACCGGCCCCCGCGACGGCCGCGACGGCGGCACCGGAGGCGGCGGCGGCACCGACGGGGGCGCCCGCGCCGCGGCTCGTGAGGTTCGAGTTCGTCTCGACGCCGAAGAAGGCGAAGGTGTACCGCCTGCCGGAGAACGAGCTGGTCGGCGAGACGCCTTGCAAGGTGCCGGCGGAGGCGGCGGCGGGCGACGTGTCGTTCGCCGTGCGCCGCGCCGGCTACGAGGACGCGACGGTGAAGCTCAGCGGCAGCGACGGCGGCAAGGCCGACGTCAAGCTGAAGAAGGCGAGGGGCGATGGCGACATTAAGCCGGTACGGGATGGCATCAAGCCGGTGCGCGACGACGTGGCGCCGGTTCACTAGCCTGGCGGCCGGGGCGGCGCTGCTCGGCTTGGCGGCGGGCGCGGCACAGGCCGCCGCTCCCGGCGACTTCAAGGCGGAGTACGACAAGGGCGTGGCGGCGTACGGCGCCGGCGACTACGCCACGGCGCTGGCCCAGTTCGAGAAGGCCTATAAGCTGAAGGCGCATCCGTTGTGCCTGTTCAACATGGGGCAGGCGCACCGCAAGATGGAGCACATCGACGAGGCGATCGCCGCCTACAACAAGTACCTGGCGACGAAGCCGGCGCCGGACCTGAAGGCCGAGACCGAGGGCTATCTGGCCGACCTGGCGAAGGCCAAGGAGGCGCGCGTCGAGGCGGACGAGGCGCGGCGGCTGTCGGCGGCGAAGGACTACGCCGGCGCGGCGGGCCATTTCGAGAAGGCCTACGCCATCCGCGCCGAGCCCTCCCTGCTGTTCAGCACGGGGCAGAGCTACGAGCTCGCCGGCAACAAGACCAAGGCGATCGAGTTCTACGAGCGCTTCTTGAAGACGGACACCGATCCGAAGCTGCGCACCGAGGCAGAGAGCGCGCTCAAGAAGCTGCGCGAGGAGCCGGACGCCGCGGGGCGCACGGGCCCGCCGCCGTCGCTCATGCCGGACGCGCCCGGGGACGGCGCCGGCGAGAGAATCGACGACCCTGTTCCGCCGTCGGGCGGCGGCGGCTCGAAGGTGGTCCTCTTCGCGGCGGTCGGCGGCGGCGCGGCGGTGGTCGTCGCGGTCGTGGTCGTAGTGCTGGTCGTCGTGACCGGCGGCCCCAAGAAGCCCGACAGCGACCTCGGCCTCATGGACCAGGGTTTCGGGACGGCGAGCTTCTGACGGGCTCGAGGTGAGCCAGGACCCACAGGACCCGCGCCGCGCGGCGCTGGACGCGCTGTCGCGCGGGTGGCTCGACCCGGCGGCGCTGTGGGAAGCTGCGCGGCGCTTCGAGCGCAGCGGGGGCGACATCTCCGCGGCCGAGCTGCTCGCCGGGCTGCTGCCGCCCGACCGAGTCGCGGCGCTGTGCGACCCCACGACGCGCACGCTCGTCGACGAGCCCGAGGCGGATCCCGGCGACGCGCCCGCGGCGGACGACCCGGGCGAGCCGCCCAGCGGCGGCGTCCCGGTCACCTCCCTCGGCCCCAGCTCGTCGCGCGCCATCGCCGCCGGACCGGCCGTCACTCCCCCGGAGCGCGACGCGCTGCGCGAAGACCCCTACACGGCGCTCCCCGTGCGCCGCCTCGTCGACGTGGCCGGGCTCGCCGGGCTCACGCCGGAAGAGGGCGGCGGCGAGGAGGCCGCGCCGCTCTTGGGCGGCGCCATCGGCGGCCCGCGCTACGTGGTGGGCGAGGAGCTCGGCCGCGGCGGCGAGGGCAAGGTCATGCTCGCCATCGACCGCGACATCGGGCGGCGCGTGGCGGTGAAGCTGCTGCGCCAAGGCGCGCGCGCCGACCGCACGCTGGTGCGCCGCTTCGTCGAGGAGGCGCGCATCACCGGCCAGCTCGAGCACCCGTCGGTGATCCCCATCTACGACCTCGGTGTGCTTCCCGACGGGCAACCCTTCTACACGATGCGCGTGGTGCGCCGGCGCTCGCTGCGCGACGTGCTCACGAACCCCGACCTGCGCAAGGAATGGCCGCTCTCGCGCCTGTGCACGATGCTGGCGCAGGTGTGCCGCGCCATGAGCTATGCGCACGCGCGCGGCGTCGTGCACCGCGACCTGAAGCCGGAGAACGTCCTGCTCGGCGGCTACGGCGAGGTCTACGTGGCCGACTGGGGCATCGCCAAGCTCATGGGCGAGACCGAGATCGACCCGACGCCGTCGGTGGCGGACCTCACCATGCGCGCCGGCACGCAGCTGGGCTCCATCCTGGGAACACCTGGCTACATGCCGCCGGAGCAGGCCCTCGGCGAGTGGGAGCAGCTCGACCACCGCGCCGATCTCTTCGCCCTCGGCGTCGTCCTCTATGAGGTGCTGACGCTGCGCCGCCCGTTCGAGGGAACCTCGGCGCTCGACGTCATCACCAAGACGGTGCGCGGCGAGGTGCGCTCGCCGCGCCTGGTCTGGCCGGGTTGCCCGCTGGTGCTGGAGGACCTGGCGCTGAAGATGCTGCAGAAGCGCAAGGAGGACCGCCCGGCCTCGGCGGAGGAGGTGGCGCACGAGCTGGAAGGGTACCTGGAGGGCGCGCGCGAGCGCGCGCGGCGCAAGGAGGAGGCGAAGGCGCTGGTGGAGGAGGCGCGCGATCCGGTCGGCCGCTACAAGCGGCTTGGGGCGGAGAAGAACCGGCTGGCCGCCGAGGCGCGCGCGCTGCTTCGCGACGTCAAGGGCTGGGAGCCGGTCGAGCGCAAGCAGGGGGGCTGGGCGCTGGAGGACCGCGCCCGCGCCGCCGAGGCGGAAGCGGCGCGCGCGCTGGCCGAGGCCATCGAGATGTACTCGCAGGCGCTGGGGCACGACCCGGACTGCGCGCCGGCGCGGTCGGCGCTGGCCGACCTGTACTGGGCGAGCGCCGAGCAGGCCTCCGCCGAGCGGCGCGAGCCGCTGCGGCAGTTCTACGAGTCGCTGGTGCGCGACTACGACGACGGGCGCTACGCGGCGCGCCTGAGCGCGGACGCGCGGCTGTCGGTGCGCACCAGCCCGCCCGGCGCGCGCGCGGTCGCCTACCGCTACGCCGAGCGCGGCCGGCTGCTCGTGCCGGGCGAAGAGCTGCGGCTCGGCGAGACGCCGGTCACGGAAGCGCGGCTAACGCCGGGAAGCTGGTTGGTGGTGCTGCGCGCGCCGGGCAAGCGCGATACGCGCGTCCCGGTGCTGTGCCGGCGCGGCGAGCACGCCGTCGCCGAGGTCAACCTCTACACGGACGCCGAGATTGGTGCCGAGAGTCTCTACGTGCCGGGCGGAACCTGCATCATCGGCGGCGATCCGGAGGCGTTCGACGCGCTGCCGCGGCAAGAGGTCACGGTGCCGGACTTCGCGCTAATGCGTTTCCCGGTGACGTTCGGCGGCTACCTGGAGTTCGTCGCCGCGCTCTGGGCGCGCGACCCGGCCCTGGCGCAGAAGCGCATGCCGCGCCTCGACACCACCGACGGCGAGCTGGTGGAGCGCGAAGCCGACGGGCGCTGGCGGGTGCGCGACATTCTGGTCGAAGGCGAAGGGCGGCGCTGGTGCACGCGCGAGCAGCTGGTGGACGTGCCGGTGTACGGAATCGACTGGTTCGACGCGGTGGCTTACGCAGCCTGGCGCGGCGGGCGCGATGACGTGCCCTGGCGGCTGCCGACCGAGGCGGAGCGCGAGAAGGCGGCGCGCGGCGCGGACGGGCGGCCCTATCCCTGGGGCGAAGGCTTCGACCCGACGTTCTGCAAGATGCGCGAGTCGCGCGCGGGGGTGCCGCAGCCCGAGATCGTGGGCGCGTTCCCCATCGACGAGAGCCCCTACGGCGTGCGCGACCTGGCGGGCGGCGCGCGCGACTGGATGGCGGACATCCACCGGGCGCTGTCGGCGCGCGACGCCCTGCGCCCGCCCGAGCCCGGGCCCGCCGACGCGCGCGACGCCGCCGGCATGCGCTACATGCGCGGGGGCAACTGGACCAGCATCCCCATCTGGTGCCGCGCGGCCTCGCGTACCAACGACTTCGCGATGGCGCGCCTGAACTCGACGAGCGTGCGGCTGGCGCGGAGCCTGTTTGCCAAGGAGTGAGCGCCGAGCGGGCGCGGCTCTGGCGCGCCGATCGCCCCTCCGGGTATTCAGCGCTCTAGGCCGCGCGTGACTTCAAGAGGCGGCGGACGAGCGGGACCACGACGGGGGCGTCCTCGGTGCCGAGGTCCAGCTGCGCCCACGATTTCTCGCGGCCCTTCAGCCACACGAAGAACCAGCCCTTCTGCACGTCGGTGACGTGGACCGAGGCGAGCTCGACGCGCTCGCCCTTGAAGGCGAGGGCGTCCTTGGTGACGGCGAACGGCCCGGCGCCGGTGCTCTTGCCCTGCTGCAGCTCCTCCCAGCGGCGCGCCAGGAGCGGCGGCAGGGCGCGGTCGAGCGCCGCCACGGC
>DASYRF010000106.1:0-3061 GCA_036004705.1 Myxococcota bacterium
GGCCGACGTTCCGGAGGCGCTGGCGCAGCTGCTCTACGACAAGACCGGCGGCAACCCGCTCTTCCTAGTGGAGCTGCTGGCGGCGCTGCAGGAGATGGGCGCGGTGAAGGTCGACACCCGCGGGCAGGTGGAGTACGACGCCGCGGCGGCGCGCGGGAAGATGCCCGACTCGCTGCGGGCGCGTTACGCGGGCGAGGCGGCCCGACTCGCCGCCGCCGAGCGCGGGATCCTCGAAGCCGCGGCGGTGCTGGGGAGCCCGTTCGACCCGACGCTGCTGGCGGAAGTCGCCGAGGAGGACCGCGAGTCGCTGCGGCGGCGCCTGGCGCGTCTGGCCGTGCGCGGGGTGATCGTACGCACGCCCGGCGGCACGTTTCGCTTCCGCCACGACCTCCTGCGCGAGGCGCTCTACCAGGGCATGGGCGACGAGGCGCGCGTGGTGCTGCACGGGCGGGCGGCGCGCGCGCTGGCGAAGATGCCGCGCGCCTCCACCGACCCCGCCGTCCTCGCCGCCACCGCCGACCACTACGCCCGCGCCGGCGAGACGGGCGCCGCCATCGCCTGCCTGGAGCGGTCGGCGGAGGCGCTGGTGGCGGCCTCGGCGCCGCGCGCCGCGCTGGAGCGTTACCTGGAGGCGGCGCGCCTGGCGGAGACGAGCGACGACGGTTCGCGGGCCGCGGCGGGGCGGCGCATCAACATCGCCCTCCAGATCGGCTTGCTGGCGGCGCCGGCGCTGCGGGTGGAGGAGGGCGAGCGGCAGCTCGAGCTGGCGCTGCGGCTGGCGCGCGAGCAGAACGACGCCGGCGCGGAGACGCGCGCGCTGTTGCGCCGCGGGCAGCTGCGGCTGCACGCGGGGCGCTTCGCCGAGGCGGTCGCGGATCTGGAGACGGTGCGTGCGCGCGCCGAGGCGCAGCCGCGCCCCGACCTGGTGCAGCTCGGGCAGATCTACGGCGCGCTGGGCGACGCCCACGAGCGCAACGGGGACCTGCGTCTGGCGGTGGAGTACCTGGAGCGCGCCCTGAACACGGCCTCGGAGCGATCCGCGCTGGGCGAGGCGGGGCGCTACCTGGCGGCGCTGGGGCGCGCGTCCGCGAAGCTCGGCGAGCCGGGACGAGCGGGCGTTCACGTGCAGGAGGCGCTGGACCTGGCGGCGCAGCGCAACGACGACGGCCTGCGCCTGCGGGCGATGTCGGCGCGCGGCATCAGCGAGCTGATGCAGGGCGACTACGCCGGCGCGCTGAAGAGCTTCCGCGAGGCGTTCGACGCGGCGCGCACGCTCGACGACGGCGACGAGATGGCGATCCAGGAGCACAACATGGGCGACATGTACCTGCGCCTGGGAAACCACGCGCGCGCGTACGCGCACCTGCGCGCCAGCTACGAGGTCGCCGCCGCGGCCGAGTGGGATTGGATGCTGTGGATCAACCTCATGTACCTCGGCTATCTCGACGCGCTGCGCGGCGACATGGAGAGCGGCATCGCCGGCATCGAGAAGGCGCTGGCGCGCGCTGCGGAGCTGGGGTACGTGCAGGATCTCATGCAGGGACATCGCCTGCTGGGGGACCTGTACCGCCGCAAGGGTTGGCACGCGCAGGCGCGCGAGCACCTGCGGCACGCGTTGGACGCCGCCCGTCAGATGCACTGGGTGCCGGCCATCACCGAGCTGGAGCACGAGCTGGCGCAGTGAACGGCCGCGCGACGTCGGCGGCGGGGGCGCTCGTGGAAGCTGAGCTTCGACGAGCTGCGCGCCGTCCGGCGCTGGGGACCGCGCCGGCGATTGCGCCCGCGCTCGCGCTCGCGCTCGCGCTGGAGAGCGCCGCCGGGGGCGGTTGTGGGACGCCGCGGCTCGCCGACACTGCGCCCGCCGTCACCGCCGGCGCGGCACCGGGGAGCGCGACGGCCGCCGCTGCGCCCGCGCGCAGCGCGCCCAGCGGCCCGGGGGCGGCGCTGCCTGTGCCTCCCGACGTCTGGGCCTCGACACTCCGTGCGAACGTCGAGCCGTCGGCGCGCGTGGCCGCCATCGATCTCGACGGCGACGGCGTGGAGGAGATCGCGCTCGCCTCGGCGGCGGGCCTGGCGGTGCTGCGCCCCGGCGCGGGCGGCGCCGAGGCGGAGACCCTGTGGTCGGCGCCGCCGCGCGGCGGCGCGAACGTGCTCGCCGCCGGCGACCTCGACGGCGACGGGCGCACCGACCTCGCCGTCGGCTGGGGCGTGCACCGCGACTTCCGCACCGCGCCCGCGACACTGGTCGCCTACCTCAGCGGCGGCGCCGCGCCGATGTCCTTGCGCGAGGAGGTCGTCGCGACGCCGGCCACCGAGCACGCGCAGTTCACGTCTGCCGAGGTCACGCGGCTCAAGGCCGGCGGGCCGGCCGGCCTCCTGTACGCGCATTTCATCGGCAAGCACGAGCTGCGCGGCGTGTTCGCCGTGCGCGGCGCCGCGGGCACCTGGACGGAGAACGTGCTCGACGTCGTGCGCATGGCCTGGCTGTGGACCGCCGCGCCGCTCGCCGCGGGCGACCCGGCCCCGGCGATCCTCGTCGGCCGTCCCTACGGCGACGCCGAGAAGTCCGACGGCGACGTCTTCGTCTGGAGCCCGGGCGGGGGGCGGGCCCCGCTCCCGACCCGCCGCGGCGTGCGCTCGCTGGCGGTGCTGGACCTCGGCGGCGCCGGCGGCGCGCACGACGTCTGCTACGGCGACGGCTGGCACTGGGAGTACGGCACCAAGGCGGAGGGCCTGCTCACCTGCGCGCGCCGCGACGCCGCCGCCCCCGGCGGCTGGCAGGCGACCGTCGTGGTCGACACCGACAGCTACGAAGTGAACACGCTCGCCGCCGCCGACCTCGACGGCGACGCCCTGCCCGAGCTCGTCTCGCTCGGTCCGACCGCGCTTCGCCGCCACGCTCCCCCAGGCCGCGCCGGCGGCCTCGCCTGGACGACGCGCGTGCTCGGTCCGGGCGGCACGCACTTCGCCGCCTTCCGTCCCGGGGCGGGCCCCCGCGCCGAGATCGCCCTCGTCGCCGCCCTCCCCGCCCCTGCCCCCGGCGCCCCTCCCGCCGCGACGC
>DASYRF010000107.1:0-22572 GCA_036004705.1 Myxococcota bacterium
CGCGACGTGGTGCTGGGACAGCGCTGCTTCGCCAACCTCAACGACATCCCCGGGCCGGTGGAGGTGGCCTTCCTGGTGGGCCCGCCCGAGGAGGTGGAGGCGCGTTTCGAGGACTGCGTGGCCAAGGGCGTGGGCGCCGCCTGGGTGCTGGGCCAGGCCGGGGCCGGCTTCGGCGCCGGCGACGGGGAGGCCGCGCTGCGCCGCCGCCTCGCCGACCGCGCGCGCGCCTCCGGGATCGCGCTGGCCGGCCCCGGCTCGCACGGCTTTCTCAACGTGCATCGCGGGGTCTACGCGTTCGGCCTCCCCATCCCGGCGCTCGACGCCGGCCCGGTCGGGCTGGTCTTCCAGTCGGGCGAGCTGTTGCTCATGCTGTTGCGCGCCATGGCCTCGCGCGCCATCGGCGTCTGCAGCGCGGTGTCCAGCGGCGACGAGGCGGCGCTCGACGCCACCGAGTACCTGCGCACCATGCTGTCGCTGGACGACGTGAAGGTGGTGGGCGGGCTCCTGGAGCGCGTGCGCAACCCGCGCGCGTTCGTGGAGGTGTGCGACCACGCGGCGCGGCTGGGCAAGCCGCTGGTGATACTGAAGCTCGGGCGCGGCCGCGCCTCGCGCGCCGACGAGAGCCCGACCAGCGCCGAGGTGACGACCGCGCTGCTGCGGCAGAAGGGCGTCATCGAGGTGCACACGCTCGACGAGCTGCTCGAGTGCTGCAACTACCTCGCCTACCACGAGGCGCCCGGCGGCGATCGCGTGGCCGCGGTGGCGATTTCGGCGGGGGCGTGCGGCACGCTCGCCGAGGTGGGCGAGCGGCTGGGCGTGCACTTCGCGGAGCCCGACGACATGGGGCGCGCCGCCCTGCAGGCGGCCTTCCCGGACGCCACGCCGCCACTGAATCCGCTCGACCTGGCCGGCGACTACGAGGGTCGCACCGAACGGTTCGTGCGCGCCACCACCGTGCTGGCGGAGTCGAGCTACGACGCGGTCGTCTACGCCGCCGGGACCCCGCGCAGCCCCGACCCGCCGTTCGACGGCGTCGTCGAGCGGCTGCGTTTCTTCCGCGACCTGGCGCAGCGCAGCAGCAAGCCCATGCTGCCCCTGCAGCTGGTGAGCGAAGGGCTCACGCCGTACGGGCAGCAGCTGGCGGCGCGCGAGGGCATCCGTTTCCTGCAGGGCACGGCGCTGGGGCTGGGGGCGCTGTCGGCCGCCATCCGCTGGGGCGCGTTCCGCCGCGACGTCATGGGCTGGGACGAGGCCAGCGAGCCGCACGTCATCTTCCCGTTCGACGCGCGGCGGCGCGGGCTGGACCTGCTGGAGGGGCTGCCGGACGGGCCGCTCGACGAGGCGGTGTCGCGACAGCTGCTGGCGATGTACGGCGTGCCGCTGGTGCCGGCGGCGGCGGCGACGAGCCCCGACGAGGCCGCCGCGGCCGCGGACCGGCTGGGCTACCCGGTGGCGGTGAAGGCGTTGTGCACGGGCGTGAACAACCGCAGCGCGGTGGGCGCCGTGGCGCTGGAGCTGCAGGGCGAGGTGGGCGTGCGCGTGGCGTTCGACCAGGTCGTCAGCGCGGCAGAGCGCGCCGGCGCGCATCAGGTGCGCGGCGCGATCGTCTCGAAGATGGTGCGCGGCATCGTGCCCGTGCGCTGCGGGGCCTTCGACGACCCGCTGTGGGGCCCGACCGTGATGGTGGGCGTGGGGGGCGGCGCGTCCGAGCTGGAGGCCGACCGCGCGCTGCGTGTGTGTCCGACGGGCCGGCGCGAGCTGCGGGCGATGCTGAGCGAGACGCGCGCGTCGCGGCTGCTCGAAGGCTTCGGCGGGCGCCCGCCCGCCGACCGCAACGCGCTCGTCGACCTGCTGGAGCGGCTCGCCTTGCTCATGCAGGACCTGCACGACCGCGTCGCCGCCATCGACTTGAACCCCGTGGCCGTGTTCACCGCCGGCGGCGGCTGCTACGCGCTCGACGCGCTCGTGACGAAGTTCACCGCCCGGTGAGGACGCGCGCCGCCGCGCTTGACCCCCGCGGGGCGCGGTAGTAGCGATCCAGCCTCACCCGGAGGAGAGCCATGCCGAACCGCGACACCGTCAACGAGTACATCCGGCGCTTCGGCGAAGCGGTGAACGTGCGCTTCGACCCGCTCGACGACGACGGCTACACCTCCGTGACGCGCGGCAGCGCGACGGTGGGCATCAACGTTCTGGAGGACCAGGGCGTGCTGCTGCTGCTGTCGAAGATCATGGACGTGCCGAAGGAAAGCGAGAAGCAGCTGCAGCTGTACCGCAAGTGCTTGGAGCTGAACTTCCTGGCCACCAGCGATGCCGCCTTCGCCATCGACAAGGACAAGAACCAGGTGTACCTGCGCGCCCTGCGTGGGCTGGAGGGGCTGGACTACGAGGAGTTCGTCGACCTGCTCGACACGGTGGCCACCGTGGCCGACGGCTGGGACGACAAGCTCCGCCAGATGTTCGCGGCACGCTGAGCAGCGGCCACGCGCGGCGCCGGTGGCGTCTTACGCGCAGCGCGAGGGAAGATCGGCGGGCGCGGTCCGTAGAATCGCCTTGACACGAATGGTCTGGCGAGCCTAAGGGCTTCCGGTCTTCGCGGCCGACGCGTTACGGCATGGTGCACGAGGCGCGGCGCGCTGCAATCCAAGGGGTATCTGCCATGGGCTTTTTCGACAAGCTGAAGGGCGCGGTGAACGCGGTGACGGGCGGCGGGGCGAAGGTCGCGATCGAGTATCCGCAGACGCTCGTGTTCGGCGGTGACATGATTCCGGTGAAGATCACCGCCACCTCGACCGGCGGCGAGATCAAGTCGAAGGGCGTGTTCATCGACATCGAAGGCGTCGAGGACATCAACATCAAGAAGGGCGATTCCAACGTCGAGGGGACCGTGACGGCGTCGAAGCGCACCTTCGAGCAGCAGTACCAGATCGCGCCGGCTTTCGTGCTCGCGCCGAACGAGACGAAGCTCTTCGAGGGCCAGGTTCAGGTCCCCGGGACGGCGCAGCCCACGTACCGCGGCCATTCCGTCGAGCACAAGTGGGTCATCCGCGGCCGCGTCGAGGCGTTCGGCAACGATCCTGACTCGGGCTGGCAGCCCATCCGCGTCGGCAACCGCTCCTAGTTTCTACCGGGCCGGAGCGTCCGCGGCGCCGCTGGGCACCGCGGGCGTCGGGGCGCCCTTCTGCTCACCCGTCCGACGAGCCGCGGACGGGTTCTCCTCTTCTAGCCCTCGAACTGCGGAAGTTGGACTAGCGCGCGTCCGCTCGGCACCTCAGCAGCGCGACTGCTTCGAGGTGGTACGTCTGCGGGAACAGATCGACCAGGCGGACGCCGGCGAGCTCGTATTGACGGGCGAGGCCTTGCACGTCGCGCGCGAGGGTCGCTGGATCGCAGCTCACGTAGACGATGCGCGCGGCGGCGAGGCCCAGGAGGCCCTGAACCGTGGGGCCGGCGCCGCTGCGCGGCGGGTCGAGGACGACGATTTCGGCGCGCCCGCGGTTCCCGGCGCGGGCCTGCGCCGCGAGCCGCGCGGTGACGGCCGCTGCCTCGCCGGCCTCGACGTGCGCTCCGCAGAGCGCCAGCGCGGGCAGCGCGGCCGGGTCGCTCTCCACGGCGGTGACGGCGGCGCCGGCGGCGATGAGCGCGCGCGTGAAGTTCCCCGCGCCGGCGTACAGCTCCAGGACGCGCCGTCCGGCCAGCGGGCCGAGGTCGCGCGCCGCCTCCAGCACCGCCGCGACCAGCAGGGCATTCGCCTCGGGGTTCGCTTGCTCGAAGTGGAATGCGCGCGCCGGGTCGCCCTGCCCCGCCGCCAGGACGGGGCCGCGCGCGCCGCGCTCCGCCTGCGTGTCCTCGATGGCCACGGCGCGCACCGCGGCTCCGGTTCCGGTTCCCGCTCCGCCTCCGCGGCCGGGCACGCTGACCGAGACGTCGACGAGCCGCGGCGCCAGCGCCTGCGCGGCGCGCGCCGCGGCGGAGCCTTCCACACGCAGCGCCACGTCCGGCCCGGCGATCAGAACCTCGGCGCGCAGCGGCTGGCCCACCAGCACGGCGCGCAGGCGCGCCAACGCCGCAGCGGCCGGCTCGTCCAGGAGCGGGCACGCCTCCACGTCGACGACGCCACCGCCGCGCAGGGGCCGGTATCCCAGGGCCCCGTCCTCCAGATGCAGGCGCGCCCGGCTTCGATAGCCGAACTGCCGCGGGCTGGCGGTCACCGCCACGACCGCTTCAGCGACGCCCAGCGCGCGGGCGAGCAGGCGGCGCTTCTGCGCGACCTGCACTCCGTAGCGCAGGTGCTGCCACTGGCAGCCGCCGCACCGGCCCACCAGCGGGCAGCGCGGCTCGGTGCGCGCGGGCGCCGCCGCCGCCTGCTCGACCGCCAGCAGGTCCGCCTGCGCATGCGCGCCGCCCCCGCGCACCGCGCGCAGCCGCGCGCGAACCGTTTCGCCGGGCGCCCCGCCCAGCACGAAGGTACGGCGTCCGGCGGCCGCCCCGCCGCCCACCTGCGTACCCACCGCCTCCGGCCCGAACGCCATCCCGTCGAGCGCGACGAGGACCTCCGCCCCGTCGCCGGGCACCATCGCCGGCGCGCGTTGTCGTCCCGTCGATACACGGCGAGGCGCCGTACCGCGGGCAACAGCCGGCTTGCGCGCGCCGCCGGCGGGCTTGGTCAATACACTTCGATCGCGTCGTAGGTGGGGAAGCGCTGCGACGGATGGCCGCGTCGCATCACGAAGTCGAAGGTGGCGACGAGATCCGCGGACACGATGGCCTCGGGGTTGGAGTCGTCGAACCCGGTGGCGGTCAACGTCCCGGCGATGCGATCGCCGAAGCCGGGCCCGCCATCGCCGTCCCGGTCCTCGAACGCCGTGAACGTCACGGTTCCGGTCAGCCCGACCGCCGGCCGTCCCGCTGGGCAGGTACGCAGCAGGTAGAGCACCGCCTCCACGTTGTCATCGAGTCCGACGTCGTACGACGGGCCTGCCGTCACGAGGTCCACGTCGCCTACCGTCATGTAGATGCCGTCGGCGTTGCCGGCGGCGGAGGTGGCGTCCTGCAGCCGGATGAGGAGCGCGTCGCCGAACCGCTCGGCGGCGAGCAGGTGCAACGGCAGCTCGAAGTCCTCCGGGTTCGCGAGCGGGTCGCCGGCATAGGTGCAGTCGCCGATCTCGAGATCGTTGAACGTGACCGTTCCGGTGCCGCCCGGGCCGCAGCCCTGCGCCAGCGCCACGGCGAACGCCAGCGCCAGCGCGGCGGCCGCCGCCGTCGTGCGCTTCATGCGCGCCGCACCGTCACGCGCGTGCCGGGACCAGCCCCCAGCCGCGACGCCGCGCTGCCGCCGCTCTCGGCCACCTCCAGGTACCCGGCGCTTCCGACCACGCACACCATCCCTCCGGCGGGCGCGCTCGCATAGCTGTCGGCAACCCCGCGCAGCGCCTCGCCCGCCACCTCCACGATGACTTGCCCGAGGCCAAGGCGCAAGACGTGCGCCCCGGCGACGTTGGTCACGAGGTTCCCGAACCGATCCACCCGCAGCACCTCGCCGTCGACGGCCTCGCCTCCGGCGCGCGGCGTCGCCTCGGGGATCTCGAACGGCACCGGGTCCAGCACCGCCGGGCCCATCTCCTCGGCGGCGACCCCGGTGCTGAGGTGCGCCGCCGCCGGCGCGAATACGTCGCGCCCGTGAAAGGTCGGGCTGACGAGCGGCTGCTGGTAGCGCGGGTCCGCGAGCTGGAACCACTGGCCGAGGGCACCTCCCGCGGCGCCGCCCGCCGTTTGCGCGGGAGCCGCCATCGCCGCCGCTCCGCCCGTTGTCGCCTGCACGGGCGCCGCCGCCGCCGCCGCCGCCCCGGCCGCCGCCGCCACGCCGCGCGCCGCCTCTTGCGCGGCCGGCCACAACAGACCGTTGTCCGGTCCCACCAGCCAGCCGAGCCGCGTGCGCGCCACGACCGCGCGGCGGCTCGACCCGACGCCCGGGTCCACGACGGCCAGGTGGATCGTGCCTTCGGGGAAGTGGGGAACCGTCTCGCGCAGAACCAGCGCCCCTTCGAGGATGGCCTGCGGGGCGATGCGGTGGCTGATGTCGACGAGCGTCGCGCGCGGCTGGATGCCGAGCAGGACGCCTTTCATCTGGGCGACGTAGCCGTCCTTGTCGCCGAAGTCGGTCATCAACGTGATGATGCCGCTCCACGCGCTGGCGCCCACGGCGCGAGGATAGCACGGCGCCGCGGCTTGACAGCGCCCACCCCCGGGGCGAGGCTCGCCGCGGGAAGGAGGGCGCGTGAACAAGGTCTTTGCCGACGCCGAGGCGGCGCTGTTCGACCTGCGCGACGGCGTGACGATCCTCGCCGGCGGCTTCGGGCTGTCGGGCAACCCCGAGTGCCTCATCCGCGCCACCCTCGCGAAGGGCGTGCGCGGGCTCACCATCGTGTCGAACAACTGCGGCACCGAGGGCAAGGGGCTGGGCGTACTGCTCGCCGCCGGCCAGGTGCGCAAGATGGTGTCGTCGTACGTCGGCGAGAACAAGGTGTTCGAGCGCATGTTCCTGAGCGGCGAGCTGGAGGTGGAGCTGAACCCGCAAGGGACGCTCGCGGAGCGGCTGCGTGCCGGCGGCGCGGGCATCGGCGCGTTCTACACGCCGACGGGCGTGGGGACGTGGGTCGCGGAGGGCGGGCTGCCGCAGCTGTACGAGAAGGGGACCGGCAAGGTGCTGCGGGCGTCGGCCCCCAAAGAGGTGCGCGACTTCGACGGCAAGAAATACGTGCTGGAGACGCCACTGCGCGGAGACTTCGCGTTCGTGAAGGCGTGGAAGGGCGACCGCCACGGCAACCTCGTGTACCGGTACACGACGCGGCAGTTCGCGCCGATGATGGCGGCGGCGGCGGCGGTGACCATCGCCGAGGTGGAAGAGCTGGTGGAGCCCGGCGCGCTGGACCCGCACCTGGTGCACACGCCCAGCATCTACGTGCAGCGCATCTTCAAAGGGGCGGGCTACGAGAAGCCCATCGAGCAGCGCACGGTGCGCCCGCGCCCCGGCCCGCGCACGGGCGCCTGAGGAGGACGATGCCGCTCGACCGCGACCAGATCGTCGCGCGCGTCGCGCGCGAGCTCAAGGACGGCGACTACGTGAACCTCGGCATCGGCATGCCGACGCTGGTGGCGAACCACGTGCCGCCGGGCGTGGAGGTCATCCTCCACAGCGAGAATGGGATGCTGGGCGTGGGGCCCTTTCCGTACGAGGGCGACGAGGACCCGGACCTGATCAACGCCGGCAAGCAGACCGTGACGGCCATCCCCGGGACGTCTTTCTTCTCCAGCGCCGAGTCGTTCGCGATGATCCGCGGCGGCCACATCGACGTGGCGGTGCTGGGCGCGATGGAGGTGTCGGAGCGCGGCGACCTCGCCAACTGGATGATCCCCGGCAAGATGGTGAAGGGGATGGGCGGGGCGATGGACCTGGCCAACGGCGCGCGCAAAGTGGTCGTGTGCATGATCCACACTTCCAAAGAGGGCGAGTCGAAGGTGCTGCCGCGGTGCGCGCTGCCGCTGACGGGGATTGGCTGCGTGAACCGCATCGTGACGGACCTGTGCGTGGCGGACGTGCTTGCTGGCGGCGAGGGGCTGATCGTCCGCGAGATCGCGCCGGGCCATTCGCGCGAGGAGCTGTCGCACAAGACCCTGGCGCGGCATCGCTTCGCGGAGGACCTCACCACCATTCCGGTCTAGCGGCCGGGCCGACAAGGAGAGCGCGCATGGCGACGGAGCTGCAGGGCGGCACGGTGTTCACGGTGGCGGACGCGGACGCGACGGAGTACCTGCCCAACCGGGGCGTTTGGCTGGCGGGGCTCTTGGGCAAGGACCGCGGCGACGGGATCGGCCTGTACCACGGGCGCATCGAGCCCGGCTGCGCCATCGCGCGCGAGGTGCATCCGGGGACGAGCGAGACGGTGTGGGTGCTGTCGGGCGAGGCGGTCGGGCTGTGCGGCGACAAGGAGGTGCCGTTGCGTCCCGGGCAGGTGCTGCACGTGCAGAAGAACGTCCCGCATGGGCTGCGCAACGCCGGGAAGACGCCGCTAGAGTTCATCGTCATCGGGCATCCCGACTTCTGATGCGACGGGCGCGGCGCTCGGCACGATATCGCCGGCCATGATCCGGCGTGGCGTGGCGGCGCTGCTGTGCCTGACCTTCGTGTTCTTCGCGGCGGTCCAGTACAACGACCCCGACCCCTACGTGTGGATTCCGGTGTACGGCGCGGCGGCGTTGCTGTGCGGGCTGGAGGTGGCGGGCCGCGCCTGGTGGCCGGGGGCGGCGGCGCTGGCGGCCGGGACGCTCGCGTGGGCGGCGACGATCGTCCCGCGCGTCTGGGGGCACACGAACGCGCGCGACCTGTTCATGCGCTGGGAGATGCGCGGCGGCGCGGCCGAAGAGGGGCGCGAGATGTTCGGCCTGGTCATCGTGGCGGCGTCGATGACGTTCGTAGCGCTCGCCGCGCGCCGCCGCCAGGCACGCGCCGCGGCCGGCGGGGGGGGCCCAGGCTCCAAACCGGTCGCTGGGGCCTGAGGACCAGAAGGGCGTACGGTTCCGGCAAGCGCGCCCGGGAGCGCGCGGGTCGGGGGCCGAGGGCGGTCGGAGCGCCGCAGGCCGGCCGCACGAGGTCGCGGCCAAGGCCTTACGGACGTGGCGGGTCCAACGCCCGTGCCCCGTCTTCACGCTCCGATTCCCGCGCTGTTGGGCGCGGCCGCCGCTACGCTCGCTGCCGTGCTGGCCGCCGCGACGGCGCTCGGTGCCGCTCCCGCCGCGAAAAAGCCTTCGCGGCGCAGCGCCGCCGACGTGGCCGCGGCCAACGCCGGCACGCTCGCGCACCTCTTCGACGGCTTGCCGGCCCCGGCCACGCCGTGGGACACGATCGTCTTCCACCACAGCGCCACCGCCGGCGGCTCGAAGAAGCGCTTCGACGCCGGTCACGCCAAGAAGTTCGGCGACCCCGACGGCATGGAATACCACTTCCTGATCGGCAGCGGCGTCGGCACCGAGGACGGGCTCATCGAGGTGGGCGATCGCTGGCCGCGCCAGATCATCGCCTGGCACCTGTTCACGCGGGCGCGCGACGCCGGCAGCATCGCCGTGTGCGTGGTCGGCAATTTCGAGCTGCCCGGCGTACGCCCCACGCCCGCGCAACGCGCGGCCGCCACGGCCCTCGCGCGCGCGCTGGCGGCGCGCTACGCGATCCCGTCCGACCGCGTGATCATGCACCGCAGCATAGACGGACGCCTGACCCAGTGCCCGGGCAAGAACTTCCCGCTCGCGGCCCTGCGCGCCGCGATCTTCGCGCCGCTGCCCTAGTCGCTACAGTCGCTACGGGACGACGACGGTGAACGACCCGGTGGCCGCCTGGCCGACGTTCGTGCTGTCGCCCTTGGTGACCTGGCTCGTCACGCTGATGGCGAACGTCCCGCTGCCGCCCGAGTAGGGCACGTTCTGCACGACGCGCGCCGTGCCGCCGGTGTCCGAGACCGGCTTCGTGTCCGCCAGCGGGCAACCGCCGGTTACAATGAGGCCGTCGCCATTGAGGCTGGTCTGGAGGCGGAAGTCCGCGTTGGGGCTGGCCTCGACGGCGCCCTTCAGCACATCGACCGTGACCTCGAAGCTGCTCGACTCGACGTTGAATTGGACATCGACCACGCCGTCCGTGCCTGCCGGTTCCTTCGCCATCTGAACCCTCCCGAGTATTAGAGTTAGCGTTCTTTTCGAATGAGACACTAACGAGACCAGAATCTTTATACATACAGGAGCTCCCGGGGTCCGGTCAAGCCGTTGTTCATGACCCGGACAGAACGGCGTCCAGGCGTCGCACGTCTTCTCCCCGGCCAAGCCGTTCCCACAGGTGGCGTGCTTCGCGCAAGAGATCGCGGCCGAGGGTCGAGAGGCCGCGATCTGCCGCCAAATGGGCGCCGCGCTCCAACGCGCTCGGGAAGTCAAGCTGCGTGACGCCTGCCTCCCGCTGCAACTGCACGGCGCGGTCCAATGCCTCTCGCACTTCGGTTTCATCCAAAGTCGCGGCTGCGACCTCCAGCGTTGCGTAGGCGTGTGTGGTGCGCAGATCGGCGGCGCGCAGGGCACCCGCGGTCCGTTCTGCCACGCGCAGGTGCTCCGCCGCCGCCGCATAATCGCCCCCGGAGGCTTCGGCCAGAGCAAGGTTGAGGCGTGCAAAGCCGATCAGGTAGGCCACGCCAAGCGCTTCGGCCAGACGCAATGCGCGACGCATGTGGGTGAACAGGAGCGCCTGCTCCCCCCGCGCCTGCCCGAGGGACGCCAGATCCGCCTCGATGAGCATCTCTCCCTGCGCGTCCCCAAAACGCACCAACGTGGCACGCGCCTCCTCGAGGCTTGTCTCCGCCTCGTCTCGGCGATCGGTGAGGAGCTGTACGAGCCCAAGCATCCGAAGCGCCCACGCGGCCAGGCGCTCGTCGCCGCCCCGGATGAACGCTTCTCTAGCTCGTTCAAGCAGGGCGGCGGCATCGTCCAGTTGTCCCATTTCGCGCACGCACTCGCTCTTGCTGAAGAACGCGCGTCCCTGGGCGACCAGATCCGTGAGGGCACGTGCCTCCTCTTCGAGCTGGTCGCAAACGGCGATGGCGGCGCTGGACCGACCGCTGCGGCGCAGCAGCGTCGCTCGCTGCGTCAGGACTTCGAGCCGTTCCCGCGGCCCGGCGCACTGCATGGCTTCGTCGAGGCGCCGCTCTGCCTCCTCCAGTCGGCCCTGCATGTGGTCGAGACGGGCGAGATGCGCGAGCGCCAGCGCACGATGCGGGCCGGGATCCGCGAGCGGAAGCGTCCCGGACCAATCCAGCAGCGCCTGCGCGCGGGCGAGGAGATCGTCCATGCGGCTGCGGGCACGGCTGAAGCCGATGGCGCTGCGTAGCGCGGCGACAGCCTCGGGGAAGCGCTCGGCGGCGCGCAGGTGGTGAGCGCGCTCTTCGTCGACGTCCTCGCCGGCAGCGCGCAGCGCTTCCAACGCCGTGGCGGCGATGACGTGCGCGGGGGCGCGGTCGGCTTCGGGGATGGCGCGCACGAGGTGGTCGCGCAACAGGCCGTGCGCCCAGGTGAGCGTCCCTTCGTCGTCGCGAAGGAGGCCGGCGGCGAGGGCGGCGCGCAGAGCGGCGTCGTTCGTGGGACGGTCCTCGACGGACAGCGCGGCGCGCAGCGCGGCCAGGAGCGGCGGCGACAGGCGCTCGCGTACCAGGGCCAGCGTGCGCAGCGCCCGCTGCTCGGCGGCGCCGGGGACGGTGCGCGCCACGCGGCGCGCCCAGAGCTCGTCGATCGTCGCCGGCACCTTGGCCAGGTCGAAGTCCTTCGCCACGCGGTAGCGGCCGTCGCGGTACTCGAAGGCGTCGGCCTCGACCATCTGGTGCAACAGCTGCGCGGCGAAGAGCGGGTTGCCCTCGGCGCGTCCGGCCAGGAACTCCAGCAGGTGGTCGTCCACGTCGAGAAGGCCGCGGATGAACACGCGCGTGGCCTCGATGTCCAGCTCGGCCATCGGCACGGCGCGCGCGCGCGCGTGCGCGCGCAGGTCCGCATAGCCGGCGGGCGGGCTCTCGTCACTGCGCACGGACGCGACGATGCAGACTGGCAGCGGCGGGTCGTGGGCGAGGAGCTTGTTCACGAGGGGCAGCGCCTCGTCGCGGCCCCACTGCACGTCGTCCAGCCACAGCAGCACCGGGCGGCGCAGCGCGGCGCGCTCGACGAGCTGCCGCGCGACGCGCAACGGCAGTCCGGCGTCGAGCTCCACGTTCGGCGGCGGGCGAAGGAAGACGCGGGTGTCGCGCGTGAAATCGTCGTGCTCGCCGTCCAGCCCGGCCAGCCAGAACTCCAGGCGGTCCTGCACCTCGCCCACCGGCGCGCCACGGCAGTCGAGCGTGTTCTCCACGAGCCCGCGCAAGCCTTCGTCGCCCGACCCCTTGGCGCTCCACCACGTCTGGAACCCTTCCAGCACGCCGAGCTGCTCACCGCGCTCGATCACGTCGCGCGCCAGGCGGCTCTTGCCGACGCCGGCCGGGCCCTCGAGGAGCACCACACGCGGGAGGCCGGCGGCGTAGGCGTCGCGGACGACCTCCCAGGTGGCTTGGCGCTCGGCGAAGCGGCCGAGCAGCGGCAGGTCGCGCAGCCCGTACAGGCCGTACGATCCGGCGACCGGCGGCTCCTCCTGCGTGCGCGCCACCGCCTCGGCGTCGGCGACGGCGGCCAGAGCCTCCACGGCGTGCGTGGCGGCGACGCGCGCGACGATCGAGGGGCGCGCGCCCGTCGACCCGCCGGCGACCGGCTCTCCCTCGGGGCCCTCGTCGAGGGTCGCGTCGGTGTCGTGCCGCGCGCGCGCGGCCGCGCTGTCTTCGCCGAGGGCCGTGGCGACCGCGCCGGGCGGCGCCGACGGGTGCGGCGTGTCGGCGGCGTCGCGCGCCAGGCGCGGGCCCCGCACCGTCCCGGCGCCGCGCGACGCGGTGACCGGCGCGGCCAGCAGCGTGCGCGCGAGGGCCAGCGCCTGCGGGCCGTCGACGAGCACGGCGCGCGTCGGCGCGGACTTCTTCTCGCCCGCCGCGCCACCCCCGACCACGGCGTCCGGCGCGGGCGCCCCGGGTGATGCCGCGGCGGGTGACGGCGCGGTCACCGGCGGAACCGCCGGCGGCGACACGGCCGACACCGAGGCGCCGCCGGGCGGAGTGCGCAGCCACAGGGCGATCGGGTCGCCGCTCAGCGCGACGGCGCCGCCGGCCCCCAAGACCGCGCCCGTTTCTGCGCCCGCGTGGGCCGCCGCCGCCGCCGCCGCGCGCATCGCCGTCAGCTCCAGCTCGTCCAGCGCCGCCGCCCGGCCTCCGCGTCCTTCGTCGAACGTGCCGGCGACGGCCGCGCCTCCCCCGGGCTCGTCGAAACGCCGTAGCGCCGCGCGCACGTCCGCCGCGAAGCGCGGACGCAGGTGCGGCTCGGTCGCCAGCATCCAGGCGATGATCTCGCTGAAACCTTCCGGGACCTCGTAGCCCGTACGCGGCACCAGCGGCGGCGCCGGGTTCATCAGGCGCGCCATCAGCACGCCCACCGGGTCGTCCCCGACGAACGGCACTCGCCCCGCCACCAGCTCGTAGATCATCGTCCCGAGCGCGTAGAGGTCCGTCCAGCGGCCCATCCGCCCGAGCTCGCCCGACAGCTGCTCGGGCGCCATGTAGGCGACCGTGCCCAGCACTTCGCCGCGCTCGGTCCAGCGCTCGATGCCGCCGCCGGCGCGGCGCAGGCGAGCGATGCCGAAGTCGAGCAGCGTCGGGCGCAACGCTCCGCCGGTGCCGCCGCCGCGCGCCTGCACGAGCACGTTCTCGGGCTTCACGTCCAGGTGCAGGATGCCCTTGGCATGGGCGTAGCCGAGCCCGGCGAGCAGGTCGTCGAACAGCTCGCGCAGCGCGGCGAAGGACGGCGGCTCGGCCAGCTCGCGAAGCGCCCGCCCGCCGGGGCGGAACTCCATCACGAAGAACGACCCCAGCCCGGGCTCGTCCATGAAGTCGTAGATGGGGATGATGGCGGGGTGGGCGAGGCGCGCCATGGCGACGACCTCGCCGTGGAACAGGCGCGCCGCCCACGACTCGGCCGTCACCTCGGGGCGGACGACCTTGACGGCCACGTCGCGGCGCTGCTCCAGGTCGCGGCAACGCCAGACTTCTCCCATGCCGCCGCGCCCGAGCAGCGCATCGGCGCGGAAGCGTTCGGCGAGCACCCTCCCCTGCTCGACCAGCGTGGCCGGCGGCGCCCCCGTCGTAGGCATGGGTCGCCATCGTACATCAAGTGGCCGCCCGGCCGGGATGCGCAGCCGTCGCGGGGTAGGTGCGGGTGGGATGGCCGGCGCCGCGCCGGGATGCCAGAATGTGGGAACCTTGCGGTGGACGCGGCGTCTGAAGTCGCTGGTGCCGCGCGGCGCGACGAGCGCCGCCGGCGTCGTGTCCATCGTCGAGCCAGCAAAGTAGCCTCGCCGGGCGCAAACGACGGGAGATGCCGCCGGATGCACATGCGATGAGCAGCGCCGACGGGTCGCGCCACGACGAGCACGAATACGGGCGAGCGGTCCAGGCGCTGCTGCGCCGGCGGCGCGTGGTGGCGGCGAGCGGGCTGTTGCTGGTGCTCGTCGCCGTGGGGGTCTGCGGCGTGCGCGGCAAGGCCCTGGCGGCATGGCTGCGCGGGGAGGCCGACCTGACGGGTCGCCCGCGGTTCGAGCCGCCGCACCCCACGGACCCCGCGGCGCTGGCGGAGATCGATCTGGGCCGCGTGCACGCCGATCTCCTGCCCGGGTGGGTCGAGGCCGTGGCCGCGGCCGACTCGCCGGCGTCGCGCGCGCGCGAGGCGCGGGCGTTCGAGGCGCTCCTCGACGAGGCCGGGGTCGATCCGAACCTGGCGGCGCTGCTGCGCGAGCTGCGCGCGCGCGTGACGTCGTCGCCGGTGGCGAACTGGGACCGCATTGCCTGGTTGATGTGGGCGTGGAACGACTACCTCGACCGCCACGCGCTGCCCTGGCGCATCGAGGGCGGCGTCCGGCCCGAGGGATCGCGCGGCGTGTTCTACGCCAAAACCTACCGGGCGATGGACGAGGTGAAGGTGGCAGTGGGCGGCGGCGCTTATCGCACGCGCTTCGTCGAGCGCACCGACTGGACCAACGTCGTGGAGGCCTACCTGGGTGAGTCCAGCCGCGACGAGGGCGGCGCGCTGGTGGTGGTCGACCGCGTGCGCGACTTCGCGGTGGAGCGCGTGTGGCCGCTGCTCGACCCGAACGACGACCCCTACCGTGCGCCGGTGGACCGCGCGTTCGCCGCGGCGGTGCGGGCCGAGGCGGAGGCGGCGCTGCCGGAGGCGAGCCTGGCGGTGCTGCGCGAGACGGCGCCGGCGCACTGGACGGTGCGCGAGGCCATCGCGGCGATTCACATGCGCCACGAGTGCGGGAGCGATTTGGTGGTCGAGGTGGTGCCGTGGAAGGGGCTGCCGGCGGAGGGGCGCGCGCTGCTGCGGCGGACGGCGGTGCGCGACGCGCGGCGCGGCGGGGCATGCCCCGACGTCACGCCGGACGAGGCGCGCGCGCTGTCCACGGCGTCGGAGGAGCTGGAGCGGGCGCGGGGGCTGGAGGCGGCGCTGGGCGGGCTGGTGGCGTGGCTGGCGCGCGGCGTGGCGGTGCACGAGACGCGTCACGCGGCCGACGAGCGGGCCGCCGCGGCGTCGCTGTGGGACGGTGCGCTGGGCGGCGGAGGTCCGGCCTGCAGCGGGTGCGACGCCGCGCTCGACGGCGCGACGCGCGGCGAGCTGTCTGCGTACCTGGCCAGCTTCGCCACGGTCGGGACGGGATACGCGTCGCTGTTCCAGGCGTGCGAGATGGAGGGGACCGACGGGCCGCACGGCTTGGCGCTGGCGGCGGTGGAGGCGCGGCTGCTGCCCGGCGGGTGCGCGGGCGCACCGCCCGCGGACTTGTACGCGCAGGCCGGCGTGCTGGACGAGGCGCTCTTCGCGCGCGCGGCGCCGGTGTCTTTCCCCGCCGGCTACCCGGCGGTGCTGGACGCGTTCCACGAGTGACGCGCGACGGATCGCCCCGGTGCCGGCGCCGGTGCTCGTGCCCGTGGTAATCGACGAGAAGGCGCTGGTGCATCGCGCCGCGCTGACGCGTTTCATGCACCTGGGTTGGACCGCGCTGGCCGGGACGGGCTGGACGTGGGGCGGGACCTTCCAGGGCGCGCCCGGCGAGGCGGGTTGGCGCGTGGACTGGGAGGGGCGACGGCTTCTCGTACGCGCCGAGGAGGCCGCGACGGCGGCGGAGGACGGCACGGCGGGCGCGCGGGCGGCGCTGGACCGTGCGGCGGACGAGCTGAACGCCGCGGTGCGCGCGGTGCTGGCGCGCTTCCCTGACGTGCGGCACGCGCTCCTCGTGCAGTACGTCGAGGGCATGACCGGCGAGGGGGTGCCTGGCGCACAGGTGCTCGCGGTCGCCTACGACTGTGCACGCGCGTTCGCCGCGCCCGTACACGATCCGGCAGTCGTGACGGGTGACGTGGCGGTCTGCTGCACGGCCGCCACGACCCCGACCGGGGGCCTGCGCGCCCGCCTGGGACGAGATCCGCAGAGCGCCGATCCCGCGGCCCTCGGACGCTTCACCGCCGCCGTTGCCGCGCGCACGGCCGCCGCGGCGGCCATCGCCGCGTGGCCGCCGTCACCGCAACCGTCACCGTCACCGTCACCGTCCGCGTCCCCGTCCCCGTCCGCGTCCCCGTCCCCGTCACCGTCACCGCCAACCCCAGCGCCACTGTCACCGTCCGCGTCCCCGTCCCCGTCCCCGTCAGCGTCCCCGTCACCGTCACCGTGTACGCCAACGCCGCTGTCACCGTCGTCGCCACCGCCACCGCCACCGCCGCTGCCGCCCTACGAAACGCTCGACGACGTCGCCGCGGCCTTCGCCGCCGATCTGGTCGCGCGCGGGGAGGCCTGGCACAACCCGGGCCGCTGGCTGCGCGCGCACCTCGCCGCCCCGCGCGGCGGCATGCACCCCGACGACCCGTCGCGCTGAATCGGAGGCGTCAGGGCGTCCCGTGCGTCGTGGCGGGCGGCGCGGCCGTCGTCGTCGGGCGCAGCGGGCCCGGGTCCGTCACCTCGTAGACGGCCACGCCGATCACGGGGCGGTCCTTGTCGGCAAAGTAGCGCTTCAGGAAGCCGAGGTACCCCGGGAGCGACTGCTCGACGACCTTCTTGAAGATGGGCGACGACGAGGCGTGACGAAAGAGGCGCTTCCCGTCGCGCACCAGCACGAGCCCCATATGCGAGACCAGGAACGGCGAGTCGGGCACTGGGGCGCGCACGGGCAGCAGCACCGTCCCCGCGGGGATGGCGGCGTGGCGAGCGATGGCGACGTCGATCGGAACGTAGCGCAGCGCATACGTCCCGGCGGGCCACGCGCCGCCGACCTTCTTGCGCAGCTTCTCGAACTTGGGGGCGAGCGGTCGGTCATCCACGACGAGCGTCGCCGTCGCCGTGGCCGCGCCACCCACGTCGGGCGTCACCTCGCGTAAGTAGCCCTCCGCCACGAGGCCCGGCAGCCAGCGCGGCTCCACGAGGTGGCGCCGCGCCTCGTACGCGACGGCGCCGCCCACGTAGCGCAGCGCGCGCATGCGCGCCTCGAACTCGGCACGGTCGTGCGAGAACGTCAGCGCCAGCACCTCCTCGACGAGCGTCTGGCAGTCGCAGCGGGTGAAGTCCCACAGCGGGTCGGCGTCCGGCGCGCCCGGCCCTTCACCCAGCGCGTCGAGCTTGTAAGGGACGCCCAAGAAGGGGCGGCTCGCGGCCTCGAGCCGCGCCGGCAGCCCCGGGATGGCCGCCACGCCCGTCAGGAACGCGTCCAGGTCGCGCAGCTCCGCGGGCACTACGAACGTCGCGGGCGTGCGCGCCGCGCCGACGGGCGCCGCCGCCGGAGCCGCGGCCGAAGCCGGAGCCGCGGCCGCAGCCGCAGCCGAAGCCGCAGCCGCAGCCGGAGCCGCACCCGCAGCCGGAGCCGCGGCGGCAGCGGTGGGGGCGACCGGGGCGGCAGCCGCGGCGGCAAGCGCCAGCCCGAGCCCCAGCAGGCTCAGCAGCAGCCCTCGGGGTCGCCGCAGCCAAACGACCCGGCGGGTCCTCATGCTCCGGATCCTAGCTCGGTTCGTATGCGCCGCCAGAAAGGGCGGTGGGGCCGGCGCCAGGGACAGCGGCGGCGGCGATCTCGAGCGCTTCCCGGTCGAGCTTCTCCGGGCGGCGCAGCTTCCCGTCGCGCACGAACCACAGGATCGCGCGCGCCAGCACGGCCGCGAGCCCGCGCGGCGCGTAGCCCAGCTCGCGCGCCGCCTTCGCGGGCGTGTAGTACTGATAGAGGCCGACGTGCTGCTCGGCCAGCTCGCGCGTCAGCTCCGGCGGGCGGCCGGTCAGCTTCGACACCGCCTCCATGACCGCACCCAGCCCCCACGCGACGCGCGGGCCGAGCGGGAGCCGCGGCGCCGCCTGTCCGGCGAAGCGCGCGACCGTGCCGAGGATCGTCCGGTAGGTGGCGTTTTCGCCGCACAGGATGTAGCGCTCGCCGGCGCGCCCGTGCCGCGCGGCGAGCAGGTGTCCGCGCGCCACGTCCTCCGCGTCCACCATGTTGCCGCCGCCGGCCGGGTAGAAGGGCACCGGCACGCGCGCGTTCAGCAGCGTCAGCACGCTCGCCGCCGTGGGCGTCGGACGGGTGTCCCACGGGCCCAGCACGCCGCTCGGGTTGACGACCACCAGCGTCAGCCCGCGAGCCGCCGCCAGCGCCAGCGCGGCGTCCTCGGCGCGGCGCTTGGCCACGATGTAGGCGTAAGCGCCGTCGAGATTCCACGTCCAGCTCTCGTCGCAAGACACGTCCGCGGCGTGGCTGCGCCCGACCGCTACGACCGAGCTGGTGAGCACCACGCGCTCCACGCCGCCCGCGCGCGCCGCCGCCTCCAGCGTGTTCGTCGCGCCGCGCACGGCGGTGTCGATGATCTCCGCGTCCGACGCCGCGCCCTGGCGCCCCAGCTGGTACACCGCCGCGCAGTGGTAGACGACGTCGCACCCGGTGATGGCGCGTTCGAGCGCCTCCGGGTCGCGCACGTCGCCGCGCACCAGCTCCACGTCCAGGCCCGCCAACGCGCGCAGATCGGTCGTTGCGCGCACGAGGCCGCGCACCGCGCGCGCGCCGTCGGCGAGCAGCACGCGCGCCAGGTTCGCGCCCACGAGCCCGGCCGCCCCGGTGATCAGCGCCCGCTTCGCCATCACGCCTCCGGCACCGGCGCGCCGCGGCCCGCGCCCCCCGTCACTTCGGCCGGATGCCGAAGCTGATCTGGTACCAGACCCAGATCTCCTCGTACAGGTGCGGCCACTCGTAGTCGACGACGGCAGCCGGCGCGTCCAAGACGCACTTGCGCAGGGCCGCGTCGTCGATGTTGCTGGTCTTGTCCATCCACGAGTCAGTGCGCTTGTTTGTGAAGTCGATGTGAATGCGGACCTTCAAGAAACCGGCCAGCGCCGGCGCCGTCGCGCGCGCCGCCAGGTAGCACTTGGTGAAGCGCTTGGCCTGGCCGTTCATGGCGTACTCCATCTTCGGGAAGGCCTTGTGGTCGCACGTTGCGCCGGGGGCAAGCGGGCGTTCGCACTTCGAGACGCGCTGCATGCCGACGGAGGCGACGGGGTCGCCGACGGGAACAGCGGCCGAGGCGCTGGCCGACGCCGGAGCGCCCGTAGGTCCCGCTCCGGAGGCCGCGGTCGCGCCGGCGGCGCCGTCGGACGCCTCCGCCGGCATCGAGGCGGGCGGCGCCACACAGATGCCTTGCAGGCATTCGTGACCTTCCGGACAGGGCGGGTCGCAGGGGATCGCCACCGCCGCCGCGGGACCGCCCTCGCCCGAAAGCAGGCGCGCGAAGCCCACGCCCAGGCCGAAGCAGGCCGCGGCGACGCAAGCCAGGATGGACGCTTGCGTGCGCCGGACGCGGCGGTCGGCCTCGGCGTCGCCCGGCCCACCGGGCGCGTGTCGCGCCGCGGTCGCGGGCGCGGTCGCGGCGGCGGAGCGTGTCACCGAGGCGCGCGGCACGGGCGGAGTATTGCCGCGCGCTGGGCGGGCGTCAACGCGCCGCGGCGCGGGGCGGGGGCGCGTGGAGGCGAGCGTGGCGGAAGGCGAACGCATCGGCCCGGCGACCTCGACCGCCATGCAGAGGCCGCTGCGGCGATGAAGAGGCGCGGGTCGCCGCGTCGAGGCGACCTGCGTGCGTACGCGGGAGCGCCGCGGAAAGAACCTTCCGGAAGGTTGCTCGCTGCGCGCGGCAACGGTATGACGAGACCGTGTCGATCGCGCGTGTTCCGTCGCCCGTGCGCCAGACCGCTCCGCTGCCCGTGATGGCGATGCTCGCCCCCGCCGCGCCCACCGCCGCGGCCGGCCCCGGCGTGCTGGGCCGAGCGCTGCCCTGGGTCGCGGGCGGCGCGGTGGCCGGCGCCGCGGCCGCGCTGATGGAGACGATCGCCGCGCTGGTCGCCGTTCGCCAGGCCGGCGGCGGGTTGCGCGCCGGAGAAGGCGCGTCCGTGTTCGCCGCCGCGGCCGCGGGCCATGGGGCGTTGTGGCTGGGGGCGGGCCTGCTCGCCGCCGCGCTGCATGCGCCGGTCACCGGCGAGGCGAGCCTGCAGGCGGCCTGGGCCTGGCTGGCGCGCGCCGACGCGGCGCCCGCCCGAGAGCGACGCCAAGTCGCCGGCCGGTTCTATGCGCTCGCCGCGGCGGTCGCCGCCTTCCTGGCCGTCGCCTATCGGCTGAACCATCACTTCCTCACGGCCTACCGCAACCAGCAGCTCGCCGCGCTGGCGCTCGCCGTCACCATCCTCGGGGTGGCGGGCCTGCACGTGGCGCTGTGGGCAGTGCTGGGAAGCGGTTTCGCGCGCGCGCTCGAGGTCGCAGAGCACGCCGGGCTGCGACGGCTGGCCGGCTGGCCGGCGCGGCCGCGTTTCGCCGCAGCGGTACTGGTGGCGGCGGGCGCGGCAGGCGTGACCGCGGTCGCGCTGTGGAAGATCGAGTCCGTGCGTCAGATCGCCTGGGGCGCGCCGCTGGGACTGCTGGCGTCGGCGGCTGTCTGGGTGGCCGCGCGCGAGGCATTCGTGGGACCGGCGCGGGCGGGGCGGCTGCGCGGCGCGTGGATCGCGGCGGCGGCCGGGGGCGTGCTGTCGCTGGGCGGCTACGCCGTGGCGGCGGCGGCTCTTCCGGGCGCGCCGCGCGCGGTGACGGCCTGCGAGCACGCGCTGCTGCTGCCAAGCTTGCTGCGGATCATGCAAGGCCCGGACGCAGACGGGGACGGCTACCGCGCGCGGCTCGGCGGCGGCGACTGCGACGACGGCGACCCGAACGTGAACCCGGGGGCGCTGGACGTGCCGGGCAACGGCCGCGACGAAGACTGCGACGGCGCCGACCTGGACCTGGCGGCGGGTGACGCGGCGCCGGACCTGGCGGCCGGCGCGCCGGGCGCCGGCGAGGGTGGAGGCACGGCGGGGGCCGCCGGCGCGGCCGGCGCGGCGGCGCCCGACATCTCCGCCGCGGCGGCAGGGGCGCTGCTCCACGCGGAGAACGTCGTCCTCATCACGGTCGACACGCTGCGCGCCGATCGCCTCGGCTGCTACGGCTATGCGCGGCCCACGTCGCCTGCGCTGGACGCACTTGCCACGCGCGGCGTGCGCTTCGCCAATGCCTACGCGCCCTCGTCGTTCACCCCGAAGTCCATCCCCACCATCATCACCGGGCGACACCCCGGCGAGATCCTCCGCGACTGGGGACATTTCACCAGGATGTTCGACGCGAACGTGAGCATCGCCGAGGTGCTGCACGGGGCCGGCGTGCGTACGGCCGGGTTCGCGTCGCACTGGTATTTCCGCAAGGGCTTCGGCTTCGCGCAGGGATTCGACACGTGGGACACGGGGGCGGTGCCCGCCGACGCCGCGCGGATCGAGGAGATTCCCACCGCGGCGGCGCTGACCGATCGGGTGCTGGCGTGGCTCGGCGGCGAAGGGGCCGCGCCGGGGCGCTGGTTCTTGTGGGTGCACTACCTCGACACGCACAAGCTCTACACGCCGCCGCCGGAGTTCGACCACTTCGGCAACAAGCAGTCGGACCACTACGACGGCGAGGTCGCCTACGTCGACGCGAGCATCGGGCGGCTGGTGGCGGCGCTGGCGGCCCGGCCGGACGGCGCGCGCACCGCCATCGTCGTGACCGCCGACCACGGCGAGGGGTTCGGCGAGCACGGCGTGTATTTCCACGGCCACGAGCTGTGGGACGAGCTGGTGCGCGTGCCGCTGCTGGTGGTCGCGCCGGGGCTGCCGGCGGGGCGCGCCGGCGCCGTGGTCGAGCGCCGCGTCGGGCTCGTCGACCTGGTGCCGACGATGATGGCGCTGATGGGCGTGCCCTGGCCGGCGGACGAGCCGGTGTTGCGTGGGGCCACGCTCCTGCCCGAGGCGCTCGGTGCGGCGCCCCCGCCGCGCGACGTCTGGATCGACCTGCCGGCCGGGCCCTACAACGACGCGCGCCGTGCTTTCATTCGAGGCGACCTGAAGCTGACGCACGACGTGGGCAGCGGCAGCTACCGGCTGTACGACCTGTCGGCAGACCCCGGCGAGACGAAGGACCTGTACGGCGAGGACCCGCCGCGCGACAAGGCGATGGTGCGCGCCTACAAGCGCGCGCTGGCGGGGACGGACGACGTGAAGGTCACGGCGCCCCCGGCGGAGGCGGGCCCGGCGAGCGCGCCCGCCACGGGTGAGGGCGAGGCCGCTGAGGCGGCCGGTGGCGACTAGTGGCGACTAGACGATGACCCGCCGACAACACGTCGCGGCGGGAGGCGGGGGCCGCCCCGACGAGGCTCGTGAGGTACCATCGCCCCGCGGCGTGGCGGTCGCTTGACGGTGCGACCCACGACGGGTAAGGAGCGTTGCCGGCGACGGGGCCCAGGACACCGATGGCAGAGCTGACCACCACGACCGCGGACGCCGACGCCGCGCCCGCGCCCGCGCCCGCGC